>JBJMSU010000168.1:0-64685 GCA_045801465.1 Xanthobacteraceae bacterium | reverse complement strand
GCATGTTCTATTTCGGAAAACCGGTTCCCACTTTTCCGAGACATGCGCTAGTTGGCGGCGGTGCCGCGGGTGACGACCGTGGCGATACCGGCCACGATGCGGTCGAGCACGAAGCCGATCAGCCCGACATAGACCAGCGCCAGGATTATCTCGCTGATGTGGGACGAGTTCCACGCATCCCAGATGAAGAAGCCGATGCCGACGCCGCCGGTGAGCATTTCCGCCGCGACGATGGCGAGCCACGAGAGGCCGATGCCGATCCGCAGCCCGCTGAACATATAGGGCGCGGCTGACGGCACCATGATCTTCCAGAAGAACTCGAGGTGATTGAGCCGCAGCACCGCCGCGACGTTGCGATAGTCCTGCGGGATATTGCGGATGCCCACCGCCGTGTTGATGATGATCGGCCAGATCGCCGTGATGAAGATGACGAAGATCGCCGAAGGTTGCCCGTCACGGAACGCGGCGAGCGACAGCGGCAGCCAAGCGAGCGGCGGCACTGTGCGCAGCACCTGGAAGATCGGATCGAGGCCGCGCATCGCCCAGGTCGATTGGCCGACCAGGGTTCCGAGCGCGATCCCCGCCATGGAGGCCAGCGCGTAGCCGAGCGCCACACGCTGCAGGCTGGCCGAGAGATGCCAGAACAGGCCCTTGTCGATGCCGCCGCGATCGTAGAACGGATCGACGATCAGCTCCCAGGTGTCGCGCACGACCGCCGAGGGGGGCGGCAACGTTGCGCCGGATTTCCGGCACAGGAGCTCCCACACCAGCAGGGCAGCGGCGAGAACGACCAACGGCGGCACGACGCGCGACGCGATGTTGCCGATCACCGTGCCGAGGCGGTCGGCGAGCGGCCGCTTCGGCGCCTTGAGCGGCAGCACGCGCGCGGTCGCGACGGGCGATGCGGCGCGCGCGCTCTCCGGTTTGGTCATCAGCATGGCCATGTCGACTGCTCTGTTGTTTCGCCGGGCGAATGCATTGCGCGGCCATTCGCCCGCGCCTCAGACCTCGACGCGCTTGATCGAGAGGCTCTTCAGGTAAGCGGCCGGGTCGTCCGGATCGAACACCTTGCCGTCGAAGAACGTCTCCCTGCCGCGCGACGTCGAGGTCGGGATTTGATCGGCCGGCACGCCGAGATCCTTTGCCGCCTCGCGCCAGAGATCCTCGCGGTTCACCTTGCCGATGAGCGCCTTGGCGTCCAACGTCGGCTCGAACTTGCCCCACCGCGTGTCTTCGGTGAGGAACCAGAGATCATGGCTCTGGAACGGATAGGAGGCGTGATCGCGCCAGTACTTCATGATGTGGGGGCTGTTCTCGACCACCTTGCCGGGGATGCCGTAGTCGAATTTGCCCTTCATGCGATCAGTGACATCGGCGACCGGCACGTTGATCCATTGGCGCTTGGCGCAGATCGCCGCCGTCTCTTCGCGGTTCTCATCCTTGTCGCACCATTGCTGCGCCTCCATCACGGCCATCAGCAGCGCTTTGGCGGCTTTGGGGTTCTTGTCGACCCAGGCGGCGCGCAGCCCAAGAGATTTTTCCGGATGCCGGTTCCACAATTCGCCGGTCGTGATCGCCGTGTAGCCGATGCCCTGATGGATGAGCTGCAGGTTCCACGGCTCGCACACGCAGAAGCAGTCCATGGTGCCGACCTTCATGTTCGCCACCATCTGCGGCGGCGGCACCACGATGGTCTCGATGTCGCGGTCGGGATCGATGCCGCCGGCGGCAAGCCAATAGCGAATCCACAAATCGTGCGTGCCGCCCGGAAACGTCATGGCGGCCTTGATGGCCTTGCCCGAGGCCTTTTTCTTCATCAGCGCGTCTTTGAACGGCGCCGTGTCGAGACCGACCTTGACCTCGCTGTATTCCTTGGCGACCGAGATGCACTGACTGTCGAGATTGAGCCGCGCCAGGATGTACATCGGCGTCGGCTGATTGTTCTGCGTCACCTTGCCGGCGCTGATCAGGTAGGGCATGGGCGTCAGGATGTGGGCGCCGTCGATGCCGTTGCCCTCGGAGCCGAGCACGAGGTTGTCGCGCGTGGTGCCCCACGACGCCTGTTTCTGCACTTCAACGTCGGGCATGCCGTACTTGGCGAAAATCCCCTTCTCCTTCGCCACGAACAGCGGCGCCGCATCGGTGAGCGCGATGAAGCCGAGAAGCGCCTTGGTGACCTCCGGACCGGCCGCCTCGGCGACATGCACGCCCCCGATGAAGCTTGCTTTCACGCAGGCCAGAACGGCTGCCGTGCCGGCGCTTGTCTTGAGGAAAGCGCGCCGGCTCAAGGCCGATCGCGGCGCAGGTCTTTTCTTGATCGTCACGGCTGGTCCTCTCTGTTCGACGTTGACGTCTTAATGTCCTTGCGACCGTCCGCTTCCGCATTGACACCGACAAAAAAAGCCGCGGCCGGAGGTGCTACAAAGCGTCCCCCAGAGCAGCGGCTTTGCTGGTCGGCCCGCCATTGGACCGCGGCGCCGTCGAGCGCCGATCACGATTCTCATTACAAGCTTCGTGCCAAACGCCGGACGGTGCAGAAACGTATTTACAATCAGATGTTTGGGAGCATTCGCCAGCGAGCCCGGCGGGCACCGGATTGCTGCTTAATCACGCACCAGGACAGTCGATTGCGAAATGATTGTGCAGCGCAAAAATTGGGCAGGCTGATGCGCTCGCATGCAACGCACGGCACCCGCATCGCTAGCCCGCGCGGTCGAAGATATGATCCGGATGGAAACGCCCGTCCGGTAAAGACTCCGATGCGGTCGAGCGGTTCGTGGTCCGGGCGCTCGGCTGCGCACCAGCTCGATGTCGAGGCCTTCCGTGTGCGCGAAACCCGCGTCGGCGGCAACGATCAGCGCGGCCGCGTCGACGAGCGGAATATAGCCCACCCGCAATCGTTCTCCGTCCATCATTTCAGCAACTCCGCCGCAGTGATGATCGATTGCGCGATTTCGATCACCTTCTTGTTTTCGTTCATCGCCGTGCGCCGCATCAGCACGTAGGCACTTTCTTCCGACAGGTTCTTGGCCCGCATGAGGATCCCTTTGGCGCGATCGATCACCTTGCGCTCGTCGAGCGCGTTTCTGGCGTGTTCGAGCTCGCTCTGCAGACGGGAAAATGCGTTGAAACGGGAGATGCACAGGTCGAGGATGGACTTGATGCGCTCCTTCTTCAGGCCGTCGACGATATAGGCGGACACGCCGGCATCGACCGCCGATCGGATCGAGTCGGCGTCGCTCTGATCGACGAACATGGCGACCGGCCGTTTCACCGCCCGGCTCATCTGGAACATCTGCTCGAGGATGTCGCGGCTCGGGTTCTCCAGGTCGATCAGGATGACGTCGGGATCGAGCGCATAGATGCGGGCCAGCAGGTCCTTGGTTTCGCCGATCCGGACCACGTGCGTGTAACCGGCCTCGCGCAGGCCCGCCTCCAGGATGGCGGCGCGAATTGCGCTCTCGTCGACGAGGGCGATCTTGAGGTTCTGGTCCATCTGGTTGCCGGGCGACGGCGTGCACCGCGCCGGCTGCCCGGTATGAGCCTTGGACAACGAGACGTTCCTCCGATCCGCCGTGATGGCTGGATCGGACGATGCAAGAGCCGTTCCAGGGACGAATTCGATATCGCCCAACTGGCAATTTGCCGCATCACCTCACACGGTAGGATAACCGTCGATGGCGATTTCAAGCGTGCGATGAGATTGAGTCAGCAGGCGCCAGGGTCAGCGGCGCGTCGACCAGGACCCGGTACTGCTGCGATCGGGGCTTCCCCCTGTCCTCGTCGTTGAGGTACTCGATCGAGCTCTTGCCCATCAGCGCGCGCGGCAGGATCATGACGCGGATAAAGCGGCTTGGCCGGTCCGCCGCGGCCTGTGCGAACACTGGGTCGGGTCCGCTTTCGAACCAGGCACCGCCCGGGCCGTACGACGTGGAGCGGCCGTGCGTATCGATTCGGATGCCGCCCTCGATGAGGCAGCGGATGCCGGGTCCTTGGTGGCGATGCAGGTAGGCGCAGCCGCCCGGCGGGAAGCCGACGCTGTCGCCGCGCCAGAGCAGATCGCCGCGCGGCATCGTCTCGAGCGATGCCGAGATTTTGTTGCGCGACGCAATCCCGGGACCATCCAGAGCGCCATCGCCTGAACCGTGCGGGACGAGTTCCCAGCGCCAAAGGGTGGCGCCTTGTTTTCCGGCAACCAGCGGCAGCGGACCGTCTCCATACCGCGCTTCTCCATCGATCATGGTACGCCCGGCAATTGTCACCGCGCCGTGGACGACGAAGATCATGCGCGGACACAGCGGCAGCTCGACAACGGCCTCGTTGGACAGGATGTCTTCGCAGAGCCGAAGGACCGGGAGCATGACAGCAATCTTTCAACGCCTGCGGTAGAGGCGGCGCGCCCGACGACCGTAGCATCACGGCAGGCCGTATGGCAGTGTCCGGCCGATGGCCCGGAGATTTGCCGGTTTCGGCGCACGAGTCACTTTTGCGACATTCGTCTTCGCGGCGCTGGCGCTGGCGATCCTGTCGCGACCGGACAAGCGGCTGATCGACTTCGACCAGTCGTTCTACCTGACGATCGCCTACGATCTCGACCGTCACCACGTGTTCAGCAATGGCGTGTTCGACGACGTGGACAGCACGACCGCGCCGCCGCCGCCGGGCATGTTCTTCTCGCCGCTGTACCCGTGGCTGCTGGTCGGCGCCATGAAGGTGGACCCGCGTTTCGCTGCCGCGGTCACGTGCACCATCGAGGCCAACGAGAAGCAGCGCGACCTCGGCACCTGCGAGATCTATGCAAGGCCGATCCATCTCCTTCATGCGTTGTTGCTGGCGCTGGGCGTGCTGGCGGTCGCGCGTGCCGGCGAGCTCATCATTCCCGATAGGCGCGTATTCTACGGCGCTGGCCTCTTGGCGACGCTCGGGCTCGCTGCCGAGGCGGAGCTGTTCTCGTACGTGATGACCGAGAGCTTATGGTTCTCGTTGTACAGCCTGCTGATGCTGGCGTTCCTGTCGGGCCTGCGAACCGCGCACACGCGCGCTTTCGTTGCCGCCGGCGCGCTGCTCGGCCTCCTCTGCCTGGCGCGCGCCTCGTTCCTGGTGCTGGCGCCGACCCTGCTCGGCGTCATGGTCGTGCATGCGCGATGGTTCTCGGCGGCGCGCCGCCGCGATTGGGTCCGCTCGGCGGCGGCATTCACCCTGGCCTTCCTGGTTCTCGTCGTCCCGTGGGTGGTCCGCAACGATGTCGTGGTCGGCAAGTTGGCGTTCACCGAGGAGTACGGCTCCGCCACGCTGGTGGAGCGGTTTGCGTTCAACGACATGACCGCGCGCGAGTTCGCGTTCGCTTTCCCGCACTGCCTTCCGACCATCGGTCCCACCATCGTCGGACGGCTGTTCGGCGCCGACATGCGCCGCTTCGAATGGAACGAGCCCGGGAGCTTCTTCGACGCGGGCCGCGCCCGCCGCATGGCGCTGGTCAACACCCGTGGGCGGCTTGATCCGATCATCGGCGAGCTCGTGAGCGCCGAGATGGCGCGCAACTGGTGGCGTCATCTGCTGACCACTGTGCCGCTTGCCTGGTGCGGACTTTGGGTCTCGTCCCTCTGGAGCCTGTTCACAATCCCGCTGTTCGCCTGGGCTTGCGTCGCGGCGGTGCGCCGGTCGAGGCCCTTATTCCTGTTCTATGCGCTTCCTGCCTTCGTTCTGGTCGGCTTGCATGCCGCGGTGGCGAACCATTATTCGCGCTACAATCTCGGGCTCATCGGCCCGTTTTCGATCGGCGCCGCCTGGATGATGGCGCGCGCGCTTCTTGCATCACGAAGGGCTCAGAAAAGCTCAGCCGATCCGGTGCCGCATCGTTAGCTCTTGCGCAGCCCTTCAGACGGCGACGGCAACGAACGCGCCGCGTCGGCGATGGCGATCTTGCGCGCCAGCAGCGTGATCAGCTCGAGCTGGGAGCGCAGCTTGAGGTGCAGGTTGAGAAGCATGATCAGGCTGATCACCACCCATGTGTAGAGGATGAGGTCGACGCCGCGACTGATGCCGACCAGCTCGGCAAGCCGGGTGGCGTGGGATGGGAACCAGACGAAGTACAGTCCCCAGAAGGCCGCCAACACCGTTAGGAAGCCGATGATCGGGGCCTGCCGGTAGGTCATCGAGGCGTACAACAGGATCGTGAACAGCATTGCGGTGAGGAGGAACTGGGCGATCATCGGTGCAGTCTCCGGGCGAACAGGTCGAGGATGATCAGCAGCGCGTCGAACAGGGTCTGGCCCTTGGCGAGCGAATAGGCACTGTAGTGAATGGTCACCGGCGTCTCCACGTATTTCAATCCGCTGGTCGCGATCTGGTGCAGGATCTCGGACGCGTGCGCCATCCGGTTCTGGCGCAGATGGATGCGGCTCGCGCCGCGCCGGGTCATGGCGCGAAGCCCGTTGTGGGAATCGGTGATGTCGAGCCCGGTGGTCGCGCGGGTGAACCACGTGGCGGCGCGCAGGAGAATTCGACGCGACGGCGGCAGGTTGACCGAGCTGCCGAGAAACCGGCTGCCCAGCGCGAAATCGGCGCCGTGGCGGGCGAGCGCGTCGATGAGGCCGGCGATATCGGACGCCCGGTGTTGCCCGTCGGCATCGAAGGTGACGATGACGTCGGCGCCTTGTGCCACCGCGAAGTCGAGCCCGGTTTGCAGGCCGGCGCCCTGGCCCAGATTGATCGGGTGCTTGATGACGATGGCGCCCGCACCGGTCGCGACATCGGCGGTACTGTCCTTCGATCCGTCGTCCACCACGACCACGCGATGGCCAGTGGTCCTCACGTCGGCCACGACGTCGGCGATCACCCGCGCCTCGTTGTAGGCGGCCATCACGACCCACACGTTCGGTGACGACCGCACTTCCATCGCTGATCCGACAATCACAACTCAACAAGACCTATGCGAGAGCCGGGATGAACGCCCGGCGCCGCCGATTTGGAAGTTCCTACAGCGTCTGCCGCAAGCTCGTCTAGGAACTTCAAAACGAAAGCGGCACCAGAAGCATACTTGCTCGTGCCCCTTTGCTTCCGAACTTCGTATCCGGGCGCGTTGCCATGCATTACGAACTTCGGAAGCGCGGCGCTAGAGCCGCTCAGGGTTGCGTCGGTTTGCGCAAAACGATGCGCATGGCGTCGAACAGATTGACCGGAATCCCGACCGAGCCCGCCGTTACACCACCGCGCAGCCCCACCATGCGGCGCAGCTGAAACAAAATCAACGACAGCGGCACCACCTTGGCCGGATGGGCCAACGACTCGACCCGCAGTCCCAGGCCGTCCGCCAGGCGCGCGATGCTGTCAGGCGTGAAGAACCAGAGATGCTGCGGCGGCGTCATCAGGCGCCAATGCGAGCCGGCAAGCCGGGCGTAGAGCGAAGAGAAATCGCCCGTGGTGATGACGGCGATGCCCCCGGGATTGAGATGCCGGACCGCCAATTCAAGCGTCGCGCGCGGATCCGGCAGGTGCTCGATCACGTCGAGCAGAACGATCGCGTCGGCCGGGCCGAGCCGCGCCAGATTGGCCTCGTCCGCCACCCCGCTCACGACATTCAATCCGGCCTGCCGGGCATGCGCCGCCGCGTCCTCGGCCAGCTCGATGCCGGCGACATCGAAATAGCGCTTGGCTTCCTTGAGGAAAAATCCGTACGCGCAGCCGAGCTCGATCAGCCGTCCGCCGGCGCAGTACTGGCGGATCACGTCGGCCACGTGAGCGAATTCACGCCGCAGCACCCGCTCGCTGCCCAGGTAGTCGCCGTAACCGTCGGCATGCTGCCCGGAAAAATAGTCCTTGGTGTAGTAGCGAGCCGGATCGAACTGCGTGGTTTCGCTGCGCCCGAGGCCGCATTCCTGGCACTTGAAGATGTCGCAGCCGTGCTTGGAATAGAGGTAGCGCTGCGGCGTCAGGCGGCCGCAGGCGGGGCAATGAAACGTGTCTGTCTTCTGCAGCACGCGTTCGATCGCTCAGGCGCGCAACGCCGCGAGCATGTCCTCGATATATTCGTCGGCATTGGAGATGACGAGCATCATGACATGCGGCCGCAGCTGCGTCAGGGATTTCGACAGCGCCTCGTCGGTCGTGGCGTCGCTGCCGAGGATCAACGCCGTCGTCATCACGTGCTTGAGGCTGCACGCCTCGCCGACGAGCGCCGCCGCGTGAGCATTTTCTCCCGAGGCAGCGATCATCACCACGAGGTCCGCCGTGTCGATCTCGTCGACCAGGCTCTTGGTGCGTCCGGCGAGGTCCTTGAGCCATCCTTGCATGGAGAATGGCTGCGCCGCGCCGGGAGAGGTGTCGAAGGCGGATGCGGTCAGGAACGTCGCCTGGTTCCACTCGCGCGTGGCGAGGTGCTTGACAACCCGCTCGCTCGGGCCGTCGAGGGCGATGACCTTGACGTTGCGCGGCTGCGAATTGGGCGCATCGATGCGGAAGGCAGCCTCCGCCGCCGTGGTCATGCGTGCGGATTCGCTCATCGTCATGGTCATGGCTCAAACCGACGCGTGCGCGGCATCGGGACGGACCTTCAGATGCTCGCGCGCCGCGTCCTTGAACGGCTGGTCGGGCGGCAGGATCACGGAGGCGGAACGCACCCGCTGATGGACCGGATCGACCCCCGGCGGTGTCACGCCTTTCTCCACCAGGGCCTTGGCGGCCCGCATGAGGCGGTGGCGCGCCATGATGATTCCATTGTCGGTCGACACCAGATTCTCCTTGGTGCGGTCGACGATCGGTCCCATGCTTTCCTGCAGCGAGGCGTCCTGCATGGCGAAACCCTCGATGCCGCTGAAGGTCTTGCCGGCCTTCTGGGCGGCGCGGTCCATGAGGTAGTCGTTGTCCTTGTTGGCGAGCGGACGGAACGTGCCGGGAATACACTTGGCGTGAATGCCTTGACCCTCGCGCATGGCGTTGAGCTCGGCCGCGGTCAGCGCCCGGTTGGGCCGGTAGTCGAAATTCCACGCCCAGCAATTCTCGTCGTCGATCGGAACCCAGAAATGACCGTGCACCGGATGGTCGCCGCGTGGCGGGATCATCGTGAACGACGGCATGACCCATTGGGTGATGCGCCAGTAGTAGTTGCCGTTCTCGGCATTGCGGCGGGCGCCGATATAGAGACCGCCTGGACTTTCGACCACTTCGAAGAAGGGCTGCGAGTCGCTCAAGTTGTACTTGTTGCCCTTGGCTCCCTTGAACAGCGGATCCGCCTCGAGGTCGCTGCGATGCAGGAATGAGACGTGGCTCGAATCGATGCCGCCTTCCAGGGCCTGCAACCAGTTGCACTCCTGCCAGCGCTTCGACATGAAGCTCTGCTCCGGCGGCACGGTGGCGAATTCCCATTCGGGCAGCGGCGGCTGCTTTTCCGCCGGACCCATATAGGTCCACAACACCCCGCCGCGCTCGATCAGCGGATATGACTTCAGCTTGATCTTGTTGCAGAAGCCGCTCTCGACCGGCTCCGACGGCACCTCGATGCACTGGCCGGTGACATCATATTTCCAGCCGTGATAAGGGCAGCGCAGACCTGAATCCTCGTTGCGGCCGAACCACAGGGAAACGCCGCGGTGGGCACAGAATTCGTCGATCAACCCGTAGCGCCCCTGCGTATCGCGGAACGCCAGCAGCCGTTCCGACAGCAGCTTGACCCGGACCGGCGGACACTCGTTCTCCGGCAGTTCCTCGCTCAGCAGGGCCGGGATCCAGTAGCTGCGGAACAATTGCCCCACGGGAGTGCCGGGGCCGGCTTGGCTGACGAGCTCATTTTGTTGCGCTCTGAGCATGACGAGAACTCCTGCCGTTCGCCCGCTTCCGGCGGGTCGGGTTCTTGCCTCGCGCGCGTCGCACCGACTTGGGACGAGCCGCAACCGAGCTTCCCCGCGGTCGCATTTTCTCCAGCGCGGCGGTACCCATCCGGCCGGAACATGCGCTAAATCACGCCCAGTTATCCGCGATGGACGCCGCCTTCGTCAACAAAGAGCCGGGGCAATGACCACTCGAGTAAAACTCTGCAGCGCCGATGAAGTTGCGCCGGGTTCGGCCATCCGCGTCGAGACCGCCGACCTGGTCCTGGCGGTGTTCAACGTCGCCGGCCAGTTCTACGTCACCGACGACGCCTGCACGCACGGTCCCGGCTCCCTCTCGGAAGGCTATATCGAGGACGATATCGTCGAGTGCAATTTCCACAATGGCCAGTTCAACATCCGCACCGGCGAGGTGGTGTCGCCGCCGTGCATGGTGCCGGTCAAGACCTATCCGACCGTCGTCGAGGAGGGCAGCGTCTATATCGAGGTGTAGGTCCGTCAGGACCTCAGCAGGTGGCCGAATTTCTGCATGGCGATGCGGCGCTGCTCCGGCGTCAGATCGTTGACCGCCGGGAACTGGTCGCGCCAGTGCCATGGCCGGCACGCATCGATGATGGCGCGGCTGTTGGTGTAGTCGCCCTTGGCCTTGCGTTCGGGCTCGATGCGCGGATCGAGCGGCGTGCTCCACGCATTGTGGATGATGTCGATCGAAGTCGCCGGATCCGAGCGGGTGAGCACGGCCCACATCACCGCTTCGAGATTGGACACCTCGATGTCGTCGTCGACCACGATCACGTAGCGGCCCGCATAGGCCCCTACATGGCACTGCGATGCGATGTGGCCGGCCTGCTTGGCGTGACCGGGATAGCGTTGGCTGATGGCGACGACGAGGAGGAGCCGCGCGTTGCCGACTTCATGCGCCCACACGGCGGAGACGCCGGGCACGCCCGCCTTCTGGATGTTCTCGCGCAGCAAGGCGGAGCGCACGATGGCGCGATAACGGCAGATCTCGTCGGGCGGACGCAAGGGGACGCAGCCAAGCAGGATCGGGTCGTTGCGATAATAGATCGCCTCGATGTCGAGCACGGGCTCGGGGCGGGTGTCGCTGGCATAGTAGCCGGTCCACTCCCCGAACGGGCCTTCGGTGCGGACGTTGCCGGGCTGAACGAACCCTTCGATGACGATCTCGGCATGGGCCGGAATGGGCAGGCCGGTCACCGGCCCCTTGATCACCTCGACGGGCGCGCCGCGCATTCCGCCGACGATCTCGTATTCGCACACCCCGTAAGGGACCTCGCTGCACGCCATGAGGAACGTCATCGGATCGCCGCCGGCCACGATGGCGACCGGCATCGGCTCCTTGCGCGCCTCGTATCGGTCGCGCATCTGCCGCCCGTGCTTGCCGGGCGAAATATAAAAGCCGAGCGACTTCTCGTCATGGATCATCACGCGGTAGGTACCGCAATTGATCCAGCCCTCGTCGGGATCGCGCGTGACGTTGAAGCTGCCGGTCCCGATATAGCGGCCGCCGTCAGGCTCATGCCATTGCGGCGTGGGAAACCTGGTGACGTCGACGTCGCCCCCTTTCATGACGTTCTCGAGCACCGGACCGTCGTCGACGTATTTCGGCGGAATGCGCTTGAGGTCGGACATGTAATGGGTGCGGAACTGCTCGCTCAGGTCGAGCTTGGACAGATCGCTTGGGAAGCCGAGCGTCATGTTCTTGCGCTTGCCGCCGAAAAAGTTGACGAGCACGCGGCTGCCCTTCAGGCTTCCCGGGACATCCTCGAAAATGAAGCAGGGCGCGGCGTCGTCGTGCAGGGCCAGTTCCGACACCATGCCGATGTCCTTCTGCCACGACAGGCCCTTGACCTCCGTGATCTCGCCGAGATTTCGCGCCTCGTCGATCCACGTGCGCAGATCCATATAGGGAATGCGTGGCGCGATGTTGGATTTGCTACTGGCGGCAGGGTCAGCTTTGACGGCCGTCCCGACAGGCGTGCTCATTGCGTCGGGCTGCTCGATACGCGCCGCCATGATGTCCTCCCTGAAACCTGCCTGGGACCAGCAGGTCCCGACGGGTCGCCGTCGTATAGATCAACCGCAACGGCCGCGATCGAATAGGATTCGACGCTACCATTCCGACCCAAGTGCCACAACGGTGCCGCCCGGCCGCCACAGCACAAGGCGGCCGCCCGCGCATGCGTGGGATGCGGCGGCTGTTGATTGACGGCCTCGGTAGAATGCACAATAAATGGCGCTTTCCCGGCCCGCGATAGGGCGAACTTTCGAGGCATCCGAAATGTCGTTTCGTGGCTCGTTCTCGTGGCGGCGCGTGGTGCCGATCGCCATCGCGGCTGCCGTTCTTCCTGGTCTCAGTTCTGCAGCTCTCGCCCATGTCGGCATCCATGCCGGCGGTTTTGCTGACGGGCTTGCGCATCCGTTCTCGGGCCTGGACCATGTGCTGGCTATGGTGGCGATCGGTTTGTGGGCTTCGCAGCTCGGCCGCCCGGCCTATTGGCTGTTGCCGGTGAGCTTTCCCGCCGTCATGGCGCTCGGCGCCGTGCTAGGGGCGAACAATATGCCGCTGCCGTGGGTCGAGATCGGCATCGCGGCGTCGGTGATCGTTCTCGGTGCCGTGATCGCGTTGTCGCTCAAGCCCTCGCTGCTGGTGAGCACGACGCTCATTGCTGCGTTCGCGCTCCTGCATGGCCACAGCCATGGCGCCGAGCTTCCGCAGTCCGCGTCAGCGCTGGCCTATGGCGCGGGCTTTCTCGCCGCGACGCTTGGGTTGCACGCGATCGGCCTCGCGTTCGGCGCATGGTCGAGCCGCCCGGCGGCCCGCCTTGCAACGCGGACCGCAGGCGTCGCAATCGCCGCAGTAGGTGCAGTGTTGCTGATGATCGCCTGAATGGAGACGACATATGGCGAAGACCGCGGTCGTTTCGGACGAGCTCGCCGCCAAGTTCGCGACCGAGAAGGAAACGCCCTACACCCGCTGGGTCCGCGCTGAAGGGCTGGACATCATCGGAGCGCATTATGTGGCCAATCTCAACACGGTCGAGCTCAAGGCCTGGCCGCGCCGCGGGGGTTTCGGCGTCTATATCAATCACGAGGCCTCGCGCACCTCGAACGACTGCTACGTCTGCGAGATTCCCGCCGGTAAAACGCTTGCGCCCCAACGACAGCTGTTCGAAGAGATGATCCTCGTGCTGTCGGGCCGCGGCTCGACCGCCGTATGGAACGATGCCGGCCAGCGTGTCGCCTTCGAGTGGAAGGCGGGAGCGATGTTCGCCGTTCCGCTCAACTGCTGGCACCAGCACTTCAACGGATCCGGCAAGGACCCGGTGCGTTACGTGGCGGTGACCAATGCGCCGCCCGTGATCAACCTCTACGACGACATCGATTTCGTCTTCAACACGCGCCACGATTTCAAGAATCGCTTCTCGGGCGAGCCGGATTATTTCAGTGCCAAAGGAGAGCAAAAGGGCCTGCTGCTCGAGACGAACTTCGTCGCCGACGCCGTCAACCTCCCGCTCATCGCCGCCAAGGAGCGCGGCGCCGGCGGCGGCCATATCCGCTTCAACATGGCCAAAGGCTCGATGAACAGCCACATCTCGCAGTTTCCCATCGGCACCTACAAGAAGGCGCACGCCCATGGCCCCGGCGCCCACGTGATCATCCTCAGCGGCGAGGGCTACTCGCTGATGTGGCCGGAGGGCGACGAGCCGCGCCGCTACGACTGGCAGGTCGGCACCTTGGTGGTGCCGCCCAACATGTGGTTCCATCAGCATTTCAACGCCGGCACGACGCCGGCGCGCTATCTCGCCTTCAAGCATGAGGGGGTGGCGATCCGCAACGCGCAGGGCGTGCCCAAGGCGTGGATCAGCCGCCGCGCCGGCGGCGATCAGATCGACTATGTGGACGAGAAGCCGGCGGTCCGCACCATCTTCGCCCAGGAGCTGGCGAAGCGCGGTCTTGCGTCCAAGATGGATCAGGCCTACGCGGCGGAGCTGGCCGAGCTGCCCAACCCGCAGGCCAAATCGGCTTAACACCGTAGGGTGGGCAAATTCGCCTGCTGTAGCGCTGATTGGTGGGCAACGGCGCGATCGCGAATTTGCCCACCATGCAGCACCGAAATCGCGCGCCATTGCCCACCTACGGCGCACGGCCAAGTCAAGGAGGACGCGCCATGCATGATGTCCCGGAAGTGCATTGGCACGAACCGACCGCCGGACGGCGCGCCGGCTTCGGAAAGTTCGGGCGGCCAAAGACGCCCTACGATCTATTCATGGAGCAGGAAGGCATTCCGGTGTTCCGCGACATCGGCGTGCGCCGCGTGCAGGACCTGCCGCTTGGCGAGTGGCGGCGCATGGGCGGCCGCGGCACCTACGTTCAGCTCTACGGCACGGAAGGCAAGTGGGGCTGCTATGTCGTCGAGGTGCCGGGCGCGGGAGCGCTCAATCCGGAGCGCCACCTGTATGAGGAAATCTTCTATGTGGTCGAGGGCCGCGGCTCGACCGAGGTATGGCTCGAGGGCGACAACCGGCGGCACGTGTTCGAGTGGCAGGCCGGCTCGCTGTTCTCGATTCCGGTGAACGCCTGGCATCGCATCGTCAATGCGAGCTCGAGCCCGGCGCTGCTGTTGAGCGGCACGACCGCCCCCAACCTGATGAACCTCATCAACAACGTCGATGCGATCTTCAATGCGCCGGTCGCGTTCCGCGACCGCTTCAACGGCGCCGACGATTTCTACAAGTACAACGACGACATCGAGCCCGACCCGGTGCGCGGCCTGGCGATGCGGCGCACCAACTTCATTCCCGACATCGTCAACTGCGACCTGCCGCTGGACAACCGCCGCTCGCCCGGGTTTCGCCGGGTCGAGCCGTTCATGACCGGCAACGTGTTCTATCTGTGGATCGGGCAGCACGAGAACGGACGTTATTCCAAGGCGCACGCCCACACCTCGGCCGCGGTTCTCATCTGTCTCAAGGGCAAAGGCTACACCTACACCTGGCCCGAACGGCTGGGCGTCACGCCGTGGCAGGACGGCAAAACGGCGGAGATCAAGCGCGTCGATTACGAGCCGGTGGGCATGGTGTCGGCGGCGCCCGGCGGCGCCCGCTGGTTCCATCAGCATTTCGGCGCATCCAAGGAGCCGCTGCGGCTCACCGCCTGGTTCGGCCCGCACAATCCCGGACGCGAGCCCGGCCCGCCGGGCGAGACCCATATCGACTACACCGCCATGGACATTCCTGAAGGCGGCTCGTCGATCCCCTATTGGATGGAGGATCCGTTCATCCGCAAGGAATACGAGGAGACGCTGCGCCGCGACGGCGCCGACAACCGGATGAAGCCGGAATTCTACGACAAGGATTACAAAGGCGAGCTGCCGAAGGAGTGAAACGGCTCCTACATATCCTGTCGGCGTCGTTCCCGCACAAGCGGGAACCTGTAACCACCGGCCGTGCGATAGGTTCTGGACCAGTGCTTATGGGTCGCCCGCCTTCGCGGGCACCACGACGTCGTAACGGAGCCGTTATTGAATGAACCAGGAAGCCGAAGGCGGGCGCATCTTCTTCTCGAGCACGGGACGCACGCTCGCCGAAGAGGACGAGATCTGCCTCCTTACCGTCGGCGTCGACATCGGCTCCTCGACTTCGCATCTCGTGTTCTCGCGCATCGTGCTGGAGCGCCTCGATGCGCGCTATGTCGTGAGCGAGCGCGAGACGTTCTATCAATCGGACATTCTGCTCACGCCCTACGCAGCCGAGGATGAGATCGATGCCGATGCGCTCGGCGCCTTCATTACGCGCCAATATGCCGACGCCAAGGTCGATCCGGATGAAATCGACACCGGCGCCCTGATCCTCACCGGGGTCGCGGTCCGACGACGCAACGCGCGCAAGATCGGCGAGCTGTTCGCGCGGGAAGCCGGCAAGCTGGTGGCGGTCAGTGCCGGCGACAGCCTCGAAACCGTGCTCGCCGCTTATGGCTCCGGCGCGGTCGCCCGCTCGATCCGCGATCAGGCGAACGTGATGAACGTGGACGTGGGCGGCGGCACGACGAAGATCGCGGTGTGCGCTGACGGCAGGGTGGTCGACGTCACCGCGCTCGACGTCGGCGCGCGGCTGGTGGTGATCGATGCCGGTGAGCGCATCGTCAGGGTGGAGGAGGCTGGCCGGCGCTTTGCCGCCGAGCTCGGGATCGAGGTGGCGCCGGGAGCCCGGCTCGATCCGGCCGATGCCCATGCCCTGGCGGCCAGCATGGCGAACCGCCTGTTTGCGGCGATCGACGGCGGCGCGCCGACGGCGGGCGGAGCCGGGCTCGTGCGCCTCGACCCGCTCGCCTGGCGCGGCGCCATCGACCAGCTTTCGTTTTCCGGCGGCGTGTCCGAATACATCTATGGCGGCGACAGCAGAGCGTATGGCGATCTCGGGCTGCTGCTCGCGACCGAAATCCGCAATCATGTCGAGCGACGCGGGCTGCGGCTGGTGCGGCCCGACGCGCGCATCCGCGCGACCGTCATCGGCGCCTCGCAGTACACCATGCAGGTGAGCGGCAGCACGATCTTCGTTGCGCCGCTCGAGGTCCTGCCGTTGCGCAACGTGCCGGTGATCGCGCCGGAGATGGCGCTCGACCGCGAGGCCATCGATGCCGCCTCGATTGCGGCATCGATCACGGCCGCGCTGCGTCGCCTCGACCTCGGCGGCGGCAACAGTCCGGTGGCGGTGTTCGTCCCTTGGCGGGGCTCGGCCACTTTCCATCGGCTCGATGCGTTCTGCCGCGGGATCGTCGCGGGGCTCGGCAACGTGATCGCCCACGGTCATCCAGTCGTCCTCGCCGGCGACGGCGACGTCGGCGGGTTGATCGGCATCCACCTGCGCGAGGAAATGAAGCTTGCGAGCCCCATCGTCTCGATCGATGGGCTGGAACTGAAGGAATTCGACTACATCGACGTCGGCGCCATGCTGGAGAGCTCGGGCGCCGTGCCGGTGGTCATCAAGTCCTTGATCTTTCCTGCCGCCGGCCTGTCCGGCGAAAGTCGGCGCGGGACGCGATGCGGCGCGGACACCGTCGCGGCGACGCGTCCGCACGGAATGAATTCAACTTTACTGCCAAGCGCTTAACGAGTGTGATCCCGGTCACATCGCGGACCGTCTAAGCCCGGTAATGACATGGGTGCATCCAGGAGGTGCCCCATGTACGTCGACTTCTCCCAGCCGGCTGTGACCGGTGCAGCCCGCGCCCGCCCGGCGCCGCTGCAGGCGACATCCGACGAAGCGCTGATGGCGCGCATCGCAGCCGGCGATCGCGACGCGATGCGGGCCCTGTATCTGCGGCACCATATCCGCGTGTACCGGTTCGTCGTGCGGCTGGTGCGCAGCCACGCCACGGCAGAGGACATCATCAGCGAAGTCTTTCTCGATGTGTGGCGGCAGGCCGGCAGCTTCGAGGGCCGCTCGGCCGTATCGACCTGGCTCTTGGCCATCGCCCGCTTCAAGGCGCTGTCGGCCCTGCGCCGAAGGCCGGAGGAAGAGCTGGACGAAGAGGCCGCCGTCAACATCGCGGATCCGGTCGACAATCCCGAGACCGCGGTTCAGAAGAAGGACACCAGCGCCATTCTCCGCCAGTGCCTGACCGGGCTCTCGAGCGAGCACCGCGAGATCATCGACCTCGTCTATTACCAGGAGAAGTCGGTCGAAGAGGTCTCCCAGATCGTCGGCATCCCGGAAGCCACCGTGAAGACTCGCATGTTCTATGCCCGCAAGAAATTGTCGGGCCTGTTGAAGTCCGCCGGAGTGGAGCGCGCCGCCTGATCCAAACCCGGGGTGAAGATCAACGCGCCGCCCCGGCGCCGCCCTCGGCCAGGATGGGCCTCACCCGATCGCCTTCGCGCAGGAAGGCACCGGCCCGCGCAATCACCATGTCGCCTTCATTGAGCCCCTCGCGGATCTCGGCATTGCCGCCCGAGAGGAGCCCGACGCGGACGCGCCGCGTCTCCACCCGGTCGTCACGCACCACCTGCACGATGGCACCCTCCGGACCGTAGAGCACGGCCGACAGCGGAATGGTCGCGCCGCAAGAGCGGCCCACTTCGACGATCGCGCGTGCGTATGCGCCGACTTTGAACTTCTCATCGTTTCCGAGCGAGATGCGCGTGCGGCCGAGCTGGGTGGCGAGGTCGACCTCAGGAGCGACCACGCGCACGCGGCCGGTCACCTCCCCGACGCCGGCGAGTTCCACGCGCGCGGTCTGACCCGGCGCAAGCTTGGCGATCCGCGTCCCCGGAACATCGCCCTGCAGCTCGACCTCGCCACTGACGATGATGCGGAACAGCGGATCGGCGCGGGCGGACGCCGTCATGCCGATGCGGATCCCGCGATGGTTGACGATTCCCGCCGCCGGCGCGCGCACCGTTGCGCTGGCGGCGGGACCCTGACCTTCGGGACGCACGAGGCGGGCCAGATTCTGACCCGCCGTCACGCGCTCACCATCTTCCACCAGGATCTGCGAGACCTGCAGGCCCTCGGTTTCCGGGCGGACGAAAACCTCCTCGCGCGGGACCAGGATGCCGCTCACCTGGAGAGTGTCGGTGAAGCAGGTCCTGCTCGCCTTGGTGACCGTCACGGCCATTCCGACTGCTGCACCGGCGCTCGGCTGCGCGACGGCCGCCGTCGCCGCGGCTGCCGTCGCAGCCATTGCCGACGCAATGGTGCGCGCCACGATAACGATGGCAACGAGAGCACCGCGCGTGGACCGCATTCGCATCAATCCTTCAGTTGACAATGGAGGGCGCGCGGAATGTACCGGACTCCGGCCGCCTGGGCCAAGCCTAGCCGGCACGCCAGCCGACCACCTCATACGTCGGCATGGTGCGATGGAAGCCCTTGAGGCCCAGGTCGCCGACGTGCCTAGCTTCGATCGACGGCTCGAGCAGGCCGAAAATGCGCTGGCTGATGAGGATCTGTCCGGGTTTCGCCTCGTCGCACAGGCGCGAAGCGAGATTGGTGACGCTGCCGATCGCCGCATAATCGAAACGCCGGTCGAACCCGACCTGTCCCAGCGTCGCGTAACCGAGCGCGATGCCGACGCCGAAACCGAGCGAGTGGCCGCGCTTGCGCCATGTCTCGATCAGCTCGTTGAGGCGCTCGCGCATAGCCAGGGCCATGCGCACCGCGCGTTCGGCATGGTCGGGACATGGCATGGGATCATTGAACAGGATGAGGATGCCGTCGCCGGCGAAGCGCTCCAAGGTTCCTTCATAGCGAAAGATGAGCTCGCCCACCGCCTCGTGGTACTCACGCAGCACCGCCATCACTTCTTCCGGCTCGGCGATCTCGGTGAAACCGGTAAAGCCGCGGATGTCGCAGAACACCACCGTCACTTCCCGGCGATGGCTCTGCAGCAGATTGGTTTCGGACGAGGCGATGAGTTCGGCGACCTGCGGTGCCAGGAAACGGCGTAACCGGCCGACCCGCTCGATTTCCGCCACCTGCGCGGCGACCCGATCTTCCAACGTCCGGTTCCAGGCCGCCAGTTGCTCCGTCTGCTGTTGCAGCTTGGCAGCCTGCTCCTGCACGAGGTCGTGCAGCGCCTTGATGCGCAGCATAGAGCGCACCCGCGCAATCAGCGCAGCCTGATCCAGCGGCTTGGTCATGTAGTCGTCGCCGCCCGCTTCGAGCCCCGCCACCACGTCGGACTTGTCGGCTTTCGCCGTCAGGAGGATCACCGGCACGAAGCGCAGCGAGCTGTCCTGCTTGAGCTGCTTGAGGGCGGAAATCCCGTCGAGCTTCGGCATCATGATGTCGAGCAGCACCAGATCGGGCTCAATCTCCCGCACCCGCGCCAGCGCCTCTTCCCCGTCGGCCGCGGTGACGACCTCATAGCCATGGGCTTCGAGGCGCATGCGGACGATGGCCAGGTTCTCCGGCACGTCGTCGACGGCGAGAATGCGGGGCGGCGTGTGCAAGCGTTCCCTCGTTATTGCGGCAGGAGTTCTTGCACCATCGCCAGGATCTTGCGCGGGCTGAACGGCTTGGCGACGTAACCGTCGCAACCCGCGGCAAGCACCTTCGACTCGTCGCCCGACAGCGCATAGGAGGTCACGGCAATAATCGGGATCGCCCGCGTGTCGGGATTGGCTCTGATCCGCCGCGTCGCCTCGTAGCCGTCGAACACCGGAAGCTGGATATCCATGAGAATGAGGTCGGGCCGATGGGTCGTCGCCATGGCGACTCCGCTCTCGCCATCCACCGCCTCGATCAGTTCGTATCCCGCGCGCGTCAGGAGGTCGCGAAGGATGCGGCGATTGTCCTCGGTATCCTCCACCACCAGGATGCGCTTACTCATGCCGGGCTCCTTGCTCGCTCACGCGGACGGGAAGACGGACGTGGAAAGTCGAACCGACGCCGGGAGAGGAATCGACGGTGAGCGTCCCGCCGTGCATCTCAACGAAGCGCCGAGCGATGGCCAGGCCCAGTCCGGTCCCGCCTTTGAGCCGCGTGCTGGTGTTGTCGACCTGCTGGAAGTCCTCGAAGATGCGGATCTGATCTTGCGGTGCGATGCCGGGCCCGGTATCGCGCACCGCGACGTCGAAGGTGCCGTTCGCTGCTTTGGCAGAAATTTCGACCTCGCCTGTATCGGTGAACTTGATCGCATTGCCGACCAGGTTCAAGAGCACCTGGGTCAACCGTCGTTCATCGCCGCGTCCGATCGGGAGCCCATCAGCCACTGCCTTCTTCATGCACAGCCCCTTGGCCTCGGCCAGCGATCCGGTGGTGGCAACGACCGAATCGACGATCGATTGCATCGAGTAGTCGTCCAGCGACAGCTTGAGCTGGCCGGCCTCGAGCTTGGAGAGATCGAGCACGTCGTTGATGAGCCCGAGCAGGTGCTTGCCGTTGATCTGCACCCGGTCGAGCACCTCCTTGGCCTTGTCGGGAAGCTCTCCGTAGAGCCCGTCGACCAGGAGCTCGGCGTAGCCAAGCACGGCGTTGAGAGGCGTGCGCAGTTCGTGGCTCATGTTGGCAAAGAATTGCGACTTGTGCTCGTTCGCGATCGTCAGCTGCCGGCCCTTTTCCTCCAGCTCATGGAACAGCTGGGCGTTGTGCATGGCGAGCACGGATTGATGGGCAAAGGTCTGCATCAGGCCAACGGTGCTGGGCGGAAAAGAGCCTTTTCCTTTGCGCTGGACGACGAGCGCGCCGACCGTTCCTTCCGGGCCGACGAGCGGCACGACAAGCGCCGAGTTGAAGCCGGCGGCAAGCGTGACGGTGCGCAGCGGATAGTTCGGCATCTGGGCGAGATCGGGGATGAGCACCGGCTCCTGCCTGCGCGCCGCCTCCCCCATCTGGCTGTCGGCCGCATCGATGCGAAGCGTCCGAATGGCCTCGAGCAACGACGGAGTCAACCCATGTGCCTCGGCTAGATAGAATCTCTGGGTCGCCGGATCGTAGTTGTAGATCGCGCCGCCATCCGCTTGCGCAAGCTCGACCGCGCGGGTCACGATCGTCGCCAGCACCGCCTTGACGTCGAGCGAGGAGGCGACCGCGCGGCCGACCTCCTCGAGCGCCTTGAGCTCGCGCACCGACTGGGCCAGATCGCGCGTGCGCTCCTCGACCTTGTGTTCGAGTCGCGAATAGGATTCCTGGAGCTGCTCCGCCATCCGATTGAACTGGTCCGCAAGAGTTTCCAGCTCGTCGCCGGTGCGGACCTCGATACGGTGGCCGAACTCGCTGGCGCCGAGGTGGGATGCGCCGGTCTGCAACGCGCGGATGGGAACAATCATCCGCCGTGCGAGGATCATCCCGGCGATTACGGCCACGGCCAGTCCCATGACCAGAAGCCACGCAAGGCGGAACAAAAGGTCGCGCACCGGGGCGAGCGCCTGCAATAGCGGCTGCTCGACGAACGCGTACCAATGCATGCGCGGAATCGGCGCGAATGCCGTGAGCACGCGGCGATCCTCCGGGTCGCGCCCGATGACGATGGATTGCGCGGTGCGCGCGGCCTCCACCTGCGGGAGTTTTGCGAAATCGACGTCGCGCGGCGTGAGTTTCGGATCCGAATGCATCAGCAGACGGCCGAGCGGCCCGACCACATAGGCGTAACCTGGCCGTCCGGCCTGCACGGCCCCAATCAACTCACCCAGGAAGGAGAGATTGATTTCCGCGACGGTGACGCCGGCATTGCGACCCGAGTGCGCCATGGCAACCGTCATGAAGGGCTCGGAATCGGCGCGGTAGTAAGCCGGACTGAACCAGACCCCGCGGGCAACGGTTTCGGTGAAACTCGGATCGCGGCTGTAATCGGTGCCGCTGTTCACGGTCACCCGCCGCCGCGTCAGCCTGATCTCCTCGCGTCCGTTACCGCCGATATGTGCCAATTCCTCGATCGCCGTCACCTGCTGCAACAGCAGCGCATAATCGGCGCGGTGCTGCTCCAGCGTGCCGGAGCTGGCGCGGGTCGCCCAGCTGATCTGCCGCTCCAGCTCGGAGATGAATTGATCGACGCGGTCGGCAATGGCCTCCGCCCTCTGGGTTTGTTGCGCGGCGACCGTCGTGCTCGTATCGCGATAGGTGATGTAGATCTCCAGCGCGCCATTGACGGCGAGCACGAACACCACGAGCCCGACGAATGAGATGACATATTTGCCGAACAGGCCCCACATGCCGGGTCGGGCATTGAGCAGTTCCGACTTCATCAGCTCCTCTCGCGACCGTGCCGGATCATCGACCGGTGGGGGCAATGATCGCAAGTGGCCGGTTGTGGGCCACAGCTTGAGCTGAATCGAGGACAGCACCCGGATCACGAAACGTTTGCTCCGCCAGCGACATGAGATGCCGAAAGGAGTTAAGGTGGGCTCAGCGGCGGGCCAGGAATGTGATTTAGATCACAGACGCCCGAATCGCCATGGTGCAGCCGACCGTACGGCCGCGCCCGCAGTCATCGGCCGAGCAGGTCGCGAATGATGTCCCGGACGTGGTTTTTCGTGTCCGATGGCTGGTCGCGGTCGCCCCGGATCATCTTGTCGAGAGATTTGATGACATCCTCGGGCTTGGACTTTTTGGCGCTGCCGCCTGGCTGCGGATCCAATAGACCGAAGAGGCTACCTCCCATCGCTTTGAGCTTGGCAAAGGCAGCGTCCGGGTTGTCCAGAATGCCTGCAATATCGGGGTAGATCCGCGGCTCCGCCCAGGGGCCGCGGACCGCGACCGGAACTCCGAGACCCGCGGGATCGGGTGGTCCGCCCTGCCCCTGCAGGCTGAGGACAAGCTTGGGATCGACGCGCAAGTCCAAAGTCTGCGCCGGCAGGTTCACGGTGCCTTTGCCGGTGATGCGCACGAGGGGGCCCAAGAGACGCAGATCGTCTGTCGTTGCCTGGCCATTTGCCACCCGGAAGCTTGCGCCGACCAAGGTGAGGTCGGTTTTCTCCTGGCTCGCCAGCTGCCAACCCTGGAGCATCCGACTCGCCAACGCACGGACCATGCTGGCGATGTTCACGTCACGGACCGCGCCATCCTCGAGGCTGAAATCCGCCGTGCCGCCGAGGCTGGACACGATGGCGGAGGGGCTGGCCCCGGTGGCGGTCAGGTCGAATTTGAGGCGAAGCCGCCCTTCCACGCGATCGAACGCGAGCGCATCGGTCAGCAAAGGACCGGCATTCCCGCTGGCGAGCTCGAAGCTGGCGCCGTGACGGGGACCGCGGGGATCGGCATCGACGACGAGCTTGCCCTGGACCGGGCCGCCATACAGTTCGGAGCGCGACATCGTGATGGACATGAGGCCGCCCAGCAGCCGGGCATCGATCTCTGCGGGCGTGAGGTGAACATTGCCGGCGATCAGGTCGCGCGCCGAGATCTTCACCGTCGCGTTGAACACGCGCAGCAGACCGAATTCGATCGGGCGGTCGCTCCAAGGCTCGTTGCGCGACCCGCGATCCGCTGTCGCAAACTCGAGCCGATCGAACACCAAGCCGGCATTCACGTTGGGCCGCGCGCCCGCAGTATCGACTGCGATCGACCCATTCATGCGTCCCGACCCGAGCGTGCCCCGGATGCCGTCGATGCTGAAAATCTGATCGGCCGTCTTGAGACTGGCGGTAAGCGAAAGCGGCGCCTTGAGGAGACCAGGCAATTCCAACCTGGCTTCCACCGGCGTGGGCCGACCCTCGAGGATTTGGCTCGCCGAGCTCGCCTTTGCGGCGAACCGCAGGATGTTGTCACCGGCCTTGCCTTCAGCCTCGAGCTCGACCGGCCCGCGGCCCGGTATCGATGCGGTCAGCTGGATCGCATCGATCCGGCCCTCGAGCTTCTCCTGCACGTCTCTCAGGATCAGCGTGCCGCCATCGACCACAACGCGGTCGATCGCCGGAATGCGTGTCGTGCTTTCGCCGCCGGCTGCCGGATTCGATGAGCGTCCGCTCGCACCGGTGCGCCCGGACGTCAGCCGCATGACCGGGTGACCCAGGCGCAGCTCACTGATGCGAATGTCCCCGGTCAGAAGAGACAACAGCGAGAGCTCGGCGCGGACATTCTTGGCGGCGAGAAGCTCGTCGGTTTCCTTCGCATCGAGAAGGCGGATGTCCTGGGCGGTGATGTTGAGAGACGGCGCCAACGAGATGGTGGACGGCCCGTCGACACGCAGCTGGTAGCCGGCCTGCGCGGCGCGACCGCTGACGTATCCGATCAGAGGCTGAGCCGGAATCCCGACCGCAAGCGCCAATACGGCGACGGCGAGGAGCCCGGCGAGGCCGAGACCTGCGATCTTGATCAACTTCACGCCGCCTTCTCCCGCCCGACGCATGTTTGGAAGGGAGAACATGCGCCGCTCACAACTTCTGGAGCCCGTCTCGATTCCACAGGAACGGGACATGCTGCAACTCGTCCGCAGCTGGAGTGTAGTGCGTTCAGCGTCATCCTGGCCTCCGCCGATCGTACGACGGTCCGGTATTCATGCGGGCTATCGCGGTCGGACTTTTCCCGGCAAGCCGGTTGATGGTCCCTGCGCGCTTGGTACACTCAAGATGCCACACGGCTCGTCCTCAACCCGCTTATATAGCGCATCAAGGTGACAGAATATGGCCGAAGACCTTGCCGCGCCGGGAAAGAGCAAGCGGCCGGAGTTTGCAGCGCTGCTCGGAATGAATCCGCTGTTCGCCGGGCTCGGGGAAGAGGCGATCACGGCCATCGCCAGCCTGTGCACGAAGCGGAACTTGGAATCCGGGGAGATGCTGTTCCAGAAGGGCGACAAAGGAGACGCGCTGTACGGCGTGCGCCGCGGGCGGGTTCGCATCGAGACCGGCACCGCGGCCGGCGGCAGGCTGGCCCTGAACGTTCTCGGCCCCGGCGATCTGTTCGGCGAGATCGCCCTGTTCGATGGCCAGCCGCGCACGGCCGATGCGGTCGCGGCGGAGGCGTCGGAACTGTTCATGGTCCGGCGCAGCGACTTCCTCACCTACCTGGAGCGCGAGCCGCGCATCACGATCCGTCTGCTCGAAATGCTGTGCCAGCGCATTCGCTGGGTCAGCGACCGCATGGAAGAAGCCGTTCTTCTGCCGCTGCACGCACGGCTGGCGCGCCGGCTGTGTGCGCTCGCGGACGATTTCGGATCGGAAGTGCATATCTCCCAGGAGGAGCTCGGAACCTACGTCGGCGCCGCGCGCGAGAGCGTCAATCGCCAGCTGCAGGAGTGGCGCCGCGCTGGCATCATCGACTTGGGCCGCGGCCGCATCTCGCTTCTCGACATCGAACGCCTGACCGCCGCGGCCAGCGGAGAATGACGCGAACCCGCGGCTTTTTAGTCGTCGCATGTCTCCCGCGAACCGCTATCCACTCCGCTTGAAAGTGCGTCTAGCGCTCTACCTGGCCGACTTCGTCGACAAATTTCGGCTGGACCTGATCGCCGTCGCGCAACGAGGTTCCGGCATTGGCCACGATCGTCTCGCCTTCGCGCACGCCTTCGCGGATTTCAACGTTGAGATCGGAGTGGAGGCCGACGCGAACGCGCCGCGTTTCCACCACACGATTGCGCACCACCTGGACGCTCGTTCCTTCGGTACGAAATTGAACCGCGGCTTTCGGCACCGAGACGCCGCAGCTGCGGCTGGCATCGATTGTCCCACGCGCGAAGCTTCCCAACCGCAGCGAAGGATCGCGCTCGATCGATACGCGCACACGTCCGAGCTGCGAGGTGGGGTTGATTTCCGCCGGAACCAGGCGGACCGAGCCGCTCAGCTCGCGGCCGTCTTCGATCTCGACGCGCGCGGTTTGTCCTGGCGCGAGCTTCGGCACATGGATGCTCGGCACCTCCGCCTCGAGCTCGATTTCGCCGTCGATCGCAATACGAAACAGCGGCTCGGCGCGCGGACTGGCGGTGGCGCCGAGGATCGCCGTCGCGCGTGTCACGGTTCCGGCGGCGGGCGCACGCAGAGAAGCCGTGGCCGGGCCAGCACTTTGCGTTGCCGAGGTGCCGGTGCCGCCCTCCTGGCGCGCCAGACGCACGAGCGGTTGCCCTGCCGTCACCTGGTCTCCTTCCTTCACCAGAATTTCACTCACGCGATAGGTGTCGGCATCGAGCGTCACGAGGGCTTCGCGGCGCGCCACGAGGAATCCGGTGACGTGGATCGAGGCGGAAAAGCATGCCTTGGTGGCGCGCGCGACGATCACCACGGCGCCCGTCGGCTTGGCCTCCTCGGCGGCGCTCGCCGGATCCGCTGCAAGCGCCATAGCGGTTGCCATGGCTGCGGCCGCGAACGTCACCAGGCGTGAAGATGTCATGCTCGATCGCAATTGAGGCAAGCTATGGGAGATCGCGGGCGACGCGGAACCCGTTGGCGTAATAACGCACGTCGGCGTCATAGCGAAATCGCGCTGCCGAGCGCACGTATCGCGCCTGGCTGTCGAACGATCCGCCGCGCAGGCCGCGTAGGCCGCACTGGCCGCTGGTCCAGGCGGAGCCGTCCTTAGGCGCGCCGCGATAGGTGTCGTTCCAACAATCCTCCACCCATTCGGCCGCATTTCCGGCGGTATCGAACAGCCCGAACGGATTGGCCGCAAAAGTTCCGGTGGTAATGGCTTGCGGCTGCGAACTGCCGCCACAGTCGCGACAGTTCGCGAACCGGTTGCCCACGTCACGTCCCCACCAGAACGTGGTCTTGGTGCCGCCGCGGGCGGCATATTCCCATTCGGCCTCACTGGGAAGGCGATATTTTTTCCCGGTTTTTTGCGATAGCCAGCCGATATAGGCCTGAACGTCGCGCCAGCTGACATCGGTGACCGGACGTTCGCCGCGACCCAGACCACGATCGTCCGCGCGAAAGCAACTGCCGGCGGCGACGCACTGATCCCACTCCTCGAATGTCACTTCGCGGCGCCCGATAGCAAATGGCTTCGTGATGGCGACGCGATGCACCGGCTTCTCGTACTCCAGTTCGGCCGAACCCATATCGAACTCGCCAGTCGGCACCACCACCATTTCGGGACATTCCGCGCAATCGCGGAAGACGTCACCCGCCTTCGCGGCCGTTGCCGCGGGTTCCGAGCGCGGCTGACCGACCGCCTCCCGTCGCGGCGGTGTCGCTTGCGGTTGAGCGGGGCGCGGCGGCTGCGCTGGCGGAGGCGAAGGCGTCGGCTCAGCTTGCGTCCTGGCCGGCGGACGGGCGTCCACGGGCGGACCGATCCCCACTCTCGACGCGGGCTGAATGAAGTAGAACTCATCCGCCAGGGAGGAGGAGACCCACGGAACCTGCTCGCCATTGGATGCGCGTGAAACTCCAATGCGCGCGCGGCTGAAAATCTCCTCCGCCGTGAGTCCGGGCGTGCGCATTTCCTTCGCCAGCTCGCCGATGAAGAGACTGTTTGCCCCCTCGTCCTCGATCGCCTTGCCGGGCGCGGCTGCGGAGATGATCAGCGTGCCGGTCGGCGCGGTGATGGGCGCAAGTCCGGTGGCCGCTGCGCGGAAGCGACGCTCGTACGGGTTGCGCCTCGACGCATCGATGATCAGAAGCTTGATGCGAGCACCGCGGCCTTGCATGTCGTCGAGCAGCGATTCGATGCCGATTCCCTGGCGCGTGATGTCGTTCTCGGTCCACACCTGCGCATTGACCGGCAGGATGAAGGTTTGGCGGTTGACCTGGAGGCCATAGCCGCTGAAGAAAACGAGCGCGGTGGAACCGGGCCTGATCTTCTGCTTGAAAGCCTCGATTGCCCGCTGCATATCGTCGCGGCCGAGGTTCTCCTTCATATCCACATCGAAGCCGCTGCGCCGCAATTCGTCGGCCATCGCGCGGACATTCTTCGGCGGCTGAGGCAAAGGCGCACCGGCATCCGGGTAATTTGCATTGCCGATCAGCAGCGCAAATCGCGGACCGGCTGCTGGGTCATTCTGCGCCTGGGCGGGGAAGGGCATAATGGCCGCCAGCGCGCCGGCCAGGAAGCAAAGGAGAACAGTCAGCCTCATGAATGCCCTTAAATGCCTGCCCTGCAGACCGACACAACTGTCGCAACAGCGACCGTTCGAACCCGCCATCTGCTGACGGCTCGCTCCGGATTTTGCGCTCGCGCCCCGTACGATCCTAAACGCGTTGATGCGATTGGACAATGTCGGCGGGGCGTTGACCGCAAGCACGACTGAATCGCGCCAACAGGCTTTAACGATGGACGCCGGGGCAGGGACAAGCTTCGCATCCACGGTGTATAGTCCAATAACCCTTACGCTTGCGGCACATGTCCAGGAGGAAGCCCCATGCATTCGGTCACTCGTCGCCGTCTCCTCGCAACCAGCGCTGGTCTCGCGGCCGCAGCCGCTATTCCAGGCCTGGTCCAAGGGCAGGCGCAAACGCCGGCACCACCCGCTGGGCCATTCCGACGTGATCCGCTGCCCTACCCGCCCAACGCGCTGGAGCCGCACATCGACGCAAAGACCATGGAAATTCATCCCGAGCGTCATCACCAAGCCTACGTCACCAACCTCAACAACGTCGCCAAGGACCACCCGCAGATCGCGCAGCAACCGATTCCGGACGTGCTGGCCAAGCTCAACGACGTGCCCGAGGCGGTCCGCACCATGGTGCGCAACAATCTCGGCGGGCACGCCAACCACACGATGTTCTGGCAGATCATGGGTCCCGGCGGCGGCCGGCCGTCCGGGGATGTGGCAGCCGCCATCGACCGCGACCTCGGCGGGCTGGAGAAGTTCCAGAACGATTTCAATGCAGCCGGCGGACGCGTGTTCGGCTCAGGCTGGGTGTTCGTCACCGTCGACCGCACCGGCAAGCTGGCCATGGAAACCAAGCCCAATCAGGACACGCCGTTGATGGACGGCAAGCGCGTCCTGTTCGGCAATGACGTGTGGGAGCATGCCTATTACCTGCAGTATCAGAACCGCCGCCCCGATTACCTCAAAGCGTGGTGGAACGTGGTGAACTGGGGCAAGGTCGGTGAACGCTACGCGGCCGCCAAGGCCGGCACCCTGGGCGTATGAAGCGTCCGCGCACCGCGCCGCGCGATGTGGTGCGGCGCATGTCGCTTACGGAGGCGTGGCTGCACCTGCTTGTCGGGTACAGCCGAAGCTCCTAAAGTTGTATCTTCAACGTAAGATGCGGTTGCGAAACGTGCGGACGATCGGCGGGTGGACCCGTCACAATGACCGCACGCTTACATATGGGGGGAATGCATGCGAGATCGTACACGCCAGTTGGGCATGGCGGCGCTGACGTGCGCCAGCCTGATCCTTTCGACGCTGAGCGTCACACCGGCGAGCGCGTGGGATCGCGGAAATGTCGAAACGTTTGCGGTGTTGCCGGCCGGCGCCACCGGGCCGGAGGGCATCACCGTCGGACCAGACGGCAATGTCTACGTCGGGACATTCGGGTTCACCACGACAGGGCCAATCCCCGGTCCTGGCAAGGTTCACGTGTTCAATGAACATGGAACGTTCTTGCGGACGCTGAGCGTCGCTGGCTCGTCGGCGCAACTGTTAGGGCTCGCGTTCCATCCGTCCACTGGCGCGCTACTGGTGATCGATTTCGGCAGTGCGACGGTCTTCAACGTCAATCCGCAGACCGGTGCAGCGTCCATCTTCACATCGATTCCCGGCGCCGGCCTTAATGCACTCACCTTCGATCAGGCCGGCAACGTGTACATTTCGGATTCCGGCGGCGGGAAAATCTGGAAGACAGGCGCGAGCGGTGGTCCCGCAGTTGTTTGGGCAGCGGATTCCGTACTCGAGCCAAACGGCGTGCCGCCGTTCGGTGCCAACGGCCTTCAATTCAACAAGTCTGGCAACGCGCTGTTCGTGGCGAACACGTCGACTGATCAGGTCATCAGCATTCCGGTGAGCGGCGGAGTGGCCGGTACACCACAGGTATTCGTCAACAGCATCAATGGCGCGGATGGCCTGATCCTCGACAAGGACGACAACATCTGGGTTGCCGCCAATCAAGCCGATGAGATCGTGGTGCTCGATCCGACCGGGAAGGGCATTGCCAAGTTGGGAGACTTCGACGGGCTCACGCAGGCTGGCGTCCCGCGCGGTCTCTTGTTCCCTGCGAGCTTGGTGTTCAGCACGGATCGGCAGTGGCTCTACGTCACCAATCTGGCGCTCGATATCCGCTTGTTCGGGCTGGCGCAGTCGGTCGACTCGCAATGGACTGCGCAGGTCAAGCGCTACACCGTCTCCAGGATCAAGGCACGCATCCCGCCTATTCGTGGCGAGTAGGCGCTGATCGGCGGCGGGGGCCGGCAACGGCCCCATCTCTCACGGCCGGGCAGCCGCCCGCCAGGATGGTGCTGCTGCTCACGTAGTGGGAAAAGCCCAAATTGCGGTCACGCCCCGGTGCGTTGGCGCGGCAGATCCAGCGCGGTCGCTGACGGCGCCTGAGTTCATCCGACATTTCGCCGCCCGGGGCGGGCGAGAAGCTCGATTCGACCATGAATTTCCTCCATCACAAGTCCCAGCCCCGGATGGATATCTTTAGCTCCTGCGCATCGACCGGGATGTGAACCGGCTCACACGGCAGGAGATTTTTCGGCAATTCGAGCCTCCTTGCCTCGAAGCCCAATGGGACGGCGCCGGCGAACGATCCGGCGCCACCCGAACCAATGGTGCTTTGTCGCGGTGGGATGTCAGCGCAGGACGACGACGGTCGTTCCGACCTTCACGCGCTCGTAGAGGTCGACGACGTCCTCGTTCAGCATGCGGATGCAGCCTGACGAGACGGCGGTGCCGATCGTCTCCGGCTCGTTCGACCCGTGGATGCGATAGAGCGTGCCGCCGAGATACATTGCCCGCGCTCCGAGCGGATTTTCCGGACCGCCAGCCATGTAGCGAGGCAGGTCGGGACGCCGCTGCAGCATCTCGGGCGGGGGAACCCAGTCGGGCCATTCCTGCTTGCGGGAGATCGTCTGCCTTCCCGCCCAGTCGAAGCCGGCGCGGCCGACGCCGATGCCATACTTGACCGCCTTGTGGCCGGGCAGGACGAAGTAGAGGCGCCGCTCCGACGTGCTCACGACCACGGTACCGGGCGCATAAGATCCATTGAAGGCGACGATCTCGCGCGGGATGCGCCTGGCCACCGGTTGGTTGACCTCAGGCGCATAAGCCAAGGCGGTGGACTGGTAATAGGGGGCATTGACCGGCTGCGCGGCCGGCGCGTTGAAGATGGCGCCGAACAGGCTGGCGAGCGGATTGGCCGATGCTGCGGTTGCGGCGATGCAGGCAAAGGTGCTGGCGACGAGCGCCGTGGTGACATGGCGACGCATGGCGGTACTCCGATTTTCAGTTCGACGAGGAGGCGTTAAGGCGCCGGTGGCGCCCCTTTGTCGGTTCAGCGCTGGGCCAGATCGGCCACGGGCATGCGCACGAGCTCGGACACGTTGTCACTGACCCGGCGCTCGACGGTGATGACGCGGTTCACCTTGGGAGCGGGGCTGCCATCGGCGGAGGCCAGGCATTGCTGGGCCAGGTAGGGCCAATCCTGACGAGCGCAGGAGTCCGACATCGGCAACCGATCGCTGCGGCGGCCGTCTGCCGCGGGTTGCTCGGCGCTGCGTTTCTGCGCCGTGAACTCTGCCATGGACACGGGCGTGAACATTTCGTTCGCGAGCGGGAAACGCTGCGCCACTTGGCTGGCGGCGGTCTGATCACCGGCGCGCGAGCCAGTGCCCTCGAACGCGGCGACGAGCCCTGCCGAGATCAGGGCGGACAAAACGATCATGCCTTTGGTGATTGCGTTCATTGACCCTCTCCCTGCGGCCCCTGACTGGAGCACTGTTGAGGGCACGCTAGCGCCGCGACCTTTCGGTAGTTTTACGCGGTGGCGGGAAAACGGTTACGCGCAAGGCTGCTGTGTTTCGCCGTCGCCGAATGAAGAAACAAGGCGGCGGGAATTGTTTCGTCGCTGCACCGGCGACGAAACGTTGGGGCACGCGTCAGCGTTCGCGGCCGTCGGGCGAGAAGAGGTAGCCGGCGCCGCGCACGGTGCGAATGATCGAAGGGTGGTCGGGATCGGGCTCGATCTTGCGGCGGATGCGGGTGATTCGCACGTCGATGGCGCGATCGAAGGCTTCCGGGTCGCGCGCATTGGCCAGATCGAGCAGGCGTTCGCGCGACAGCACCCGCTTGGGATTGTCGGCGAAGGCCTTCAGCAACGTGAATTCGGACGTGGTCAGGGGATGCTCGTTGCCCTCCTCGTCGCGCAGCACGTGGGCATCGAGATCGAGCCACTTGGTCCCGAATCGCACCGTGCGGGCGACCTGTCGGTCCGGGGTGGCCGCTGCGGGCGCGCCGGCTGCGGCGCCCTGGCTGCGGCGCAGCACCGAGCGAATGCGCGCGACGAGCTCGCGCAACTCGCACGGCTTCGCCAGATAGTCGTCGGCGCCGAGCTCGAGGCCCACGACGCGATCGATTGCGCTCGCGGTCGCCGTCAGCATGATGACTGGCACGCGCGAGTGCTGCTTGAGATCGCGCACGATCGACAGCCCGTCTTCTTCGGGCATGTTGAGGTCGAGCACGATCAGGTCGGCCGAGGCCTTCTTGAGCAGCTCGCGCAACGCCGCTCCGCCGTCGCACTGGCTGACCTGAAATCCGTGCGCGCCGAGATATTCGCCCACCATTTCCCGGGTCGAGGCCTCGTCATCGACGACGACGATATGCGGCAGCTGGCTCATGCGGCGGGCTCTGCCTGCAACGGCAATACGACAGTGAAAGTGGTTCCGCTACCGCCTTCCGGGCTCTCGGCCGTGACCTCGCCGCCGTGCAGCTCCACGATACGCTTGACGATGGAGAGGCCGAGGCCGGTCGAGCTTTCGCCCGCAGTCGGTTTTGCCGACAGGCGTTGGAACCGGCCGAACAACCGTGACATGTCCTCGGGAGAGAGGCCCGGCCCGTTGTCGCGGACGCGGATCAGCACGTCTTCGCCCTCGCGCGACACCGAGATGGCGATCCCGCCGCCGATCGGCGAATACTTGATCGCGTTGCTGACGAGGTTGTCGATCGCTTCGCGCAGACGATCGGGGTCGCCGCTCACCGTCAGACTTTGCGGCGCGTCCACCTCGATCCTCTGCTCTTTCTTTTCGAGCAGCGGCCGGCTCGCCTCGACGAGTTCGGTGATCAGATCCGGGATTTCGATCGGCTCGCGCCGGATGCTGATGTTGAGGGCATCGGCCATGGCTTCGGCGAGAAGGCCGTCGACCATGCCGATCAGGCGCTGGGCGGACTCGCGGACGTGCTTGACCTGAGAGGCGAGCTTGTCGACCGAGATCGGCGCTGCCCCGAGAAAATCCATCATCATTTCGGCGCGGCCGGTGATCACGCCGAGCGGATTCTTGAGGTCATGCGCAACCTTGCCGAGAATCTCGCTCTTGAAGGCATTGGCGCCGCGCAGCCGCTCCCATTGCGCCGACAGGCGCCGGTTTGCCGCCGTCAGCTCGCGCGTGCGCTCGGTCACGCGCTGCTCCAGGCCCGCGTTCGCTTCCTGCAATTGCTCGTACAGGATGACGTTGTCGAACGCGGCCGACAACCGGCTGCAGAACACCTCGACCAGGGTGCGGTCGGTCTCGGAAAGCTCCCTGGCGGCCTCGAGCAGCACGACGATCTCGCGGCCGCTCCCGGTCTGCATGTAGAGGACGGAGCGTTCGGGAAGGAACTCGTGCTGGCGCCGCACGAACGCCTCGCGCACGACTTGCCGCAGTTCCGTCTTCAGGGCGTCGACCTTGCGCAGGCCGGTGAACTGGCTGTAGCAGCCGGAGCCCGCCAGCACCGAAAAGCTCTCGCCATTTTGACGTTCGTCGCGCAGCACCAGGATGCCGGCACAGTCGGCGTTGAGGAGGGAGCCGATCTGCGTCAGCACGCCTTCGGCCAGCCGCTGCATCGACCGGAAATCGAACAGCTTCGCCGCCGCATCGATGATGATCTCCAGCCCGCGTCGCGTCTCCACCATGCGCTGGATCTGCTGGTAGCTGCGCAGCGCCGCCGTCATGGCGGTGAACAGCCGATCGGCGGTCAACTCGGTCTTCGCCTTGTAGTCGTTGATGTCGTAATCGACGATGACGCGTCGTTCCGGCGCCTGCCCGGGCTGGCCGGTGCGCAGGATGATGCGCACGGTCTCGTTCTTGAGTTCGTTGCGGATGAAGCCGACGAGGTCGAGGCCCGCCGAATCGGTCTCCATCACCACATCGAGCAGGACGACCGCAATGTCCGAATGATTGCGCAGGAGATGGCGGCCCTCATCGGCCGAATAGGCCGAAAGAATATCCAGCTTCTGGCCGTTGAGGACATAGTCGTACAGGGCGTAGCGCGTGCCGTCGTGCACCGCCGCATCGTCATCGATGACGGCGACCTTCCACGGCGCCCCATACTGGGCCGCCAGCAGGGACTCATCGTCCTCGATCAGCGTCAGAAGATCATTATCGTTAGACATCGCCTTGATCCGATCACCCGGCGCCCTGAGCCGCTTCGATGTCCTGGCGGGGGGCGGAAAGGGGCAGGGTTATCCGAAATGTGGTGCCGCGCCACGGAGCGGACGAGACCATGATTCGGCCTCCGAGGCGACGGGTCACGAGGTTGTAGACGATATGCAGCCCTAAACCGGTACCGCCCTCGCTGCGACGGGTGGTGAAGAAGGGGTCGAACGCCCGCCGCTGTACCTCCTCTGTCATGCCTTTGCCATCGTCGTAGAAGTTGAGCTCGACATGCCCGGTGCCCACGCGGCGCGCGTCGATATGGATGGTCCCCTCGGGTACCGCGTCGAAACCGTGCTTCACGGCATTGAGGAACAGATTCGTCAGCACCTGGCCATAATGGCCCGGATAGCTGTCCATGATGATGCCTTGAGGAATCTCCGTCACCAGCTCGATATGCGATTTCTTCAGCCCGGGGCGCAGGCTCGCCAGGATCTGCTCGGTGGAATGGCGCAGGTCGAACTGACGGCGCTCCGCGTGGCTGCGGTCGACGGCGACCTGCTTGAAGGACTGGATCAGTTCGCCGGCGCGCTGCAGGTTGGCGACCAGCTGGTTGGCGGCTTCCCGGTTGCTGTCGATGAATTCGGCCAGCCGCGAGCGCCGCATCTGCCCCTGGTCCAGCTCGGTGGCGAAGCTCTCGCAGCGGCGCGCCAGCGTTGAGGCGACCGTCATGCTGATGCCGACCGGGTTGTTGACCTCGTGCGCGACGCCGGCCACGAGGCCGCCGAGCGCCGCCAGCTTCTCCGCCTCGATCAAGCTCTCCTGCGTATTGCGCAACTCCGTCAGCGCCTGCTCGGCGCGCTCCTTCGAGGCCCGTAGCTCTTCCTCGGCCTGGCGCTTGGCGATGGCGTTCTCGCGGAAGACTTCGACGGCGCGCGCCATGTCGCCGATCTCGTCGCGCGCCTTGAGGCCGCGCAGCCGGTTTTCGTAGTTGCCGGCCACGATCGCCCGCATGGCGGTCATGAGCTCCCGCAACGGCGCGCTGATGCTGCGGGTGATCGCCACGCCCATGACGACGATGAGCGTCAGGAACACCAGCGCGATGATCGCCACCTTCTTGTAGACGCCACCGAGGGTGCGATCGAACCGCTCCTGCGCATGACGTTCGCGCTGCCGCATCTGCGCCGAAATCTGATCGATCGCCGTCGCCATGGCCCCCTGGTTGCCGTCGATCGCGTCGCGCAACAGGCGGGCCTGCGTCATGAAATTGGCCGTGAGATTGTTCAGGCCTTCGCGCAGGATTTGCGCCTGCTCGCGCAATTTGGCGAGCGCCGCCCGTTGCAGATCGTTGTCGGCAAGGTCCAGCATGACCGGAATCGTGCGGTCGATCGTCTCCAGGTTCTTGTTGGCGTCGTCCGCCGCCGAGGAGGCAAGCGACAGGTAATAGGCATTCGCCGCCACCACGGTGGCAGAAAAGGCCTCGCGCGACTTGCTGAGGGAAGGCCAGATCAAGGCATCGCGCGCGCCCGACGCGCCGTCGATGATCGCATAGAGCCCGGCCATGTCGCGGGCCGACTTGAGCACTTCGTTCTCGTAGGTGCGGGCGATCCGGGATTGGGTGGCCCGCAGGTCGCCGAACCCGGCAAGGAACTTTTCCGTCACCTCGACCAACCCCTCCACCGAGCCCGCGAGCACAGGATCGACCGAAGCCCGGTTCCTCAGCGTGGTCAGCAGGGCTTCGCGCAGAAGCGTGATCTCGGCGAAGACTTCCGGGTTCGGCTGATTGAAATAGCGGTGGATCAGGTTCTGCAGCCGGCCGGCCTCGCTCTCCAGCAGGGCCAGGAGCCGGTCGGAATCGCGGACCTGCCGCAGGTCGGTCCAGGCGGCATTGAGGCTCTTCGCCCCCTCCCAGATCAAGGTGGCGAGGATGATCGCGACCGCGATGTTGAGCGCGGCAATGAGGAAAATACGCCAGCGAATCGGCAGCTTGCGAATGAGCCCTTCGATTCCGAAGGTGCTCACCGGTTTGGCCGATGCCTCCCCGATCGCTGCCGATCTTTGCTCCAGGGCTACCACCAACGTGCGCTCACTCCGCTTGGCGAATCCGATCCACGAGGGTTCTGAGCTTCGGATCGCTCAGGAACTTATCGTAAATTTCCGTCATGGCGTCCATGAAAGGTCGTTTGTCGAACTCCGTGATCACGATACAGCCGGCCTGCTGCGCCTGTTGACGGGAGCGCTCCTCCCATGACTTCCATTGCCGGCGCATGAACTGAGCCGAATCCTGCGCCGCCTGGCGGAAGATCGCCTGGTCCTCGACGGACAAGCTGTCCCAAGCCTTCCGCGACATCACCAGGACCTCGGGGCTCATTGTGTGTTCGGTGACGGTGTAGTGGCGGGCGGCCGTGAAGTGGTTGGTGGTGATATACGACGGCCAATTGTTTTCGGCACCGTCGATGAGCTTGGTGGTCAGCCCGGTCAGGACCTGTCCATAAGGCATGGCCACCGGCTCGGCACCCAATGCCTTGATCATGGCCATCATGAGATCAGATTGCTGCACCCGCACGCGCAGGCCCTTGAGGTCGGAAATCGACCGCACCGGACGCACGCTGTTATAGATGGATCGTGCACCGGAATCATAAAAAGCGAGCCCCACGAATCCGTGCGGTTCAAAGCTCGCCAGCACGTCGGCCCCGATCGGGCCATCGAGAACCTTGTAGAGGTGATCCATCGATCGGAACAGGAAGGGCAGCGCCAGGACGTTGGCTTCGGGAACCAGCCCGCCGATCGGCGCGACGTTGGTGCGGTTGAGGTCGATGGCGCCGACGCGGGTCTGCTCGATCGTCTCCTTCTCCTCCCCCAGCTGACGCGAATGGAACACCCGGATGCGATGGCGGCCCCCTGTTTTCGTCGCCACCAGCTGGTCCATGAACACGAGGGCCTGCACGGTCGGATAGTCCTCCGCCTGGGTGTCGGCCGCGCGGAAGTCGCGGGCGGAGGCCTGCATGGAGCCCTGGAGCAGACAGGAGACGAGCAACGGCACGACGCCGTTGAGCAAACGAACCTTGACCATCTCCCTCTCCGGCCGTGGGCGGCGCGCCCGGCGTCACCGATCCATCATAGCAACATTGCGGCACCACGGCCTACCGCCGTCGGAAAAGAGAAATCATGCTGCCTTGGCAATAGGCAGGTTATGCGCAACATGGTTACCGGCCCCCGGCAAACGGCGACTGTGACAATGTAGCCGCGCGCTTGCCGGCACGATGGGGTTGCGATAACCCATTCGGAGCGAAAGGCTAAACGCTGCTGCTCCGACCGAGGGGTTAGCTCGTATCGGATGGGATCCAGGATGCAAGGGGCGGCGGCGATCGTCTCGCGGGACCCAGGGGAGGAAACACAATGGATAGGACGAGATCGTTGCGGCTGATGCTTGCCGGCGCCGGCGCGGCCACCCTGGCCGGGTTCCTGGCCCTGCCGGCCGGGACCGTCTTGGCGCAGCAGAAGCCGGTCAAGATCGGCTTCATCAGCACCTTCAGCGGCCCGACCGCAGTGATCGGCAACGACATGCGCAACTCGTTCGAGCTTGCGCTCGATCACCTCGGTCGCAAGATGGCCGGCCTGCCGGTCGAGGTCGTCTACGAGGACGACCAGCAGAAACCGGAAGTCGGCAAGCAGAAGACCGACAAGCTGATCGAATCCGACAAAGTCGATTTCATCGTCGGCTACATCTGGTCCAACGTGCTGCTCGCGTCGTTGAAATCGGCGGTCGACTCCAAGACGTTCCTGATCACCTCCAATGCCGGCCCCTCGCAGCTCGCCGGCGAGTTGTGCTCGCCTTACGTGTTCTCGACCTCGTGGCAGAACGATCAGACGCCGCAAGCCATGGGGCATTATATGAATCAGAAGGGCGTGAAGACCGTCTTCCTGATCGGCCCCAATTACGCCGCCGGCAAGGACATGCTGGCGGGCGTCGCCTCCACCTTCAAAGGCCAGGTGGTCGGCCAGGAGCTGACCAAGTGGCCGGATCAGCTCGACTTCTCGGCGGAATTGTCCAAGGCGCGCGCCGCCAGGCCGGATGCGATCTTCGTGTTCTATCCGGGCGCCGCCGGTGTGCAGTTCCTCACGCAATACGCGCAGGCCGGACTGAAGGGGCAGATCCCGCTCTACACCGCATTCACCATCGACGAGACCACGCTGCCGCGGCAGAAGGACCTCGCGCTGGGCGTGCCCGGCGCCCAGGAGTGGGTGAACGACCTTCCCAACGAGCAGAACAAGCGGTTCGTCGCCGACTACATCAAGAAGTACAACGGCAGCCGTCCCTCCTTCTATGGCGCGCAGAGTTATGACGCCGTCCCCCTGATCAACAGCGCCGTCGTCGCCGTCAAAGGCGATACAGCCAAGAAGGAGGACATGCGCAAGGCGATGGAGAAGGCCGACTTCAAATCGGTGCGCGGCAATTTCAAATACGGCAACAATCACATGCCGATCCAGAACTTCTATCTCCAGGACGTGGTGAAGGATCAGGAGGGAAATTTCGTGCTCAAGACCGTCACCACGATCGTGGAGAACGACCAGGATCGCTTCCACGACAAGTGCCCGATGAAGTAGACCGGGACGGGAGCGAATAAACAGGAGGCGAACCGCACCCGCCGTCCCTGATGTCCCGATCCGATGATCTACTTCATAGAACAGTGCTTGAACGGCCTGCAGCTGGGAATGATGCTGTTCCTGCTCGCGGCAGGGCTGACCCTGATTTTCGGCATCATGGACCTCGTGAACCTCGCCCACGGGTCGCTCTACATGGTCGGCGCCTATTTCGCCGCGACGTTCGTGGCGTGGACCGACAATTTCCTGTTCGGGGCAGCGCTCGCGCTCGCCGCCACGCTCCTGGTCGGCATGGCGGTCGAGGTGGTCGCCATGCGCCGGCTCTACGGCCGTGACCATCTCGATCACGTGCTCGGTACGTTCGGCCTCATCCTGTTCTTCAACGAGCTGGTGCGCCTGCTGTGGGGACCGGCCGGCATGACGCTGTCCCTGCCGGCCTGGCTCAATGTCGCGGTCCCCCTGCTGCCGGACCTGTATTACCCGCTCTACCGCATCGTCATCATCGCGGCGACCGTGATGGTGGCGCTGTTCCTCTACGGCCTGGTGATGCGCACGCGGCTCGGCATGCTGATCCGCGCCGGCGCTTCCAATCGCGAGATGGTGGGCGCGCTCGGCATCAACATCACGCTGCTCTACACGCTGGTGTTCGGCCTCGGCGCCGCGCTGGCCGGACTCGCCGGGCTGATGCAGGCGCCGATCCTCACGGTGCAGATCGGCATGGGCGAGAACATCCTGATCGTCGCCTTCGTGGTCATCGTCATCGGCGGCATCGGCTCGATCCGCGGCGCCTTCGTGGCGTCGCTGTTCGTCGGCATGGTCGATACCATCGGACGCGCGTTCTTTCCCGATCTGCTGCGGCTGGTGCTGGCGAGAGACGCCGCCGCGACCGCGGCGCCCGCCATGTCCTCGATGCTGATCTATGTGTTGATGGCGGCCGTGCTGGTGTTGCGTCCGGAAGGTCTGTTTCCGGTGTCGAACCGATGATCGCCGCGCTCAACGCCCGCAATCTGCTCATTTCCGCCCTGCTGACGTTCCTGGTGCTGCTTCCGGTCTACGCCAACCTCAGCGGCAACTATTTCCTGCTCACCTTGTTCACTCGCATCCTGATCCTTGCGCTGGCAGCCACGAGCCTCAACCTCATTCTCGGCTATGGCGGCATGGTGAGCTTCGGGCACGCCGCCTACCTCGGCATTGGCGGCTATGCGATCGGCATTCTCGCCAGCGAAGGCGTGACCTCCGGCTTCGTGCAGTGGCCGGTCGCGCTCGCGGTGTCGGCGCTGGCGGCGCTCGTCATCGGCCTGTTGTGCCTGCGCACGCGCGGCGTCTACTTCATCATGATCACGCTCGCCTTCGCGCAGATGATCTATTATCTGGGCGCCGGGCTGGCGCGCTATGGCGGCGACGACGGATTGACCATTCAGCGGCGCAGCCAGTTCGGCTCCTGGCTCAATCTCTCCAACAGGACCGTGTTCTACTACGTCTGTCTCGCTCTCCTTCTGGCAACGATCTATTTCGTCTGGCGGCTGGTGAATTCGCGCTTCGGCATGGTCATCCAGGGCGCACGGTCGAACGAGCGGCGCATGCGGTCGATCGGTTTTCCGACGGTTCGCTATCGCCTGACCTGCTTCGTCATCGCCGGAACGCTGTGCGGGCTCTCCGGCGCGCTGCTTGCCAACCATACCGATTTCGTCAGCCCCGCCATGATGTACTGGACGCGCTCGGGCGATTTGATCGTCATGGTCGTGCTCGGCGGGATGGCTTCCTCGTTCGGCCCCCTGATCGGCGCCGTGGCGCTGCTGGTGCTGGAGGAGGCACTCTCCGGCATCACCGAATACTGGCAGATCATTCTCGGTCCGCTGCTGCTGCTGGTGGTCCTGTTTGCCCGGCGCGGCATCGACGGTCTGCTCGATGCGGCTGCTTTCCCGCGCGTATCGCCGACGAAGCCGCTGGAAGCGAAGGTCGGTCGTGGCTGAACCGCTGTTGCAGATCGAGGGCCTGACCAAACGCTTCGGCGGCGTCGTCGCGTCGGATCAGATCTCGCTTGCCGTCTCGGATGGCGAGCTGCACGCGATCATTGGGCCGAACGGCGCCGGCAAGACCACCCTGATCGCTCAGCTCACCGGCGAGATCGCCTCGAATTCTGGCACGATCCGCTTTGCCGGAGCCGACATCACCGTCCTGCCGACGTGGCGCCGCAGTCGGCTCGGTCTGGCGCGGTCGTTTCAGATCACCTCTCTGTTCCCGGACTTTACCGCGCTCGACAACGTTGCGCTCGCCGTTCAGGCCCATGCCGGCCACTCGTTTCGGTTCTGGGGCGATGCGCGCCGGGATGCCCGCCTGCGCGAGCCGGCGGTGGCGGCGCTCGACCGGGTGGGACTGGGCGAGCGCGCCGACGTCCTCGTTTCCAATCTCAGCCATGGCGAGCATCGTCAGCTCGAGATCGCGATGGCGCTCGCCACCCGCCCGCGCATGCTGCTGCTCGACGAACCGATGGCCGGGATGAGCCCGGAACAATCGGCCGGCATGGTGCGGATGCTGCGCGAGCTCAAGCAGGAGCTCACCATCCTGCTGATCGAGCACGACATGGAAGCGGTGTTCGCGCTCGCCGACCGCATCACCGTCCTGGTCTATGGGCGCGCCATCGCCGTCGGCAGCCCGGACGCCATCCGTGCCAACCCGGAAGTGCGCGACGCCTATCTGGGCGAGCAGCAGGTGGTGGCTCATGGCTGAGGCGCCCCTGCTCGAGGTCGAGAACATCACCACCCGCTACGGGCTGTCGCAGGTGCTGTTCGGAATGACACTGGCGATTGCGGCCGGCGAGATGGTCACGCTCATGGGCCGCAACGGCATGGGCAAGACCACTACGGTGCGCTCGATCATGGGATTGACCCCGGCAACGGCGGGATCGATCCGCTTCGCGAGCCGCGAGATCCACGAGCTGCCCCCCTATCGCATCGCCCAGCTGGGAATCGGCCTGGTGCCGGAGGGGCGGCAGATCTTCCCCAATCTGACGGCGCGCGAGAACCTGGTGGCGACGGCCGCCAATCGCAGCGGCGGCGAGGCGACATGGACGCTTGCCAAGGTGCATGAGCTGTTTCCACGGTTGGCGGAGCGGCAAGCCAGCATGGGAAACCAGCTCTCGGGCGGCGAGCAGCAGATGCTGGCCGTCGGCCGCGCGCTGATGACCAATCCGCGCCTTCTCATCCTCGACGAGGCCACCGAAGGTCTGGCGCCGCTGATCCGCGCCGAGATCTGGCGCTGTCTGGCGTTGCTCAAGGCGCAAGGGCTTGCCATCCTGGTCATCGACAAGAACGTGGATGCGCTGACCCGGATCGCCGATCGCCACTATCTGATCGAGCGCGGGCGGGTGGTGTGGGCCGGGACGTCGCGCGAGCTCGCCGCCGCGCCCGACGTCCAGCACCGCTATCTCGGGATCTGAGCGCCGCTCGGAGGGAAGCATGGCGATCTCGGTCGAAGAGTTCTCGCAGCGTCGGCCGTACAACGCGGTGAGCGACTTCGTCGACGTGAACGTCACTCGCGGCTTCGGCGACAAGCTCGCGTTCAGCGACGGCGCGCGCACCCTGACCTATGCCGAGCTGCAGGCCGCCACATGCCGCTGTGCCGGCGGCTTGCGTGCGCTCGGCCTGCGACAGGAGGCCCGCATCGCGCTGGTGATGCTGGACACCGTCGATTGGCCGATAGCGTTTTGGGGCGCGATCCGCGCCGGCGTCGTCCCCATTCCGCTCAACACGCTGCTCAATGCCGAGCAATATGCCTACATGCTCGACGACAGCCGCGCCGAAGCGGTGATCGTGTCGGCGCCGCTTGCCGCGACGATCGCGCCGATCGTTGATAAGCTTCCGCATCTGCACGGGATCGTGATCGCCGGCGGCAACGCCGAGGACAAGGGCCGGTTCGGGCAACGTGACGTTCAGCTGTTCGAGGAGGTGCTCGCCCGCGGGCAGACAACCACCGTAACGGCGACAACGCTGAGCGATGAAGTCGCGTTCTGGCTTTACTCATCCGGCTCCACCGGCGTGCCGAAGGGAACCCGGCACGTCCATAGCAGCCTGATCGCAACCGCCAAGCTTTATGGCCAGGGCGTCCTCGGCATTCGCGAGAACGACGTGGTGTACTCGGCGGCCAAGCTGTTCTTTGCTTACGGGCTCGGCAATGCCATGTCCTTCCCGATGTCGGTCGGCGCCACCGCCATCCTGTTTCCCGGGCGCCCCACCCCCGAGGCGGTGTTCGAGGTCATGCGGCGCGAGCGCCCCACGATCTTCTATGGCGTTCCGACGCTCTACGCCGCGATGCTGGCGCGCAACGATGTCGTGCGCGGCGCCGGCTCCGACCGCCTGCGCATGTGCGTCTCTGCCGGCGAGGCGCTCCCCGCCCACATCGGTACGCAATGGCGCGAGCGGGTCGGCGTCGACATCCTCGACGGAATCGGCTCGACCGAAATGCTGCACATCTTCGTGAGCAATCGGCCGGGAGACGTCCGCTACGGCTGCTCCGGCACCCCGGTCCCCGGCTACGACGCGAAGATCCTCGGCGAAGACGGGAACGAGGTCGGTACGGACGAGGTGGGCGAGCTCGTCGTGCGCGGGCCGTCCGCGGCGGAAGGTTATTGGAACCAGCGCGCCAAGAATCGGCGCACCTTCGTCGGCGAGTGGACCTATACGGGCGACAAGTACGCGCGCGACCGCGACGGTTACTACCACTACCACGGCCGCACCGACGACATGTTCAAGGTGAGCGGCGTCTGGGTGTCGCCGTTCGAGGTCGAGGCCGCTTTGATTTCCCACGAAGCAGTGCTGGAGGCGGCCGTCATCGGCAAGAACGATCAGGATGGGCTGATAAAGCCCAAGGCGTTCATCGTGCTCAAGCAGGGATACGACTGGGACGAGCGGCTGCTCGAAGCGTTGAAGGACCACGTCAAGGAAAAAGCCGGTCCGTGGAAGTACCCGCGCTGGATCGATGTGCGCACCGATCTGCCCAAGACGGCGACCGGCAAGATCCAACGTTTCGTGCTGCGCCAGCAGGACGAGGCCGAAGGCTGACGGTTTGCACGAGACACGTATGAGCCTGGACATCTCCATCGATGGGCATCGCATCGAGGCCGCGTGGCACGGGCCTGCGCCTGACCAGGCGCCGACGCTCGTGCTTCTGCATGAGGGCCTCGGCTGCGTGACGATGTGGCGCGATATTCCGCGCCTGCTGGCGGAGCGCACCGGCTACGGAGTGCTGGTCTATTCGCGGCCGGGATACGGCCGATCGGATCCGATCGCGCGCCCGCGCGCGCTCCGTTACATGGATGAAGAAGCCTTCGAGGTGCTCCCCGCCGTGCTCGACCAGGCGGGTGTCGGCAAGACCATCCTGGTCGGGCACAGCGACGGAGCGTCGATCGCCACGATCTATGCCGGCGGCCGGCAGGATTTCCGCGTGCGCGGACTGGTGCTGATGGCGCCGCATTTCTTCGTCGAGGACCTTTCGATCCGCAGCATCGTCGACGCCAAACAGGCCTACGAGACGGGTGACCTGCGCGAACGGCTCAAGCGCCACCACGGCGACAATGTCGACACCGCCTTTTACAGCTGGAACGCGGCGTGGCTCGATCCCGGCTCCCGCAACTGGCGCATCGATGACCGTCTCGCCCATGTCCGTGTGCCGATGCTGATCGTACAGGGCACGGACGACCAGTACGGCACGACGGCCCAGGTCACGCTGGCCGAGCAGGAGACCTATTGTCCGGTGGAGACCCTGGTCCTGGACAACTGTCGGCATGCGCCGCACCTCGACCAGCCTCAAGCGACGTTGGCCGCGGTCGCCGAATTCGTTTATCGGGTGCTCACCGTCCACGAGGGTCTGAAGCCAGCCGCCTGAATGCGCAGGGCTTGGCGACCGGCTGGACTCAGTGGCGCCGACATGCCAATCCGGCATGATGTCGCGGCGGCATCCGAACAGGTCATGCTCGAATCCCTCAAGAAGCTCGTCGCCGAACTGACCGGCGAGACGAAGCCGGCAGAACGTTTTGCCGAGAACGACTATCGGGTCGCCGCGGCGGCGCTGCTCGTTCACGCCGCCACGATCGACGGCGAGATATCGATCGCCGAAGGCGACAAGCTCAGGGCCGTGCTCAAGGCCTGCTTCGCTCTCGACGATGCCGCCACGACCGCGCTGATCGACGCGGGAACGGCAGCCGAGCACGAAGCCGTCGATCTCTACCACTTCACCAGCAGCATCAATCGATCTCTCGACGATGAGGGGCGTCGCCGCATCGTCGAGATGATGTGGGAGATCATCTATGCCGACGGCCGCCTCAACGAGTTCGAGGACAATCTGGTCTGGCGCGCCGCCGACCTGCTCAACGTTCCCTCGCGGGATCGCGTAGAGATCCGACAGCGCGTCGCCGGACAGCAAGAACGGGCGGACGGCGATGAGTAGAATCGTGGGCGGCGGCGATGCAGGAGGCAACGCGGCCCTGTTGCGTCCGGTCGTTCTCATCACCGGCGCGTCTTTCCGCGTCGGCGCGGCTCTTGCCCGGCTGTTCTTACGGACGCCGAAGCGGACCCCGCGCGGAGACTTATTTCGATGACGAGTTTGCGTCCTGTCGCGGTGATCACCGGCGCCTCGGCGGGCATCGGCGCTGCGCTCGCCCGCGTGTTCGCGCGCCACGGCCACGAGCCCGTCCTGGTCGGGCGGCGCGAAGCGCTGTTGAACGCCTTGGCGGACGAGCTCGCTGCGGGGGCCAAGAATCGGCCGCTGGTCATTACGCTGGACCTGACGCGCGTCGACACGCCGGCCCGCATCGTCCACGAGCTCGGCGCGCGCGGATTGGAGCCTGCCTTCGTGGTCAACAATGCGGGTTTCGGTTTGATCGGCCGCGCCGCCGAGCTCGACCGCGCCGAGCAGCTCGCCATGATCGATCTCCACGTGCGGGCGCTCACCGATCTGTCGCTGAGGTTCGTCGACAGCCTGGCGCGGCACCAAGGCGGCATCCTCAATGTGGCGTCGATCTCCGCCTTCCTGCCCGGTCCGGGAATGGCGCTCTACCATGCGACCAAGGCCTATGTGGTCACGTTCAGCGAAGCGCTGCATACGGAGCTCAAGCCGGCCGGCATTCGCGTCACCTGCCTGTGCCCCGGGCCGGTGCCGACCGAGTTTCACGGGCGTGCAGGCTTTGCCGCGGACGCGCTGCCCCGCCTGCTGACGCATTCGGCCGAATGGGTGGCCGAGCAGGCCTATCATGGGCTGATGCGCAACAAGCGCCTCGTCGTTCCGGGATTGGGCAACAAGATCGTCCGCCTCGCGCTCGGGGCAACGCCGCAGCGCGTCGTACTCAGCATGACCGCCGCAGCGATGCAGCGCCGCCACAAGTTGCCGCCCCCGCGCTGGCCGAAGCGGAGCTGACGTTTACGCCGATCGGGTCTCGGAATCCGCCTGCGCGACCAGCGCCGTCGTGAAATCGCGGACGTGGTCGATGAACAGCTGCGTGACCGGGCTCAGCGTTCGATTCTTCAACGTGACGATCGCCACCGGCCAAGAGCGCACCGGCAAATCGACTGGTAACGCCTTCAGGGACATTCGGTCGGCATCCAATCGCACGGTGAATGCCGGCAATGCGGTAATGAAGGGCCCGGTTGCGACCATCAGGGCGCGGAGATGGAGGGAGTAGGTCGTCAGGCACACCTTCGGCATATCGAGGTCGCGCGCGCGAAACGCCTCGACCATGAGCGCATGCGCCCGGCCGTTGGGCGGCGTGAGGATCCAGGGCTCGTCGACCAGCTCGGCAAGGTCGATCTTGCGGCGCCGCGCCCACCGGCTCTGCGCTCCGGCCGAGACCACGAGGCGGTCATCGAGGAGTATTTCGACATTCAAGTCGTCGTCCTGCTGCATCAGGGGCATCAGCACGCGCCCGAGAACGACGTCGACGCTTCGCTCGCGCAGCTCTGGCAATTCCAAGGTTGCGGTGACGAGCCGATGCAAATTCAGCACGACCTTCGGGTACTTTTGAAAGAACTGCTGAAACACCGGCGCCAGCACGGCCGCCGCAACCGAGTCCGTGCAGCCGATTGTGACCTCTCCGGCGGTTGGATCGGTCAAGAATTCGATGTCGCGAATGCCCTGTTTCAGCTCGTCAAAAGCCGCGTGGGTTCTCTTCAGGAGCGCGTGGCCATACGTCGTGAGCTCGACCCCGCGCGGACTGCGGTCGAGGAGCGGCGCCCCGAGCGCGTGCTCGAGGTCGGCAATGACTTCGGACACGGCAGGCTGGGAAACGCCGAGATGGGCTGCCGCCTTGGCCATGCTGCCACGCTGCACAACTGTGGAAAACACATGCAGATCGCGCAATTTCAGTCGGCGGCCGAGCTGATCTTCCCAGCCAATTTTGCGGGCCACAGGAAAATACCTTGGCGGTTCCTACAAAGGCGCGTTCTACTCGTATCAAAAAGTTGTATGGTGTTCAATCGGCGCTTGCACGTGCCCAAAGGTTTTCGAGGGAGCCTGAAGCATGCGAAGCCAGCCAAGCTTGCGCGTCCTCCTCACGTGCCTCGCATTGGCGGCCGCTTCGCCGGCCCAATCGCAGGAGTGGCCACAGAAGCCGGTCCGCATCGTTGTCTCGTTTGCGGCAGGCGGAAACAGCGACATCGTCGCCCGCCTGATCGGGCAGCGGCTGAGCGAAGCTTTTGCCCAGCAGTTCGTCATCGAGAACCGACCGGGTGCCAGCGGCGCGATTGCCGCCGAAGCCGTCGCTCGCGCGCCGGCGGACGGTTACACGCTGCTGATGGGAAACGTCCCCGTGATCTCGATTACGCCCGCGCTGGGCAAGGTCTCGTATGATCCGGTGAAGGATTTTGCTCCGATCAGCGCGGTCGGGGCAAATCCATTGGTACTGGTGGCGCATCCCAGCATTCCGGTCGCCAACATCGAGGAATTCGTCGGCTACGCGCGGGGACGGCCGCGCCAGCTCACTTACGTGTCATCCGGGGCCGGCAGCATCGTGCATCTGGCAATGGCACTGTTCTTGAAGCGGGCGGAACTGGAGATGACTCCGGTGAGCTACAAGGGCGGGGCGGCGCCGCTGACCGACGTCATCGCGGGTCACGTGAAGACGTACTTCTCCAATCTCTCCGTCGTGATGCCGCATGTGAACAGCGGCGCCCTTCGCATGCTTGGTGTGACAGCCGAGCGGCGCCTTGCAGCGATCCCCCATGTTCCTACGTTCATCGAATCCGGCTTCCCGCGCTTCCGCATCCTGACCTGGAACGGCTTGATGGCGCCGGCGGGAACGCCCGGATGGATGATCGACCGCATGGCCAAGGAGGTTGCACGCGCCGTCCAGGATCCGAAGTTCGTCGAGCGCCTCGCCAATGACGGCTTCGATCCGATCGGCAATCGCCCGAACGAGTTCGCCGCCATGATTGCTGAGGATATTTCGTTCTGGGCGGAGGCGGTGAAGATCGCGGGCATGCAGGACAGGTAGACCTCCATAGCGGCCGACAGGGCCGGCGCAGCCTTTGCAATCGCCTTACGACCGGTTAGGAGATTGGATTCCCGCCGTATTGAGGATGTCATTCCCATTCATGCGTGCACCGGTCCTGTTCATCCTGCATCAGGAACATTCCACGCCGGGACGCGTCGCGCAGGTCCTCAAAAGCCGCGGCTACACCTTCGACATCCGCCGGCCGCGCTTCGGCGATCCGCTGCCGGAGACTCTCGACCACCATAGCGGGGCCGTGATCTTCGGCGGACCCATGAGCGCCAATGACGAGGAGGATTTCGTCCGCCGCGAGATCGACTGGCTCAAGGTGCCGCTCAGGGAAGAGAAGCCGTTTCTTGGCATCTGCCTGGGCGCCCAGTTCCTGGCGCGGCATCTTGGTTCCGCGGTGTACTGCCACCGCGATGGCCATGTCGAGATCGGCTACTACCCGATCCAGCCCACCGGCGCCGGACGCGCGCTCTGCGCGGCGTGGCCGGATCACGTCTATCAATGGCATCGCGAGGGATTCGACCTGCCGCACGGGGCCCAGCTCCTGGCCGAGGGCGATACGTTTCCGGTGCAGATGTTCCGCTGGGGCCCGTGCGCCTATGCGATTCAGTTCCACCCGGAAGTGACCCACGCGATGATGTGCCGGTGGACCACGCGCGGGGCGGCGCGGATGGAGCTTCCCGGCGCCTGCCCGCGTCCCGCCCATTTTGCCGGCCGCGCCGTCCACGATTACGCCATCCGGGCATGGCTCGAGGCCTTTCTCGACCGCTGGGCCGGGGAGGCCGCCACGGAGCCGCCGGCGGCCGCAGGTAGTGGGTCTGACCCACTACCTGGCCGCTCGTAATGGGTCAGTGACCAGCACCTGGCGACCGGCCTCGATGAACGCACCGTGAACGTGCGCATCGGCCCGATTTGTTCCCGAAAATTGCCGTCCTTACTTGGATTTAACCCCGACGGCCCCGCGGGCGGTCGGGAACCCGACCAGCGCCGTGTCGTTGACCGGGTAAGCGCCGGAAACGCGGCGCGAGCATCAACGACAAAGGAGCCTCCCATGAGGAAATTTCTACTGGCGTCGGCTGCCGTGACCGCCCTTGTGGCGGGCCCGGCGATCGCCAATGCGCAAGGTACCCAAAAGTCGCAGGACACGCCTGCGGCGAGCTCGCAGCAGCAAGGGCCGAAGGGCGGCGCACGCGACACGGACACCAAGCGCGGCCCGGACATGGACACCAAGCGCAGTCCGTCGGCCCAGTCCGGCGAACGCCGCGACACGACTGGCTCGAGCTCGCAATCCTCGCCCATGAACGATCGGGCTTCGAAGAGCGGCCCGTCGGGCGAGGGCAAGTCGGCCGGCTCGGAGCGTGAGAACAAGGGCATGAGTTCGCAGCGCGACGACAAGGCCAATGCACAGAAGTCCGGCCAGGCCGATCGCAACAGGGAAACGACGGGCGCGTCGCAGGATGCGCAGGACCAAGTCAAGTCGAACGCGCAGAAATCCGGCACGTCCGAGATGAAGAAGAACGGCGCCGGACCGTCGCAGGGCGCCCAGGGCCGTCAGTCGAAGGACCAGAAGGCCGGAAGCCAGCCCACATCCTCCACCCCGTCCGATCAGCGTTCGACCACCGGGCAGTCGCCGGCCGATCAGCGGCCGACCACCGGGCAGTCGCAGACGGATCAGCGAATGAAGGGCGACCGCGCGAACCGGGATAATCAACCGGCCGGGCGGCAGGGCGCGACACAGACGGATCAGCGGACGGGTACGTCCGGAACGGTCAATCAGCGCGACCAGGCCGGATCGACGCAGAGCTCCACCAGCGGCACGACCCAGGTCACGCAGGAGCAGCAGACCAAGTTCAATCAGGTAATCGAGAAGCAAAAGGTGCAATCCGTCACCAACGTGAACTTCTCGGTTTCGGTCGGCAGCACCGTTCCGACCTCGGTGCGCTTCCACGACGTGCCGCGTGACATCGTCACGATCAATCCGGAATTCCGCGGCAAGAAATTCGTCGTCGTGCGTGACGAAATCGTGATCGTGGAGCCGCGCACCCACAAGATCGTGTCGGTGATTCCGCGTTCGGCGCGTGGCACGACCGGCACCGCGACGTCGACTCGGCAGACCACCTCATCCAAGCTCAACTTGGCGCCGGAGAAGCGCCGCGTCATTCGCGAGACAGTGATCAAGGAGCAGGCGGCTCCGCGTTGCGCGGACCTGCAGATTTCCGTCGGCGCCGAGGTGCCGCGAAGCCTGCAATTGCGCCCGCTGCCGGATGTGGTCGTGACCGAGGTGCCCGAGATCCGCAGCTATGATTTCTGCATCAAGGGCGACGACGTGGTCCTCATCGACCCGAGCGACTACCGCATCGTGGAAGTGATCGACTAAATTGGGTCCGGCAGCAGCCGAACTCTGGGCCGCCCGCGCCGAGCGGGCGGCCTTTTCGTTTGTCTTTGATCAGACGATTTTCGCCACGTGCGGGCTCTCGAAGCGCTCGATGCGCACCAGGTCGGGAAAAAGGCGCCAACAGGCCAGCACCACTACGAGCGTGCCGATGCCGCCGATCAGCACGGCCGGAACGGCGCCGAGCCAGGCGGCGACCAGGCCGGCGCGGAACTCGCCGAGCTGATTCGAAGCGACGACGAACAGGGAGTTCACCGCGCTGACGCGGCCGCGCATGGCGTCTGGGGTGTGCAATTGGATCAGCGTCATGCGCGACACGACGCTGACCATGTCGGCGCCGCCCAGCGCGACCAGCGCAGCCGTCGACAGGATCAGGGACGTCGACAGGGCGAACACCAGGGTTGCGGCGCCAAAGACGGCGACGGCCACAAAGATCATGCGTCCCACATGCTGCTTCAGGGAGACGTGCGTGAGCAGGACGGAGACGATGAGCGCTCCAAGTCCCGGCGCCGCGCGCAACAGGCCCAGACCCCATGGCCCGACGCCGAGAACGTCGCGCGCGAAGATCGGCAGCAGCGCGGTCGCGCCGCCCAGCAGGACCGCGAACAGGTCGAGCATGATGGCGCCGAGGACGACGGGATTGCGGCGGATGAAGCCAATGCCGGCGAACAGGTGCTCCAGGGTCACGGGCTCGCGGGCGACACGCTGGCCGCCCACCGGCAGGAGGACCACGAGGAGGCTGCCGACGAGAAACAGTGCGCAGCACAGCGCATAGACCAGGACTGGGCTGACGGCATAGAGAACGCCGCCAATGGCCGGGCCGACGATCATTCCGGTCTGCGTTACGGCGGAGGCGGCCGCCACCGCGCGCGGCAGCAGCGGCGCCGGAACGAGCGCCGGCAGGAGCGCTGTAACGGTTGGCGATTCGAACGCACGGCCGACGCCGACCACGAACACGATTGCCAGAATCCAGGTGCGAGTCAGAAACGCCGAGGCCGTCCCGGCAGTGAGCAAAACCGAGGCGAGACCTGCCACCGCCATGGCCATGGCGGCAAGGCGCCGGCGATCATGGCGGTCCGCCAAATGACCGGCCACCAGCACCAGCAGGAAGGCGGGGACGAACTGGACGAGACCGACCAGGCCGAGGTCGAGCGGATTGCCGGTCAGATCGTACATCTGCCAACCCACCGCGACCGCCTGCATGTGGAACGCAAGCGTGGTGCAGAAGCGCGCGACCCAGAACTGGACGAACGGCCTCTGATGCAGCAACGAGGCGGGCGCGGAATCGCTCATTGGAAAATATGCGAATTGCCGGAGCGATAAAGACCGCTGCTTTGCCAGCTGAAACCTGAAGCGGGATGTGTTTGCGAGAAAGGTATCAATTCGGTTCAGCCGTCTTTCGCCCCTTGGGCTAGGACGGGCAGCCTTCCCCGGTTCGCATTTCGGCTGGCTGGCTCGCCAGCCGAAGCTGCGAAGCAGCGAAGGCTGGTGGAGCCGAGGGGATTTGAACCCCTGACCTCCGCAGTGCGATTGCGGCGCTCTCCCAACTGAGCTACGGCCCCATGCAGGTCGAGGTGATGTAGGCGCTCGCTCCTCCGGGTGTCAAGATTGGCGGCGGCGCGATGATCGGCGCCCCAACCCTTGCTTCCGCAAAGCCCTTTCCCTCCGCTAGCCGAGCGGCTATTCGTCTGGAGCTTTCGGCATACGGGTGCTGCATGAATCCCTTTCTCTGGCTCATTGACACTGTCATCACGCTTTACATCTGGATCCTCATCGCCGCCGCCGTGCTGTCGTGGCTGATCGCTTTCAACGTCGTGAACACGCGCAATTCCGTCGTCGCTTCGATCGGGGATTTCCTTTACCGGGTGACGGAGCCGGCGCTGCGGCCCATCCGCTCGGTTCTGCCCAATCTCGGCGGGATCGACATCTCGCCGGTGATCCTGATCCTGGGCCTGCTGTTCCTGCGCAACCTGATCTTCTGGCTGGCTTCTTAGCGCATGATCCGGCGCAAGCCTGACCGCGATAAGCCGTGGACGCTCGCAGCCGATGGCCTCGTTCTCGCCGTACGCCTGACGCCGAAGGGCGGGCGTGACGCCATCGACGGGGTCGAGCAACTCGCCGACGGCCGCAGTGTTCTGAAGGTGCGTGTGCGCGCGGCGGCGACCGAAGGCGCCGCCAACGCGGCGCTGATCAAGGTCATCGCCGCCGCCCTCGACACCGCGCCGCGCAACGTGAGCCTGACGGCAGGCATCACGGCACGGATCAAGCGGATCAAAGTCGCCGGCGACGGTGCGGCGCTGGCCGCGACGCTGGGCGGGGTCGTCGCGCCTAGAATGGGCATCGGGCGTCCATGACGGCTCGCATCATCGACGGCAAAGCGCTCGCCGCTGATCTCATCGCCAAGGTGGCCGCGGAGGTGGCTCGCCTCGGCAAGGATCACGGGCTTGAGCCGGGTCTGGCGGTCGTTCTCGTCGGCAACAATCCGGCGAGCGAGATCTACGTGCGCAGCAAATCCATGAAGACGGTCACGGCCGGCATGCGCTCGTCCCTGCACAAGCTCCCGGAGACGATCACCGAAGACGATCTCATGCAGGTCGTGCGCCAGCTCAATGGCGACCGCGCCATCGACGGCGTCCTGGTGCAGCTGCCGCTGCCGCCGCAGATCGATCCGCACAAGGTCATTGCGGCGGTCGATCCGGCCAAGGATGTCGATGGCTTTCACCCCCTCAATGCCGGCCGCCTCGCGACCGGCCTGCCGGCGCTCGCCCCGTGCACGCCGCTCAGCTGCATTCGCCTCGCCAAGACGGTGCATGCGTCGCTGAGCGGCCTCGATGCGGTGGTGATCGGGCGCTCGAACATCGTCGGCAAGCCGCTGGCGCAGCTTCTTCTCGCCGAGAATGCCACCGTGACCGTCACACATTCGAAGACGCGCGACTTGCCGGCCGTGGCCCGGCGCGCCGATCTTCTTGTCGTTGCCGTGGGTCGCGCCGGGATGGTTACGCGTGACTGGATCAAGCCGGGGGCCACGGTGATCGATGTCGGCATCAACCGTGTCGCAGCCGAGCGCGGACGGCACCGCGTCGAGGGCGATGTGGCTTTTGCCGAAGCGGCTGAGGTCGCGGGTGCGCTGACGCCGGTGCCGGGCGGGGTCGGACCGATGACGATTGCCTGCCTGATGCTCAACACCCTGCGCGCCGCATGCGCCAGCGCGGGATTGCCGGAACCGGATTTGTGAGGCGCAGCCGAGGGAGTCGGCGGAGGCGGGAACTCGGAGCCCAGATGTAGCGAAGCACAATCCGGGAGCGACTGCCCCATTCCGCTTCGCTTCTTGCAGGCTAGGGAATCAAGCGCGCCAGGCGAAGGCGACCTTGTCCAGGGTCTTGGCGCCGAACTTCTCGGAGGAACGAGCTACCGCGCGGCCCCCCAGCGCGCGGTAGAACTCGACTGCCGGCTCGTTGTCAGACAAAGCCCATACGACCAGGCTCTTCAATCCGCTTTGCGCGAGGTCGCGGCGCGCGGCGGTGAAAAGGCGACGGCCGAAGCCAAGCCCCTGAAACTCCGGCCGCAAGTAAATCTCATAGATCTCGCCATCGTAGAACAGGCTGCGCGCACGGTTGCGCCCGTAATTTGCATAGCCGGCGACGCGGTCGCCGAACGCCAAGAGCGCGATGCGGCTGCCCTTGCGAATCGCGCTTTCCCACCACGCCGGTCCGCGGCGGCTGATCAGCTTCTCCAGCTCGGAGCCTGGGATGATCCCCCGATAGGCGTTGCGCCAAGCCTCGTCGTGTGTCTCGGCCACCGTCACCGCGTCGGCAGCCTTGGCTCGGCGAATCTCTATGAGGGTTGTACTCATGGCGTGATTGAAGCAAACCCTGAGGGCGTCATTCAAGCCCCTCGTTAATGGACAGTTAACGATGTTACGCGGGCGTGGCAGAGATGCAACGGTCTTTTTTTTCATCCACATTCTTGACAAGGGGAACACCCCGATTCGTCTCCGGCAGCCGGGCAGCGCAAGCATTCGGCGAGCAAAGGGGCGCCGCATGAGGTTAGGTCATGGTGGCCCGTGTCGTTGCAACCGAACCCGCTCACGAATCATGGATAGGCCGCGTTTTCACGAGACGAATCGCAGCACCCGAAGGGTCCGTCACACCCGCTCGGCTTCCTTGCGGCGCTCGTCGCGCTTGCGCTCGTGCGGATCGAGCAATTTCTTGCGCAACCGAATCGATTTCGGCGTGATCTCGACGAGCTCGTCGTCGTCGATATAGGCGAGCGCCTTTTCCAGCGTCATCTGGATCGGCGGCGTGAGCCGCACCGCCTCGTCCTTCGAATGAGTGCGGATGTTGGTGAGCTTCTTGCCCTTGAGCACGTTGACTTCGAGGTCGTTGTCGCGCGTGTGCTCGCCGACGATCATGCCGCGATAGACCTTCCAGCCCGGCTCGATCATCATCGGGCCCCGATCTTCCAGGTTCCACAGCGCGTAGGCGACCGCGACGCCGGCCTCGTTGGAGATCAGCACGCCGTTGCGCCGGCCCGGGATGTCCCCTTTGTGCGGTCCATAGGCGTGGAACAGCCGGTTCATCACCGCGGTGCCGCGGGTGTCGGTCAACAGCTCGCCCTGGTAGCCGATCAGGCCGCGCGTGGGCGCGTAAAACACCAGGCGCACGCGACCGCCGCCGGACGGCCGCATCTCGATGAGCTCGGCTTTCCGCTCCGACAGCTTCTGCACGACGATGCCGGAATGCTCCTCGTCGACGTCGATGACGACCTCTTCGATCGGCTCGAGTAGCCGTCCTGACGGGGCCTGCTCGAACAGCACCTTCGGCCGCGACACGGACAGCTCGAAGCCTTCCCGCCGCATGGTCTCGATCAGGATCCCGAGCTGCAGCTCGCCGCGGCCGGCGACCTCCATGGCGTCCTTCTCGGCCGATTCGGTGATTCGCAGCGCCACATTGCCTTCCGCCTCGCGCAGCAGGCGCTCGCGGATGACCCGGCTCTGCACCTTGTCGCCCTCGGTGCCGGCGAGCGGGGAATCATTGATGCGAAACGTCATGGCCAGCGTGGGCGGATCGATCGGCTGGGCCGGCAGCGGCACCACCACCTCGGGCGCGCAGATCGTGTGCGATACCGTCGCCTCCGGCAGCCCGGCGACGGCGATGATGTCGCCAGCCTCCGCCTCCTCGACCCCCGTACGCTCGAGCCCGCGGAACGCGAGCACCTTGGTGATGCGGCCTTGTTCGACCAGCTTGCCGTCGCGGTCGAGCACCTTGACGTCCTGGTTGGGCTTGACCGCACCCGAGGTGATGCGGCCGGTGACGAGGCGACCGAGATAGGGATTGGCCTCCAGGATCGTGCCGAGCATGCGGAACGGTCCCTCCTCGACGACCGGCGCGGCAACGTGCCGGAGCACCAGGTCGAACAACGGCGCCATCGACTTCCTGGGCCCATGCGGATCGGCCGCCATCCAGCCCTGCTTGGCCGAGCCATAGAGGATGGGGAAATCGAGCTGCGCCTCGCTGGCGTCGAGGGCGGCGAACAGGTCGAACACCTCGTTGACCACCGCGCTCGGGCGCGCGTCCGGCCGGTCGACCTTGTTGATGGCCACGATCGGCCGCAAGCCGACTTTGAGCGCCTTGCCGACCACGAACTTGGTCTGCGGCATCGGGCCTTCAGCGGCATCGACGAGCACAATCGCGCCGTCCACCATGTTGAGGATGCGCTCGACCTCGCCGCCGAAATCGGCGTGGCCCGGCGTGTCGACGATGTTCACCTTGGTGTCGCCGATCTGGACGGCCGTGTTCTTGGCCAGGATCGTGATTCCCTTCTCGCGCTCCAGGTCCAGCGAGTCCATGACGCGTTCGGCGACGTCTTCGTTGGCCCGGAAGGAGCCGGCCTGCCAGAGCAGGGCGTCGACGAGCGTCGTCTTGCCGTGGTCGACGTGGGCCACGATCGCGACGTTGCGGAGGTCATCTCGGTGGGCGGCCGGCACGAAAGCCAGCGTAGCGACAGGTTCTCGCCCGATTCGCGCCGGGAGGCGGCCCGAGGACCGTCTCTCTACTTGACTTCCGTCGAAAACGACCGGCCTCAGCGCGCCCCAGGCATCAAAGTCGTCTGAGGCTCGACTCCCGCGAAGACGAAGCGCGCCCGCTCGCCCGCGTACTCGAGCCCGCGACAAGGCGAGCCGGCGAACTTGGTGCTCGTGGCCGCATCCACGGCGCTCCTGGTCGCGTCCGTGCCGGTGCCGGGCGAGAAGGACGATCGCAGCGTCGCCAGCGCGACGACTTCGGCGCGGGTCAACTGGTCGGCGGTGCAGAGCGGCCCGGGCTCGACGGCTGCCGGCTCGGGCGCCGTCTTGTTCTCGGCGTCCTGGAGCCGCTCGTAGAGAAGGAACGCGTCGTAGCGGGGCATCCCGGCGTCGTGCTCGACCGAGAAGCTGCTGTGCCCGCCGGTGGCCTTGTCCCGGGCGTGCACGTATTGACCGCGGCCCTTGTCGACGCTGCCGGATCCGAGAATCGCCCACTTCATCGGATCTAGCTGGAGATCCGGTCCGATACCGCTCGCGACTGCGACTGCCGCGAACGCGCCGACGAGGATCGCGGTCGCGGCCGTCACGCGCAAGCTGCGCCGCCGGCGAGCGCGCCGAGTCGCGACGCGGCTGAGCGCCTGGTGGAGGTCGCGGCCGAGGGGATCGAGGCTGGCGACGAGCTCGTTCATGGAGTGACTCCTTTCAGCAGGCGAGAGAGTGAATTGAGCGCGCGCATCACGCGCAGGCGGGCGGCGACTTCCGTGACGCCGAGCGACGCTGCGACCTCGCCGTAGTCACGTTCGTCGAGAACGCGGAGCTCGAGGGCTTCACGCTGGCCGGCCGGCAGTGCGCTCACGGCTGAAGCGAGCGCCGGTTCCAGCGCCGCGGCGTCGGCGCGGTCGCTCAACTCGTCGAGGTCGAGGTCGTAGGAACGCACCGGCATCCCGAGGCGCTTGCGTGCCCGCGTCTCCACCTGCTCGGCCTCGTAGAAGCGCCGTAGCAGGTTCTTGGCGATTCCAAGGAGCCAGGGCGCGGCGGAGCCGCCCGCCTCGTCGCGAAACCGCTTGAGACCAAGCGCCGCCTGGGCGAATGCCTCGGCGGTCAGCTCGGCGGCGACCGGCTCCGGCGCCCGGGCGCGCAGCCAGCGATAGAGGGACGCGCGGTGGCGGAGATAGAGCTCCGCGAAGGCGTCCGGGTCGTCCCGTGCGTCGCGAATGAGTTGTGCATCCGGTTTCATCTGTTCACTCTGTCTATTCAGGATCGCGGTTCGGCCGTTTCGCCCGCCGGCCGGGCACCGCAAACGCTGAGCGAAAGGATGGCTGGATGAAGGGTCAGCAGAAACCGAAGCAGCTGCAGAAGAAGGCCGCGCAGAAGACGCTGAAAGAGAAGCGCGCCGAGAAGAAGGCCAAGAAGAAGTCCGGCGGCTCCTCCTTCTAGGCTAGTAGGTGAAGTCCACGCTCCCTGCGACGCGGGCCTTGTAGATGACGCAGTGCCCGAACAGGCGGGTCCGGTAATGCGTCAACGTGGCGTCGAACTGGCCCGACCCACTGGCTGACGTGCTCGTCGAGACATCCTGCAAGGTCCCGGTGACCATAAATATCTGGTTCGTGCAGTCGTCGCCTCGGTCGAGCGTCGTGATCATGCCCCCGTGGTAGGCGAAGGTTCCGGCGACGGAGTCGACGTGACCGGTCGGGCTGACGGTCGCCATCTGGAAGCGGCCACCGTTGACGTACGTCGGGCTCGACCCGAGCGGGTCGTGCGCGACTGTGGCATTCCACGCCGCGGTGTCGCCTGCATTGCCGGCGCCTCTGCCCGCGAACGACCCGACCGTCGATGTGAACGCGTACTCGTAGCCGACGATCGCGAAACTGGTGGAGACCGGTGCGGCCGACCCGGCTGCGGGAAGAACAATCGCCGCGAACGCGGCTAAAGCCAGTAGCGAAGAGCGACACTTGAGCGGCATTCCGGAACCTCCTCGGTCGGGTTCTCTCGAGGAGGCAGGTACCCGCCACGCCCGGATCTAAAAGACCCTTCGGCGAGGCTTACTGCTGAACGGGCGGCCTACCACTTCGACCGCCGCCCGCGGCGGCGCGCGCGAGCTCGTCGACCGAACCGTCAAGCGTGGCCGAGCCAGGCCCGGCTGGATGCGCCGGGCCTGGCCTGTACTTGTCGGCTCCCCCGAAAGGCGGCTAGCCGGTGCAGCCGGCGATGCTGCCCGGCGGCTCGCAGTTGTCCGGGGTGTTGCCGGTGACGGCCGTGTTCGACAGCGTCACCGATCCGCCGGAGTTGAAAATGCCTCCCCCGTGGGCGGCGATGTTGCCGGTCACCTGGCTGTTGTGCAGCGTGAGGGTCCCGCCGCTGAGGGACATCTGGGGGAACGGCACTCCATTGGCAATGCCGCCCCCGTTCCCGCCGGCGCGGTTGTCGTTCACCCGGCTGTTGTTGAGGGTCAGGCTTGTCGTGCCCGTCCCGGGCGGGCCTTCAAAGTTGACGATGCCCCCGCCGGAGGCGACCACGCCGCTGCCGGCCGCGATGTTGCCGTTCACCTCGGAGTTGTTCAGGGCCATCCTGCCGTGGTTCGCGATTCCGGCCCCGGTCCCGTGGCTCGCGGTGTTGTTGTCCACCTCGCTGTTGTTCAGCGACGCATCGCCGCCGTTGGCAATGCCTCCGCCGGCGATGGGAGGACCCTCCCCCGGGGTGGCGGTGGCCGTGTTGCCGTCGACCTGGCTGTTGTTCACCGTCAGATGGCTGGCGGCCGGAGGGGCGGAGCCGGCGGTGCCGCTGGCGATGCCGCCCCCGTTCAGCGAGGTGTTGCCGTTGACCTCGCTGTTGGTGACGGTGACGGAGCCGAGGAGGTTCTGGACGCCGCCACCTCCGGCGTTGGGGGCGGTGTTGTCGTTCACCTGACTCTTGTTGAGGGTCAGGACGCTGCTCGTATCGGAGAAGCCGAAGTAGTCGCCGCTGGCGATTCCGCCGCCGACAAACCCCTGGGCGGAATTGCTGTTTGCCTGGCTGTTGTTCAGCGTCACGGTGCCTTGGATGTTCACGATCCCGCCACCGCCAAGGGTGTTCTCGTCCTCCGGCCCGGCCGTCTGCTCGTTGTTGCTGACGGCGCTGTGATTCAACGTCAGCTTGGCCACGCTCGACGGGTCGAAGGTGGCGTTGGCGATGCCACCGCCCGCGTCCGCGGCGGCGTTGCCTGTCACCAGGCTGTGATTCAACCCGACCGTACCGCCGACGTTCGCGATTGCGCCGCCGAAGTCGGCCGACCCGCCGGTGAGCGTCAGGTTCTGCACCGACAGGCTCCCGCCCGGGCCGTCGACCTCGAGAATCCGGACCGACCCGGTCCCGTCGATCGTCGCGGCGTTCCCGTTCACGGCAATCTGGCTCGTCACCACCGGCAGTCCGTTCTCGCCGTTGTCGGGGGTCGTCAGCGAGTAATGGCAGCCTGCGGCGAGGTTGATGGTGCCACCCCCGGCGAAATTGGCCGCGTTGATCGCAGCGACGAGCCCGGCCTGCCCGGCCGCGCAGGAGACGTTGGTCTGCGCCGCCGCGAAGCTCGCCGATCCCAGCCCGAGCGCACTCACTCCGGCGGCGAGGCCGGCCAGACAAATCATCAAAAGACGGCGCCGCGCGCGGCGCTCGCCGTTAGGCAAACGAATCACTCCAGTCCTCCTCAGTTGAGTTCCCCTGCCGCAGACGTGCTGCCGAAGTAGATATCCCTTCGGCGAATCACGATTCTAGAGCGCTGCGCGACTCTTGACCACCTCAGAACTGCCCCGCAAGCCGACGCTAGGCGTACGGTGCCGTCCCCCGCTACCGGCGTCAAGGGCCCAGTGAGATGATCGCCTAGTCAGCCATAGAGACGCGGGCCTTTCGCCCGCGAGGAGGCCGTCTAGCCGTGATTCCCGCCCGGCCGCAAAGCGCGGGACTACGCAGTGTCTATGTCGTCTGGGCGCTGTTTGCGATCGCCTCGATCGCCGTCTTCGAGACCTACTGGCGGCTGCCGCCGAACGAGCTCTGGAAGGTCCACAACACCGGGTTCATCGGCGGCGCCGGCCGCGCATTCGTCTTCCTCAGCTTCTCCGCTGCGGTCGCTGCGATCGGGATCCTGCCAATCGTGGTCGACCGGCTCGAGGACCGCCGCGCCGAGCTCGCGGGTCTCGTCGCCTGTGTCTTTTGCCTCACCCTCGCGTGGCCGGGTGTCCAGACGGAAAGCCACCTCGATCCAAAGTGGGCGAACCTACCGGCCGTCCTCGGAGTGGCACTCACGTTCCTGCTGACGCTCTGGGCGAGCCGCGCCGGGCGACGTGAGTTCCCACGCACCAGCGCAACGGGTGACGCCGGGCGCCTGGCGTTCGGCGCGCTCTCGCTCCTCTTTGCCGCGCCGTACATCGCCGCAGAGCTCGGCTTCTTCCTCGACGGCGTGCCGGTGCTCGGCTGGATCTTCCAGACGGGCGCGATTCGGCCGGAGCCGGGCGCCGGCTACGCGCACGCCGCCGTCCACCACGGTCACCACCACGGGCTGGACGGCTTTCTCCTCGCGGCGTCCGCGCTATTGCTGTCGCGGCTCGTCGGCTCGGTCCGGCGTTCGCTCCTGCGGACGCTGACGGCGGTCTATCTGGCGCTGATGCTCGTCTACGGCCTCTCGAACCAAGCCGAGGATCTCTGGACCGAGCAGGTCGTCAAGCGTGGCTGGACAAGCTGGGAGATTCCGAACGTGCTCCACCCGTCTTTGTCTGCCGCCTGGGCGGCGATGGTCGGCTGTGCGGTCGTGATCTACGTGCTGTTTCTAAGGCCGCGGCAGCGGCTCTTTAGCCGCTCCTAGCTAAGTCTCCTACCACTTCGACCGGCGCCCGCGGCGGCTCGTGTACAGCAGCTTCGCGGGAGCCGACTTCATGCCGGCCTGCTCGAACTGGTCGTGGTGACCGAGGCGCCGGGCGACCCGGCTCGTCTCGGCCTGCTGGTCTGGGAGGACGAAGGTGATCGCGGTGCCGCTGCGGCCGGCCCTGCCCGTGCGGCCAGTGCGGTGGACGTAGCCCTTGTCCTCGTCGGGCGGATCGAAGTTGATCACGTGGGAGATGTCGTCGAGGTCGAGGCCGCGGGCGGCGACGTCGGTGGCGACGAGCGTGGCGACCTTGCCGGTCTCGAAGCGGGACAGTGCCCGCTCGCGAGCGCCCTGCGACATGTCGCCGTGCATCGCGGCGGCGGTGACGCCGTGGCGGGAGAGCTTCTGCACGAGGCGGTCGGCGCCGCGCTTCGTCCTGACGAAGACGAGCGTCGACTCGGAGGCGCGGATGTGCTCCACGAGCGTCTCGACCTTCGTGTCGTTGGTGACCGAGACGAACTGGTGCTCGATCTCAGCGGGCTGAGCGCTCGAGAGCTCGCCTTCGATTCGGGACGGGCTGTTCGTGTACTTGCTGGCGAGCTCGCCGACGCGCCCGTCGAGCGTGGCCGAGAAGAACATCGTCTGGCGGTTCCGCGGCAGCCGGCGCACGATCTTGTCGACCTGCGGCTGGAAGCCCATGTCGAGCATCCGGTCAGCCTCGTCGAGGATGAGGATCCGAATGCTCGAGAGATCGACCATGCGGCGATCGGCGAGATCCTGGAGGCGTCCCGGCGTAGCCACGAGAACCTGCGCCTTCTTGGCGCGCTTGGCCTGGGCGCCCATCGGCTTGCCGCCGTAGACGGAGGCGACCGAGAGGCCCTTCGCCTTCGCGAGCGGCTCGATGTCCTCGGTCACCTGCGAGGCGAGCTCGCGGGTCGGGACGAGCACGAGCGCGGAAGGGCGCGGGTCGTCCGTCGTCGTCCGCTCCACGATCGGCACGGCGAAGGCGAGCGTCTTCCCCGAGCCTGTGGGCGACTTGGCGAGGACGTCCAGCCCTGCGAGCGCGTCGGGCAGCACGAGCTCCTGGATCCGGAACGGTGTGTGAATCGAGCGGGCGGCGAGCGCGTCGATAACGCGCGCGGACACGCCGAGCTCGCGAAAAGAATGGTGTGACATGTTGTTCGACTCCTTTACGGGTTCGAGACTTGCCGACCTCGAAACACCCGAAGGAGGAACGAGAAGCGCATCTCACCGGGCGACAGGGATTGCCGTCCCGTGCACGCACAGTAGCAGCGAAACCGGCTGGAAACGGTCTTTGTAAGCCGGTCGTAAGTGAAGTGAAGCAGTCAACCGCGGAAGGGTGATGGATCAAGTGAGGCACTCTCCCCGATAGTGCGTTTGCAACCGAGAGACGCCCCGATGCGGCGGGGGCGACCTCGGAAGTCACACCGAGGGGCCTCCTTTGCGGCGGGGCCTCGAGGAACTCTCTACTGCGGCTCTCTCACGGGAGAATGAAGCGGGACCCTGCGGCGGGTCCCGCTTCTTTGTTGTCAAGAGAAAACCCCCTTCAGGGGGGTGCCCGATTCCTTCCGAAGACCCAACATCAGAAAGCGCAGACCGGCCGCCTGGGCCGCAGAGACGGGCGGGACGCGCGAATGTGAAGGGCGGCCACGGCCGCCCTTTTCTTTTGCCTGCTTAAGCTGGCGCGATGGCCCGTTTTGTCGGTCGCGAGAACGTGCGCAAGCGCCTGGCGCCGCTCGCGGATCAGCCCGGCCGCACGATCTACGCCGGCGGCGAGGCGCGGATCGAAGTGGGGGGCGAGGTGACCGTCGTCCGCCCGCCGTTCGGGCTCGCGCACGAGGGCGAGTACGACGTCGTGCAGCTCGACCCGTTGTTCGAGGCACTGGCGGCCGACCACGTCGTCGCCGCGCTGCTCGTCCGCCTCGGCGGCTACGCCGTCGGCGTCTTCGAGGGCGAGCACCTCGTCGCGTCGAAGGTCGGTTCCCGCTTCGTCAAGGGCCGGCACAAGAAGGGCGGCTCTTCCTCCGGCCGCTTCAGCCGGCGGCGAGACGAGCAGGCTCATGCGCTGATCGAAGAAGCCGCCGAGGTCGCCGTCCGAGTGCTCGACCCCTGGCGCGACCGCGTCGAGTTCGCAGCTCTCGGCGGCGACCGAACCGCCGTCAAAAGCGTGCTGGCGGCGAGCCCGGAGCTCACCTGGCTGTCCGAACGAGCGCTGCCCCGATTCTTCGCTGTGCCGGAGCCGCGCCGGCGCGAGCTCGAGCGGCTGCCGTATGAGCTCTACTCGGGCGAGGTCAGCGAGAGCGACTGAACATCGCGCGGCCGGGAACGAAGAGAACGTGCTGGGCGAGTTCTTTGCCGTTCGTCGCGAAGACCTCGACGACGCGCTCGTCGAAGAAGACCGTTCGACCGCTTACCGACTGTCGAAGCGAAAGGGCTGACGGCGGATCCTGCTACCCCTTGGTCGCTCGGCTCTCACCGGAAGCCCGGACGGCCCGACCGGCGTGATCGTTGTACCTCGGCGCACCAGGAAGCGGTCGAGTCGACCGGCGCGACCCGACGCCACGCGCGACGCTCTCTCAGCGCCCGACGCGGCTCCGGCGA
>JBJMSU010000163.1:0-11094 GCA_045801465.1 Xanthobacteraceae bacterium | reverse complement strand
TTGTCGCCGGCATGAACCAGTTCGCGCGTGAACTTGGTATTCTTGAGGCCGATGTCCCCTATGAGGAGGTCGTCGCCGGCCAATTCGGCTCGTTGTGGGCCGGCTGAAAGGATTAAGCCATGGGTGTTCTGATCAATGGGGAATGGCGCGACGAGGAGCTTCCGGTCGAATATCCGAAGGACGGCGAATTCAAGCGCGTCGACAGCCGGTTCCGCGACCGCATCACGGCCGACGGCTCATCCGGCTACCAGGCCGAGCCGGGGCGCTACCACCTCTATGTCGCCTACAATTGCCCGTGGGCTCACCGCACGCTGATCTACCGCGCGATCAAGAAGCTCGATCGCGCCATCACGGTCGCGTACGCGATCCCCGGCATGCGCGAGCAGGGCTGGACGTTCGAGAACAACCCGGCGTTTCCCGAGTGCACGCCGGACACCGTCAACGGCTTCCACTACCTGCACGAAGCCTATACGGCGACCGACCCGCACTACACCGGCAAGGTGACGGTGCCGACGCTGTGGGACACCAAGACGCGGCGGATCGTCAACAACGAATCGTCCGAGATCATCCGCATGCTCAACAGCGAGTTTCGCGGCATCGCCGGCGATGACACGGATTTCTATCCCGCCGCGCTACGCCCCGAGATCGACCGCCTCAACGAAACGATCTACGCCAACGTCAACAACGGCGTATATCGCTGCGGTTTTGCGAAGTCGCAGGCCGCCTACGAGGCCGCGTTCGACGCGCTGTTTGCCACCCTCGACGAGCTCGAGGCGCGGCTGTCGCGTCAGCGCTATCTCGTCGGCAACCGGATCACCGAGGCGGACTGGCGGCTCGTTCCCACGCTGCTGCGCTTCGATGTCGCGTACTTCTCGCTGTTCAAGTGCAACAAGAAGCGGGTGGCCGACTACCCGAACCTGTCCAACTACATGCGCGAGCTCTACAGCCTGCCGGGCGTCGCCGCGACGGTGAAGCCGCGCACCTACGTGGTCGGCTACTATGCCATCAAGAAGCTCAATCCGACCGGCATCATCCCGAAAGGCACGCCGATCGACCTCTCCGCCCCGCACGACCGCGCCCGCCTGGCGGCGTAATGGCCCCGCAGCCCGGATGGAGCGCAGCGCAATCCGGGATCCCGCATTCCGCTTCGCTCGTGCGGGCTATGTCGCGCCGTAAATATCTTCGAGCGCGACCTCAAGCCCGGGCGGATCGAGGGTGAGGCGGCCGTCCCGGACGATGTGCGTGAGAATCGTGTCGCCTTCCCCGTGGGCGTGATGCACGATCAGCCTCTCGTCCGGATCGACGATCAGGTAATGCGCGAGGCTGGTCAGCCGGAAGTAGCCGACGAGCTTGGCCGTTGCATCGATATTGCGTGTCGATGGGGAGAGCACCTCGACCAGGATCACCGGGTTCGGAACCTCAACGGCTCTGGGCGGAAGCTCTGGCCCGCAATAAACCAGCGCGTCCGGCTCGTAGGCCGTCATGTCATCGATGCGTACGGTCATCCCGTCCGGCAGCATGTGACAAGGCAAGCCACGTGCTCGAATTCCGGCAGCCAGGGCGGCCTGAACCGCAAATTTCACCTTCGCGTGGCCTGCGCCTTCCGGCGACATCGCGTGGACGATGCCATTGGCGAGCTCGTAGCGTCCGGGCTGGCGATCGGCCCAGGCGAGAAACTCGTCGACGGTCATGCGGATCTGCGGCAACGCAGTCATCGCCCGATCCTACCCAATCGCGTGATGAACGTGAACCCGTCCCGAGAGTGGCTCGGCTGCTGCGGCAGAATGCGCCGTCGGGGCGCCTTCAGCCGAAATAGGCCTCGTGCACTTCCTTGCGGTCGGCAAGCTCCGCCGGCGTGCCGGCGGCGACGACGCGGCCCTTGGCCAGCACGTAGCCGTAGTGCGAGATCGCCAGCGTCTGGCGCACGTTCTGCTCGACGAGGAACACCGCAATGCCGCGCTCGTTGATGCGCCGGATGATGTTGAAGTTCTCCTTCACGAGAAGCGGTGAGAGGCCGAGCGAGGGTTCGTCGATGAGCAGGAGCTTGGGCGCGCGCATCAACCCGCGCCCGATCGAGATCATCGCCTGCTCGCCGCCCGACATGGTGCCGGCGAGCTGCCCGCGCCGCTCGGCAAGACGCGGAAAGATGGAATAGATCTCGGCGATGCGCTCCCGCGTGACCTCTGCCGAGGCCTCCTGATAGGCGCCGACCCGCAGGTTCTCCTCGACGGTCAGCTTGGGAAAGACCTTGCGCCCCTCCGGGATGCAGGCGATCCCGGCGGCGATGACCTTGTGGGTCGGCAGGCGCGTGATGTCGACGCCGTCGAACGCGATCCGGCCCGCACGCGGCGGTGTCAGGGCGAGGATCGAGCGGATCAAGGTCGTCTTTCCCGCGCCGTTGGCGCCGAGCAGACAGGTGATGCGGCCGGGCGCCACCTGGAGCGACACGCCGTCGAGCACGTCCGCCTTGTCGTAGGCGGTGTAGACGTTGTCGATCTTAAGCCCCGCCATCATGCCACGCCGAGATAGGCTTCCTGCACCGCGGCGTCACGAGCGACGGCCGCGAATGTGCCCTCGCTGATCTTGCGGCCGTAGTTGAGCACCACGCAGCGCGCGGTGATGCGTTCGATCACGCCCATCTCGTGCTCGATGATGACAATCGTCAGCCCCGCCATGCGCTCGCGCACGAGGAAGATGTCGTCCATCAGCTCGCGCGTCTCCTCGTGCGTCATTCCGGCCGAGGGTTCGTCGAGCAAAATGAGGCGCGGATGACTGACGAGGGCGCGGCAGATCTCGATGCGCCGGCGATCGATCATGGGCAAGCCGGCGACCGGCTCGTCGATGCGATCGGCCAAGTGCGGGCTGAAGATGTGCAGGAGCTCACGCGCCTGTCGATAGTTGTCGCGAACCTCGGCCGCGAAGCCGGCACGGCGCAGCAAATTGAAAGTGAAACCATGATTGAGCCGCTTGTGGTTACCGATCATGATGTTGTCGAACACGGAGAGCGGCAGGCACATGCGCGAGCGCTGGAAAGTGCGGGTGATGCCGGCGCGGTAGATCGCCTGTGGAGAGGCGCGCGCGATGTCCGTTCCGCCGAACGCGATCGTGCCGGTATCGGCGCGGTAGATGCCCGTGACCACGTTGAACAACGTCGTCTTGCCCGAGCCGTTCGGCCCGATGAGCCCGACGATCTCACCCTCGCCGACGTCGAAGTCGACCCGGTCGAGGGCGACCACCCCGCCGAAGCGGCAGGTCAGGCCGGTGCAACGGAGCAGCTTCGCGCTCATCGTACGCTCCAGGCATGCGGGAGGTACGCGCGCAGGCGACGAGGCAGCAGTCCCTCGGGGCGAAACAGAAGAATCAGGATCACCAGCACGGCGTAAAGGACGAAACGGTATTCCTGAATGATCTGGAACTTCTCCGGCAGGATCACGACGAACGCCGCCGCGATGGCCACGCCCCAGGGATTGCCGATGCCGCCGAGGAGCACGATGGAGACGAGAATGAGCGAATCGCCAAACGTGAAATTGTTGGGCGCGATGAAGCCCAGCACGTGGCCGTACAGCGCTCCGGCCGTGCCGGCGAGGAAGTTTCCCAACGTGAACGCAAAGATCTTCCACCGCGCGATGTCGAGCCCGTAACAGGCGGACGCGATCTCGTCGAGCCGGATCGCATCCATGCTCAGGCCGATCCACGAGCGCTCGAGCCGTTGCACCAGCGCGAACATCAGCGCCAGCAGCCCGAGCGCCATCACCAGATAGGCGAGATAGAACGAGGCCTCGAAGCTGCCGATCCGTACGGGATCGTTGAAGGACCACCCGGCGAGCCGCAGCGGACCAACACTCATGCCCTGCGGACCGCCGAGCGTGTCGTTCACCTCGATGAAGGTCTTGAACAGGATTCCGAAGGCGATCGTCACCAGAGCGGCGTAGTGACCGCGCGTGCGCAACACCGGCAGGATCAGGATCGAGCCGACCAGCGCCGCCATGATGCCGCCGAGCGGCAGGGTGAGGAGCGACGGGACACTCGCGGATTTCGTCACCACCGCCGCCGTGTAGCAGCCGATCCCGACGAAGGCACTGCCGGCGAAATTGACGATGCCGGCATAGCCGAACTGGACGGTCAGGCCCAGTGCCGCCACCATGAGCAGGAGCGCGGTGGTCATCATCAGGAGCACGAAGTGCTCGTCATGGAACCAGAGGGCAGTGATCAGCACGCCGGCGATTGTCGCCGCCAGGAACGTCGTCTCGTTGGCGCCGATGCTGGCGCGCACCGTGTCGGCGACGCCGAACCTTGCGGCAAGCCAAACCACAAGTGCCGCGCCGACGATGAGGGCGGCAAGCGCGCGTTCCCTCTCGGCGCCGAGAAACACAATGCCGTAGATCGTCGCAGCCGCCGCGAACGCGAGCGCCGGTCCCGGCGAACGGCGATTGATCATCGCCGTCACACCCGCTCGCTCGTCTTTTCGGCGATCAAGCCGGTCGGCCGCCACGCCATGATGGCGATCAGCACGGCGAGCGCGAACACGTCCTTGTAGGCGCTGGCGAAGGGAAGCGCCACGGCGCCGATCGTCTGCAGGCCGGCGAACAGGAAGCCGCCGAGGATCGCGCCGTAGATATTGCCGAGCCCGCCCACCACGGCGGCGCTGAAGCCGAACACGCCGAGCAAAAGGCCCATGCCGAAATTGATCTCGTTGTAATAGAGCCCGTTCATCACGCCGGCGACCGCCGCCACGGCGGATCCGATCGCAAAGGTGGCAAGCACGATGGCCGTGAAATTGATCCCCATGGTCATTGCGGTCTCGCCATCCTGCGCCACCGCCCGGATGGCAAGGCCGAGCTTGGTGCGGTTGATGATCAGATTGACGATGACGATCACGGCGAGGCCGGAGAACAGCAGGATCAGCGTATCGATGCGCAGCGTCAGCGCGCCGAAGCTGAACGCGTCAGCCGGCAGCAAGCGCGGGAACGGCTTGGGATTGGAGCCGTCGGGAAAACCGAGGCGCACGCCCTCGCGCAGCACGGTGCCGAGCATCAGCGTGATGAGCAGCGTATTCAGCGCCGGCGCGCCGCGCAGCGGCAGCACGAGATACTTGGCGATCAGCGCGCCGAGCAAGCCCATCGTGGTCATGGCGACGAGCGACATGGCGACGAGCTGGAGCCAAGGCGAAGCAACCTGCGCGGCCTTGAGCGCCAGATAGGTGGCGAAGGCCGTGAATGCCCCCACGGTGAGCACGTCGCCGTGGGAGAACTTGATGACGTCGAGGACGCCGAAGAACAGCGTGAATCCGACGGCGACAAGGCCGTAGATCACCCCGAGCATCAGCCCGTTGATCAGGTACTGGCCGAACAGGGCGATATCCACGGTGCCAAACACTCCGAATAATGCGAAACGAGCCTTTGAGACTTGTCATCGCCGGGCTTGGCCCGGCGATCCCGCTTATGACGCACTGTGCCCTCCTGAACGAGATGGCCGGCACGAGGCCGGCCATGACGAGAGAAAGCGCGAGTCACTTCCTCAGCTTGCGTTTGCCGCTGGCGTATTCGCTGTCCTCCCACACCACCCATTTGCCGTCCTGGGCGACGTATTTGGTGATGATCGGCACCGTGTTCTGGCCATGGTCGTCGAAGGTGACGGGACCGACGATGGATTGGTAATTGGCGACCTTGTTGAGCGCATCGCGCACCTTGGCGCGGTTGGGCCCGACCTCCTCGATCTTGTCGAGGATGAGCTTCATGGCCGCGAAGGCGAACGCGCCGTAGGCTTCGGGCGGCTCCTTGTAGCCGGCCTTGTCGTAGTCGGCCTTGAAAGACTGCCCGCCCGGCAGCTTGTCGAGCGGCCCGCCCTCGATGAACGACAGCGCGCCTTCGGCCAGCGGCCCGAGCCCCTCGATGAAGGCGTCGGACTTAATGCCCGAGGTCCCCTGGAACACCGCGTTGAGACCGACCTTGTCCATCTGCGAGCGGATGCGGATGCCGATCGGCGTCAGGCCGCCGAAATAGATGACCTCGGGATTGAGCGCCTTGGCCTGGGTCAGCTCGGCGGTGAAATCCTGCTGGTCGGCCGTGACGCCGAAGGTCCCGAGGATTTCCGCCCCCAGCGGCTTGATGGCCTCGGAGAAGTACTTGTTGTGTCCCTTGCCGTAGTCGGTGGTGTCGTGGATCACCACCCATTTTTTGAAACCCTGACTCGCCATCAACTGCGCGGCCGTCTCGTTCTGATTGATCATGGTGCCGTTGACGCGATGCACCTCGGCGAACTTGTTGCGATAGGTGATGTCGGGAAGCACCGCGCCCCAGACGATGATGGGAAATCCGAATTTGTGATAGGTCTCGACCGTGCCGATCGCTACCGCCGAGCAATAGTGGGTCGCGGCCGCGATCACCGAGCGGTCCGCCGCCATCTTGGTCGCCACCTGCACGCCGATGTTGGGCTTGCATTCATCGTCGAGCACGGTGAGCTCGTAGTCGTACTTCGCCTGCGGCTCGGCATTGCGCAGCTTGACGGCGAGCTCCGCCGAGTTGCGGCCGCCGATGCCATTGGCGGAAACTCCGCCGGTGAGCGGCCCGATGAATCCGACCTTGACCTTGTCCTTCGCGGGTGCGGCAACGGCGCTCGCCACCAGCAATGCGGCCGCCACGACGGCCACAGTCCTTCTCGTCATCTGGTTCTCCCCTCGTGAGGTGTTGCGTCGGTCAACCCAAAAGCTCAACCCAGGATCGCCCCCAAGCGATTGCCAGAAATGTACCGCCGGGGCGGAATACTGACGCCTCGACGCCCGTCATGCAAACAGGCCGGGATGCCGCAACCGCAACGTCTGCACGAGAAGCATCGTCTTCATGTCGTCGAGTCGTCCGGCATCCGCTTGTGCGGCGAGATCGCCGAGACCGAGCTCCACCGGCGTCGTGTTCTCATGTTGGTCGGCGAGCCCCCCGCCCGGCCCGGCACGGTCGGTCTCACGGCAGACCGCAAGATAGAGATGCATGCGCTCCGTGGAGACGCCCGGCATCGTCCATACGGTTCCGATATGCTCCAGCGTGTTGAGCTTCAGGCCCGCCTCCTCCCAGGCCTCGCGGCGCCCGCATTCTTGCGGATCGCCGCTCTCGACGATGCCGGCGATGGCTTCGAGCGTCTCTTGTTGCTTCGCCGCCAGAAACACCGGCGCGCGGAGCTGACGCACCAGAATGGCGGTGCGGCGCTCCGGGTCGTACGGCAGCACGCAAACGGCCGCCCCGTGATCCTCGACCTCACGCCGCATGGTCCCGCCATCGGGGAGGCGGATGGTCAGGATCAGGAACTTGCTGCGGCCCGAATGAAGCGTGTCGGTGCTGATGATTTGAAACGTCATTTCTCTTGCCCGGATTCATTGCCCATGGGCGATGCGGCTGGCGGGACCCTTTTTCGCCATCGGCTCTCGCGCTATTGCTATCTTAGAGCTTCATTGGACGGCCCGCGATCGATTGCGTTGGCGTAACGGCGAATCTTGATGGACGCGACACCTGCCGGCGGGACCGCCGCCACCCTGACGATGCCGGCGCCGCGCCTGGTGCGACGCGTGCCGCGATGGCGGCTCGAACACGTCATCATGGCGGCCGCGGTGGTCGCGCTCATCGTGCTGGTGGTGCTGCCGCTCACCTTCCTGCTCATCGGCAGCGTACGCGGCGAGCAGGGGCTGAGCTTCGAGCATTTCGCCGAGGTCTTGACCGGGCGGCTGTACCTTTCGGCCTTGCAGAACTCGCTCATCCTCGGCGCCTGGACCGGTCTGTTCAGTTTGGTCATCGGCCTCCTGCTGGCGTGGGCGGTGAGCCGCACCGACGTGCCCGGCAAGGGGTTGATCAAGGTCACCGCAACGCTGTCCTACCTGTCGCCGCCGTTCCTCACCGCGATCGCCTTCGTCTACCTGTTCAGCCCCAATGCCGGATTGATCAACGTGCTGGTGCGCGACGTCGCCGGCCTGCCGTGGCTCACCTTCAATATCTTTTCCATGACCGGGCTCGTGCTCGTTACCGTGCTGCACACGTTTCCGTTCGTGTTCCTGCTCGCCTCCAGCGCGCTGCAATCGGTCGATGCCTCGTACGAGGAGGCGGCGCAGATCCTCGGCGCCAGCAAGCTCCGGACCGCCGTATCGATCACGCTGCCGCTGGTCGCCCCGGCGGTCCTCTCAGGCACGCTGCTCGCGTTCGTCAACGCCATCGCGCTGTTCGGGTCGCAGGCGATCATCGGCCTGCCCGGCCGCGTCGTCACCCTGCCGACGCGCATCTACGCGCTGTTCGACTATCCGCCCGAGTACGGGCTCGCCTCGGCGCTGTCGCTGGTGTTCGTCATCATCACGGTGGCGGCGCTCTATCTGCAGCGCGCCTTCCTGGCGCGGCGCTCCTATGTGACGCTCGCCGGCAAGGGCTCGCGGCCGCAGCTGATGGCGCTCGGGCCGCTGCGATGGGTGCTGTTCGGCTTCGCCGTTCTCGTGTTTCTGGTTTCCATCATTGCTCCGTATTCGACCCTTCTCGCCGTGTCGTTCTCGAAATCGTGGGGGCTCGATTTCTGGAAGAACCTCACGCTCGCCAACTACCGCTTCATCCTGTTCGAATACAACGTGACGCAGCGCGCGATCGCCAACAGCCTGGTGCTCGCCCTGCTCGCCGCCTCGATCGCGGTGCTGCTCGGCGCCGTCATCGGCTGGATCGACCTGCGCTCGCGCGTTCCCGGACGCAAGCTCCTCGACTATGCCGCGCTCGTCCCGCTCGGCTTGCCCGGCATCGTGGTCGCGGTGGCGCTGATCCAGTTCTGGCTCAAGATGCCGCTCGCGCTCTACGGCACCATGGCGATCCTGCTGCTCGCCTATGTGGGCCGCTATATCCCGCTCGGCGTGCGCTCGGCCAACGCCTCGCTGCGCCAGGTCGACCCCTCGCTGGAGGAGAGCGCGCAGATTCTCGGCGCCTCGTGGACGACCACCATGCGCGAGGTGACGCTGCCGCTGATCCGGCCGGGCCTGTTCGCCGGCTGGCTCCTCGTCTTCGTGCCGGTGATCCAGGAGCTGTCCGCGTCGATCCTCTTGTTCAGCTCGAGCTCGATCACCTTGGCGGTCGCGGTGTTCAATCTCTACGAGACCGGCTACACCGAGCCGGTGGCGGCGCTCGCCATGATCAACATGGCAATCATCGGCGTCGCCATCTGGCTCGCCTACAAGATCGGGGGCGGCGGCATCGCGGCGCGCGGCGGACGCGAGGGAGCGGTGGCGTAATGGCGGGCATCACCATCAAGGGGCTGTCGAAGCATTTCGGCGCGCGCGACGCCGACGTGGCGGCCGTCTCGGATCTCGATCTCGACATCAACGACAACCAGTTCGTCACCCTGCTGGGTCCGAGCGGCTGCGGCAAGACGACGACGCTGCGGCTGATCGCCGGCTATATCGTGCCCGATGCCGGCACCATCCACGTGGACGGACGACTCGTCTCGTCGCCCGGCCATGTGGTGCCGCCGGACGCCCGCCGCATGGGCATGGTGTTCCAGAACTACGCGGTGTGGCCGCACAAGACGGTGTTCGAGAACGTCGTGTTCGGCTTGAAGATTCGCAAAGTCCCGGCGGCCCAGGCGCGGCGCAAGGTCGAGGAGACGCTCGCGCTGGTCAATCTCGCCGCCCTCGAGCAGCGCTATCCCAACGAATTGTCCGGCGGCCAGCAGCAGCGCGTGGCGCTGGCGCGCAGCCTCGTGGTGGAGCCCGAGATCCTGCTGCTCGACGAGCCGCTGTCGAATCTCGACGCGAACCTGCGCGAGGAGATGCGCTTCGAGATCCGCCGGCTGCACGAGGCGTTCGGCATCACCACGCTCTACGTCACCCACGACCAGGCGGAGGCCATGGTGATCTCCGACCGCGTGGCCGTGCTCGAGCAGGGGCGGCTCGCGCAGGTCGGCGTGCCGGAGGACCTCTTTCGCCGGCCGCAGTCGCGCTTCGTGGCCGAGTTCATCGGCAAGACCAACATCGTCGAGGCCACGGCCACCGGAGCGGACACGGTTGCGCGCGGGACGTGGCGCCTGCGGGTCGGCGACAAGAACCTCACACCTGGCGCGGCCGCGCTGGTCTCGATCCGCCCGCACGAGATCCGCCTTGCAGCGCCGGCGGGCAGCGCGCGGGGAGACAACGTCTTCGCGGGCACGGTGCGGCGCGCGAGCTATCTCGGGGCGGCGGTCGAGTACCAGGTGACGGTGGACGGCGCGGACGTCACGCTGCGGGTCACGGCGCCGGTCGCACCACGGTTCTCCGGCGGAGACGCGGTGATCCTCGCCGTCGACCCGGCGTCATGCGTGGCGCTGCGGCGCTGACGCTCAGATCTTGAAGCGAGCGCGAAAGACGCGGCGGATCAGGTACGGGTTCGCGCCCAGCCGATAGAGCGCGTCGATGTCGCCGGCCTTGAGGGCCGCGCGCTCCGGCTCGCTCAGCGTGTGACCGGCCAGATCGTCGTCGGACAGCGCCGGTTTCATGGCGTGCTGCCGGGCGACGGCCGTCAGTACCTTGTTCAGCGCGTACGACACGGTGGGCGTCATGCGTGCACCCATACCGTCGCGCAGCCGGTGATCCACTCCGCGACCGGCTCATAGGCGAGCGCCTCGCCCTTCCAGCCGGGCACGGCGCCGAGCAGCGCGACCCAGTTGCGAATCTCCTGGCCGCCATTGCCGCCGTCGCGCTCGATATCGGCGTGCGTCAGCGCGAGCAGCGGCTCGATGTCCGCGCGCGCGATGTGGTCGAGCACGCGCTGGTCCCACTCGGGATTGATGCGGCCGGTGTCGGGCGTGCCGACCCAGTGCGAGATGCCGCCGCTGGCGACCAGGGCCACGCGCCGCGCGCCCGGATATGCGCGCACGAAGCTGCCGACGAACGCGCCCATCTCGTGACAGCGCCGCAGCCGTGGCAGCGGCGGCGCCGCGCAGTTCGTGTAGATCGGCACGATCGGCACCTCGCCGCCCGGCATCAGGAAATGCAGTGGCACGGACAGCTCGTCCCAGCTCTCGATCTCGTAGGAGTAGGCGAAGTCGAAGCCCGCGTCGAGACCGGCCTCGAGCAGCGCCATGGCGCATTCGCGATCGCCGCGCAGCTTG
>JBJMSU010000151.1:0-24117 GCA_045801465.1 Xanthobacteraceae bacterium | reverse complement strand
GTCCGCGCGCCTGCGTGATCGGCCATCCGGTGGCGCACTCCCGCTCACCCCTGCTGCATGGCTATTGGCTCAAGACGCTCGGAATTGCCGGCGCGTATGAGCGTGCGGACGTGCCGGAACCTGATTTCGCCAATTTTCTCCGAGATCTGCGGAGACAAGGCTATGTGGGCGCCAATATCACGGTTCCCCACAAGGAAGCGGCTTTCCGTCTGGTCGACCGGCGGGATGAAGCCGCTCAAGCGATCGGCGCCGTCAACACCGTCTGGTACGAGAACGATCGGCTTGTCGGCGGCAACACCGACGCCTACGGTTTCATCGCCCACCTCGATGCCTCGATCCCGCGCTGGCACGAGACGACCCATCGCGCCGTAGTCCTAGGGGCGGGAGGCGCCGCCCGTGCCGTAGTCCATGCGCTGCTCGCGCGGGGAATCGAGATCGCGCTGGTCAACCGAACCTTGGCGCGCGCGCAGGATCTGGCGGCGCACTTCAGCCAATGGATCTCCGCCGAGAGCTTCGCCCAACTGCCGCAACGTCTCGGACGTGGCGATCTCGTGGTGAACACGACCTCTTTGGGCATGATCGACAAGCCTGCGCTCGAACTCGATCTCGCGCCGCTCAAGCCGGCGGCGATCGTTTACGACATCGTCTATGTGCCACTCGAGACGGAATTCTTGCGCGCAGCGAGAGCGAGGGGTCACCGCACCGTTGACGGACTGGGCATGCTGCTGCACCAGGCGGTGCCCGGCTTTGCCCGCTGGTTCGGCGTGACGCCGAGCGTGACGCCGGAGCTCAAGTCCCTGATCGAGTCCGACATCCACGCCAAGACCGGACTCGCGGGACACTAGGTCATGTTCATCCTCGGCCTTACCGGCTCGATCGGCATGGGGAAATCGACCACGAGCCGGCTCTTTACCGAAGCCGGCGTGCCGGTGCACGATGCCGATGCGGCGGTGCACCGGCTTTATGAAGGCGAGGCAGTGGCTGCGGTCGAGAACGCCTTTCCGGGAACGACGGTGGGCGGCCGGGTCGACCGGGAGAAGCTTGCGGCGCGCGTGCTCGACGACGCGGCCGGCATCAAACGCTTGGAAGCAATCGTCCATCCGCTGGTGCGCGTGGCCGAGGAGCAGTTCCTCGCGGCGGTCGCCAGCCGCGGCGCGCGCGTTGCGGTCCTGGACATTCCGCTCTTGTTCGAAACCGGAGGAGATGCCCGGGTCGATGCGGTCGTCGTCGTCTCCGCCACACCGGAGCTGCAGCGGGCCCGGGCACAGTTGCGGCCAGGCATGACGCCGGCCAAGCTAGAGGCCATACTGGGCAAGCAGATGCCTGATTCGGAAAAGCGCGCCCGCGCGCATTTCGTCGTGGATAGCTCGCGCGGGATCGATTCCGCCCGGGCCCAGGTGCATGGCATTCTGCGCGCGGTGGCGACCCTGCCGGGCCGCCGATGGTGAGCTGCTCTCAAAAGGCCGCGGGCGCGGGGCAACACCGCGCCGGCGCGTTGCCGAGGTTGAGGACTTTTCAATGCGCGAGATCGTGCTCGATACCGAGACCACCGGGCTCGATCCCTATCAGGGACATCGGGTGGTGGAGATCGGCTGCGTCGAGCTGTTCAACCGCATCCCCACCGGGCAGAACTTCCATCGCTATGTCAATCCCGAACGCGAGATGCCGGCCGAAGCATTCGCAGTCCACGGCCTATCTGCCGAGTTCCTCAAGGACCATTCGTGCTTTGCTGAAGTCGTGGACGAACTGCTGCAGTTCGTCGGCGATGCGCCGCTGATCATTCACAATGCCGCGTTCGACCTCGCGTTCCTCAATGCCGAGCTCGAGCGCTGCGGCAGGCCGCTGATCGTGCGCGACCGCTTGGTCGACACCTTGTTGCTGGCGCGCCGCAAGCATCCGGCCGGAGCCAACAGCCTGGACCAGCTGTGCGCGCGCTACGCGATCGACAATTCGCGCCGCACCAAGCACGGCGCGTTGCTGGACGCCGAGATCCTCGCCGAGGTCTATATCGAGCTGATCGGCGCGCGTCAGGCGCAACTCGGCCTCGGCGAGACGATCACGATCGCAGGGACGGGACGGGATGGCCGTGCCGTCATTCGCGTGCGGCCGACCCCGCTATTGCCGCGGCTCACGGATGCCGAACGCGCCGCCCACCTCGACTATGTCGCGACCCTGGGGGCGAATGCGATCTGGCACGAATATCTCGCCCCTCGCGTCGACGCTCGGGCTGCTACAGCATAAACCCGTCGGGCTAGCATTACGGCGTCGGCTGCTGGGGCTGCTGTGTTTGGAGCTGCGCCATGCGCTGGCGGTACAGCCCGACGAAATCGACCGGATCGATGCGTAACGGCGGGAAACCGCTGTTCATGACGGCGCTGGAGATGATCTCGCGGGCGAACGGGAACAGCAGGCGCGGACATTCGATCATCATGATGGGATGCAGATCCTGCTGCGGGATGTTCTGCAGCCGGAATACGCCACCGTAAATCAGTTCGAACTGAAACAGAATGCTGCCGGTGCTTTCCGCCTTGCCCTCGATCTTGAGCTCCACCTCGACGTCGGTTTCGGTCAGCGGCTTGGCGCTGACGTTGATCTGGATATTGATCGACGGCTGCTGTTGGGCCGGCTGAAGTGATTTTGGTGCGTTCGGATTCTCGAACGAGAGGTCCTTGATGTACTGCGCCAGGACGTTGAGCTGCGCTGGCGCCGGCTGGGCGCCCGCGGGAGCGCCGGCCGTCTGTCCGCCATTGGTTGTCATGATGATCCTCCAGGCGCTCGATCAAGGCTGCCCTGCTCGCCGGTGTGGCTAACACAGGCGGTTCGGGGCGACAAGGATGGCTCAGCCGGGCGGAAGATGGGGACGATGTCCTCTGTCCTCGACCCGGTTCCACTCGCCGGGGTCGAGATCGACCACGCCGTCGGGCGCTTGGCTTTGCGGGCGAAATACGCGGCCAAGCGCCGCAGTCAGGGCGTGCTGCACCGGGGGCAATAACAGCAGAAAGGCCAGAATGTCCGTGAGAAAGCCCGGCACAACGAGGAGGATCCCGGCAAGTCCGGTAAAGACACTGCCGGCACTGATGTCCGCCTCCCTCACTTGGCCATCGGCAAACGCCACGCGAACATGGGCAAGGCTGGTGCGGCCGGCGATCTTCAGCAGGACAAGCCCGATGAATGAGGCTGCAAGCGTAAGGGCCAGGGTCGCGGCAATGCCGATTTGCATGGCCGCCAAGATGAATACGGCCAGTTCCGCCAGCGGCAGGACCAGGACACCCAGAAAAATCCATCTCAAAAAGAGCGACATATGCTTAATCGGACGCTTTTGGTGCGCGTCTGCCGTTTCGCCCGGCCTTTCGGCCGCTGCAAGGCGGCACAAAACGCTACCGCGCTGCCGTGGCGCCATGTTGGCACCGCCATTTGGATCGTTTATGGTGGGATGCGCGCTGCGTCGCCCCAGGAGGTGGAGGTCGTCGGCCTCTGGAACCCGCTTGTCGCGTACCTAGATAGTACCGACTACTGATGAGCCGGCGCTTCCCCGGAGGTGTCGTCTCCTTCCTGATCTCGTCCCGAGAGCATGCGAGACGTGTTCGACATTTATACCATCATTTTCCTTGCGCTGGCCGTATTCATCTTTTTACGGCTGCGCAGCGTGCTCGGCCAGCGCACCGGGCGCGAGCGTCCCCCCTATGATCCCTATTCGGCACGCGATGCGGTGCGGCCTGCGACCACCAACGACAAGGTGGTGACCCTTCCCCCACGGGCCACGGAAGCAGCGGCGAAGCCGGTCATGGAAGCAACCCCGGCGGAGCGGTGGAAAGGCGTTGCGGAACCCGGTACGGCGGTTGCCACCGGTCTCGATGCCATTGCGACCGCGGATTCGGGATTCGACGGCAAGCATTTCCTCACTGGCGCCCGGCAAGCCTACGAGATGGTGGTCACCGCCTTTGCCGAAGGCGACCAGCGGGCGTTGAAAAATCTGTTGTCACGCGAGGTGTATGAAGGGTTCGAGGCGGCCATTCGCGAACGCGAAGCGCGCGGCGAGACCGTCGAGACGCGGTTCGTCTCCATCGACAAGGCCGAGATCGTCAGTGCCGAGCTGCGCGGCCGCACCGCCCAGGTGACGGTCCGGTTCGTGTCCCAGCTCATCTCGGTCACGCGCGACCGCTCCGGGACGGTGATCGAAGGGGCGCCCGATAAGGTCACCGAGGTGACCGACGTGTGGACGTTCGCGCGCGACGTCAGCTCGCGCGATCCCAACTGGAAACTGGTCGCAACCGAAGCCGGACAATGACTTCGGCCGGCGTGACGCGCTTTCCGATCTTGGCATTCGGTCTGCTCGCGGGTTTGCTGCCGGCTTGGGCAGCGGGCCCCGGCTCCCTGAAGTTCCCCGACGCATCGCTCGAGCCCTCCTCCTGGAGCCAGCTCGACGGCTGGGCCGCCGATGACCATGCAACCGCTTACACGACTTTCCTGACCAGTTGTCGTGCCCTCTTGTCGCAAAAGGCGGCCCCGGCCGCGCGCCGGTTCGCCGAAGCGATGAAAGCCGTGTGTCGTCGCGCGCTCGCCACCCCGCGCCTCAACGACGAGGAGGCGCGCGCCTTCTTCGAAAAGAACTTGCATCCGTTGCGCATCGCCAAGGTGGGCGATCCGGAGGGGTTCCTCACCGGCTACTACGAACCGATCGTCGCCGGCTCGCGCTTTCCCTCGCCTGAATACAGCGTGCCGATGTATCGCCGTCCGGGCGACATCATCGCCGCCGGCCGCAAGAAGAAGGGCATCTTCTCCAACAAGGGCGCGGTCTATCGCAAGGTGGGCAAGAAACGGGCTCGCTACTACACGCGCGCCGAGATCGAGGACGGCGCGCTCGATGGCCGCCATCTCGAGATCTGCTGGCTCAAGGACCCGATCGACGCGTTCTTCATCCACATCCAGGGCTCGGCCCGCATCCAGCTCGAAGACGGGTCCATGCTCCGCATCAACTACGATGCCCATAACGGCCATCGCTATCTGCCGGTCGGCCGCGTGCTGATCGAGCGCGGAGAAGTGCCCAAGGAAGAGATGTCCATGGAGCGCATCCGCCAGTGGATGCTGGCCCAGCCGGACGGCGGGCGCGAGCTTCGGCGCATGAACGATTCGTTCGTCTTCTTCCGCGTGACGGGCCTGTCCGCTCACGACGAGCCGCTCGGTGCCCAGGGTGTCCATTTGACGCCCGGCCGTTCGATTGCGGTCGACCACCACGTGCATCTGTATGGCACCGTGTTCTGGATCGAAGCCGACCTGCCGATCGCGAGCGAGGTTCCTGAAACGAAGTTTCGCCGGCTGATGGTGGCGCAGGACACCGGTTCGGCCATCGTCGGCCCGGCGCGCGCCGACATCTATTTCGGCGCCGGCGAGGAGGCCGGTCTCATCGGCGGCCGCATCAAGCAACCCGGCCGCTTTGCCATGCTGCTTCCGCGCGAGATCGATCCGTTCGCCAGGTGGCGCAACGTGCCGCTGCCGCCGGTGCGACCCGAGATCATGGCGACGCAAACGGACGAGCCGACCCGCACGGCGGAACACGCGCCAGATCGGGAGACCGCCACGCCGGCCGAGCGCAAGAAAATACGCGGCGATGAAGCTGCCGCGCAGTCGATGAGCACGAACGCCGTTTCCGCAAAAGCACGACTGCGCGTTCACGCGGCGAAAGCGAAACCGCCGCGCCAGAGATCCGCGCGCACGCAATGATCCGCAATCCCAACGAGCGTCGGCCGCGGCGGCTCAGTGCGGACGAACACACGTTGTGGAAAACCGCCACCCACGCGGTCAAGCCATTGAAACCCATCGCCCAGGATGACGGCGCGTCGGCTGCCGCGCCGCCCGCGCCCGAGGCATCGCGCGAGCAGTCGAAAGAAATGCCTGCGGTGCCTGCCGCACGCGCGGGAAAAAAAGGAGGCCCGCCGCCGCTCGCCCCGCTCGAGCGCCGGCTGCGGCAGCGTCTTGCCAAAGATGATGCACTGATCGAACGCCGGCTCGATCTCCACGGTCTCACGCAGCGCGAAGCGCATGACGCGCTCGTCCATTTCCTACGCACTGCCCAAGCACAAGACGTGAAAATCGTCCTCGTGGTCACGGGCAAGGGCGGGCGCGGCGCCGAGCGTGATCCTTTTAGCGAACGCGGCGTGCTCCGACGCCTGGTGCCGCACTGGCTCAACGCGCCGGAGTTTCGCCGCCTCGTGCTGGGCTTCGAAGCTGCCCATGTCGGTCACGGCGGCGAAGGCGCGCTTTACGTTCGGTTGCGCCGGCCGCGCGTCATATAAGCGGAGAAGGGCGCGCCGTCGCCTGATCGAACGGCGCCGATCGGAGGAGGGCAGCATGCACACGATCCTCGTGATTGCGGGCGGCTTCGTTCTGCTGCTGATCGCCATCCTGCTGGGCCGCTGGATCGGTGGCCCAGGTCCCATGGCCACGGCGGCCTTGTGCTTCATCCCTGTCTGGCTGATCTGTGCGCTGATCAACATGTGGCTGGGCGTCAGCCGGGCTGGCTACACCGTCGCGCAAGAAACGCCGATCGCGGTCATGGTTTTCACTATTCCGGCCGCGGTGGCGGTCTTGCTGTGGTGGCGGTTTTCGCGCGCCTGAGGAACAGCGAGTTCGCAGGACGGCCAAGACACGTGTGGACTGATCCGGCAGTCGGGCGGGAGGGACAGCTTCGCTACAGAATGAACCGGCTCAGGTCCGCGTTCTTGGCGAGATCGCCGATGTGCTGTTCCACGTAGGCGGCATCGATCTTGATGGCGTCGCCGGAGCGGTCGGGCGCCGCGAACGAGATCTCGTCGAGCACGCGCTCCATCACGGTCTGCAGGCGCCGCGCACCGATGTTCTCCACGCTCGAATTGACCTGCACGGCAATGTCGGCGATCGCATCGATGGCGTCGGCGGTGAACTCTAGCGCCACCCCTTCGGTCGCCAGCAGGGCCACGTACTGCTTGATCAGCGAGGCCTCGGTCTCGGTGAGGATGCGGACGAAGTCATCGCGCGTGAGCGCGCGCAGCTCGACCCGGATGGGAAGCCGTCCCTGCAGCTCGGGGAGCAGGTCCGACGGCTTGGAGATGTGGAACGCGCCGGAGGCGATGAACAGGATATGGTCGGTCTTGACCGATCCGTGCTTGGTCGAGACGGTCGTGCCCTCGATCAAGGGCAGCAGGTCGCGCTGCACCCCTTCGCGCGACACGTCGGCGCCCATCCGTCCGTCGCGGGCGCAAATCTTGTCGAGCTCGTCGAGGAACACGATGCCGTTGTTCTCGACCGCCTTGATGGACTCCTGAACCACTTGCTCCTGGTCGAGCAGGCGGTCCGACTCCTCGTTGAGCAGGATCTCGTGCGATTCCTGCACGGTCACCCGCCGGTTCTTGGTGCGCCCGCCGAAACCCTTGCCGAAGATGTCGCCGAGTGAGATGGCCCCCACCTGCGCACCCGGCATGCCGGGGATCTCGAACAGCGGCATTCCTGCGCCAGAGGCCTGCACCTCGATCTCGATCTCCTTGTCGTCGAGCTCGCCGGCGCGCAGCTTCTTGCGGAAGGCTTCCTTGGTGGCGGTGCTCGCATTGGCGCCCACCAGCGCGTTGATCACGCGCTCCTCGGCGGCGCTCTGCGCGCGCACGGCGACATCCTTGCGCTTCCTCTCGCGCGTGAGCGCGATGGCGATTTCGACCAGGTCGCGCACGATCTGTTCGACGTCGCGGCCCACATAGCCGACTTCGGTGAACTTTGTCGCCTCGACCTTGAGGAATGGGGCGCCGGCAAGCTTGGCGAGTCGCCGCGAGATCTCGGTCTTGCCGACGCCGGTCGGGCCGATCATCAGGATGTTTTTCGGCAGCACTTCCTCGCGCAGGCGCTCGTCGAGCTGCAACCGCCGCCAGCGATTGCGCAGCGCGATCGCAACCGCGCGCTTGGCGTCCGACTGGCCGATGATGAAGCGGTCCAGCTCCGACACGATTTCGCGAGGCGAGAAGTCTGTCATCAGCGTTGGATCACTTGGCCGGCAGCGCTTCGATGATCAGGTTGCGGTTGGTATAGACGCAGATATCGGCCGCGATGGCCATGGCCTTCCTGACGATCGCCTCGGCGTCGAGTTCGCTGTCCATCAGGGCGCGCGCCGCCGCCAATGCATAATTGCCGCCGGAGCCGATTCCCATCGCGCCCGCCTCCGGCTCGAGCACGTCGCCGGTGCCGGTCAGCACCAGCGACACGTCCCTGTCGGCGACGATCATCATCGCCTCCAGCCGCCGCAAGTAGCGGTCGGTGCGCCAGTCCTTGGCGAGCTCGACGGCCGCGCGGGTGAGCTGGCCGGGATATTGCTCGAGCTTGCTTTCCAGCCGCTCGAACAACGTGAACGCGTCGGCCGTAGCACCGGCGAAGCCGCCGATCACGTCGTCTTTGCCGAGCCGGCGCACCTTCTTGGCGTTGGCCTTGACGATCGTCTGATTGATCGAGACCTGGCCGTCGCCGCCGATCACCACCGTGCCGCCCTTGCGGACCGTGAGAATGGTGGTGCCATGCCAAAGATCGGATTGAGGGGACTGCATGCGAGGCCTGTGGGTGCCTGATTTAGGGATTGGGGGTGGTGAATGCAAACCGTCCCGGCCAGCGCCCGAACCCGAAGTTCGCCTGCATTTGCCGCGAGTCCGATTGCGAACGTCGGGTTCAAAGGGCACTGGCAAGTCTATGGTTCTCGTGCCGCCTTCGACTTGAAGTTCCTACACGGCGTGCGGCAGGCGCTTTGGGAGCTTCAAATCGGCGGCACGAGCATGGAGTGGCGAGCGGAAGCGGCGCCTGATAAAACGCGCCCGAACTCATCGAGGCACGTGCATGCGCAAGGCGGCCATTCGGCGCACCACCAAGGAGACGGACGTCGAAGTCGAGGTGAACCTCGACGGCAACGGCACGTCTTCGGTCGCGACCGGAATCGGGTTTCTCGACCACATGCTGGACCTGCTGGCGCGCCATGCCCGGCTCGACATCGCCGTCAAGGCCAAAGGCGATCTTCATGTCGACCATCATCACACCACGGAGGATGTCGGCATTGCGCTCGGCCAGGCGGTAAAGCGCGCGCTCGGTGAGATGAAGGGCATCGTCCGCTATGCCGATGTGCACGTGCCCATGGACGAGGCGCTCACGCGGGTGGCGATCGACGTTTCCGGGCGGCCGTTCCTCGTGTTCAAGCCGAAGTTCGGGCGCGACAAGGTCGGGAGCTTCGACACCGAGCTGGTGCAGGAGTGGTTCCAGGCTTTCGCCATGAATGCCGGGTTGACGCTGCACGTCGAGACGCTCTACGGCAGCAACGACCATCACATCGCCGAATCGTGCTTCAAGGGCCTGGCGCGGGCGTTGCGTGCCGCCATTGCCATCGATCCACGGGCTGCTGACGAAGTGCCATCGACCAAGGGCATGTTGGGCGGGTGAGGAGACGACGATGAGCGTCTATACCGTCCACGAGCCGCCATTGGATCGCCGGGAGAGCGACGGCGATCCTGCGCGTTTTGCGTTTGTGCGCGATGGGTTCTATTGGAGCGCGTTCTTTTTCTCGGTGCTGTGGATGCTCTGGCACCGGCTGTGGCTCGTCCTGATTGGCTTCGTGGTGCTCATGGCCGCGGTTGCGGTCGCGTTGGGCGTGCTTGGCGCGTCCGCTTGGGCCAGCGCTACGGTCGGTCTGCTGTTGGCCATCCTGCTCGGCATCGAAGCCTCGACGTTGCGGCGCTGGACCTTGACGCGCCGCGGTTGGAGCCAGGTCGGCGTGGTGGTGGCTGACGACCGCGACTTGGCGGAGCGGCGCTTCTTCGATGTCTGGGCCGCCGGCGCGGCGTCTTCGCCGGCCCTGCCGATGTCGAGCCCGCCGTCGCTCCGCATGATGAACACGCGCGACGATGTGATTGGTCTCTTCCCCCAGCCGGGAGCACGGCCGTGACGGTCGCCATCGTCGACTATGGTTCCGGCAACCTGCACTCGGCCGCCAAGGCGTTCGAGCGTGCTGCCGGCGCTAGCGGCCAGCCGATCGTCGTGACGCGCGACCCGGACACGGTTCGCCGTGCCGAGCGCGTGGTGCTGCCCGGCGTCGGCGCCTTCGCAGATTGCCGGCGTGGACTCGAAGCGGTGTCCGGCATGATCGATGCGCTGGAGGAGACGGTGCGCCGCAAGGGCAGGCCGTTTCTTGGCATCTGCGTCGGCATGCAGCTGATGGCGGAACGCGGGCGCGAATACGAGGTCACGCGGGGTCTGGGCTGGATCGCCGGCGAGGTCGATCGGCTCGCGCCGGCCGACACGACCCTGAAGATTCCCCATATGGGCTGGAACACGCTTGACGCGCGACGCGCTCACCCATTGCTGGACGGCATTCCGCTCGGCGCCGACGGATTGCACGCCTACTTCGTGCATTCCTATCACCTCAAGCCGGAGAACCGCGCCGACCTGGTCGCCGAGGCCGACTATGGCGGTCCTGTCACGGCCATGGTGGCGCGTGACTGCTATGCCGGCACCCAGTTCCATCCCGAGAAGAGCCAACGGCTCGGGCTTCAGGTGATCGCCAATTTTCTCAAGTGGAAGCCGTGACACGGGACGGAGCTGGCGTGATCTTCTGCAAACGGGTGCAGGCAGGTCCCGGCACGTGATCCTTTTTCCCGCCATCGATGTCAAGGACGGCCTGTGCGTGCGCCTGGAGCAGGGCGATATGGCGCGCGCAACGGTCTTCAGCCGCGATCCCGCGAGCCAGGCGCAGGCGTTCGAAGTGCAAGGCTTCGAATATCTCCACGTCGTCGATCTCGACGGCGCCTTTGCCGGCAAGCCGATGAACGCCGGCGCCGTCGACCGCATTCTGGAAACGGTCTCCATTCCGGTGCAACTCGGCGGCGGCATCCGCGACACCGCAACGGTCGAGGCGTGGCTCGAAAAAGGGGTCACACGCGTGATTATCGGCACCGCCGCGGTGCGCGATCCGCCGTTCGTGCGGCAAGCGGCGCGCGACTATCCCGGCCGCGTCGCCGTGGGGCTCGATGCGCGCGACGGCAAGGTGGCCGTCGAGGGCTGGGCCGCGACCTCCGAGCTGAGTGCCCTCGAAATTGCCAGACGCTTCGAGGACGTCGGCGTTGCGGCCATCATCTACACCGACGTCGCGCGCGACGGCATGCTCACGGGCCTCAATTTGGACGCCACGATTGCCCTCGCCGACGCCGTCTCCATCCCGGTGGTCGCGTCCGGCGGCCTAGCGTCGTTGGAGGACGTGCAGGCGCTGCTCGCTCCGCGCGCCGCCAAGCTCGCCGGCGCGATCGCCGGCCGCGCCTTGTACGATGGACGGCTCAGCGCGGCAGCAGCGCTGGCGCTGATCCGTGCCGGGCGCGCAGCGCGCGAGGCGAATAGCGAATAGCAAATGGCCGGTAGCGAGTAGTGCGTAGCGAGGCCACGATGACGAACGGAACCTGACAATTCTCTATTCTCATTCGCTACTCACTATTCGCTATTCGCCGTTCTGGTGAAACATGTTCAAGGTCCGGATCATTCCCTGCCTCGACGTCAAGGACGGACGTGTCGTCAAAGGCGTCAAATTCGTCGATCTGGTCGATGCCGGCGATCCGGTCCAGGCGGCGATCGCCTATGACGCCGCGGGTGCCGACGAGCTTTGCTTCCTCGACATTACGGCAAGCCATGAGGATCGCGGCATCATTCTCGACGTCGTGCGCCGCACGGCCGAGGCCTGCTTCATGCCGCTCACGGTCGGCGGGGGTGTGCGCACGACCGACGACATTCGCGACCTTCTGGGCTCGGGTGCCGACAAGGTCTCGATCAACACCGCGGCGGTCTCCCGGCGCGAATTCGTCAAGGAGGCGGCGGAGAAGTTCGGCGACCAGTGCATCGTGGTGGCGATCGACGCCAAGCAGGTGTCCGCCGGGCGCTGGGAAATCTTCACCCATGGCGGACGTCGTCCGACCGGCCTTGATGCGGTCGATTATGCCCGCGAAGTGGTGGGGCTCGGTGCCGGCGAGATCCTGCTCACGTCGATGGATCGCGACGGCACCCGTCAGGGGTTCGATATCCTGCTCACGCGCGCGGTTGCCGATGCGGTGCCGGTGCCGGTGATCGCCTCGGGCGGCGTCGGCACGCTCGAACACCTGGTGGAAGGCATCCGCGACGGCCATGCCAGCGCCGTGCTCGCCGCCTCGATCTTCCACTTCGGCGAGCACTCCGTGCGCGCCGCGAAGGAATACATGGCGCGCGCCGGCTTGGCGGTGCGGCTCGATGCGTAAACGGCCGAACATGCGTTAACCGCATGCATCACGCATGTGTCGCGCGGATCCATTCCCAACGTTATTCGTGATAGAAGCGGATTACTGCCCGCTTGCGCCTTGGGGCGTGGGGAAGCGGGCCCGACATGAGGTGACGATCCGTGGAGAGTACGCCCCTCACCCTGCACGAGCTTGCCGCCCGCGTGAAGGAACGCGCGCAGGCGAGCGCCGACGTCTCCTATACGCGCAAGCTCATGGATCGCGGCATCGCTCATTGCGCCAAGAAGCTGGGCGAAGAAGCGGTCGAGATGGCCATTGCGGCCATCGCCGAGGACCGCGATCGGGTCATCGCCGAAGCGGCCGATCTCCTCTACCATCTTGTCGTGGTGCTGGAGGTGCGCGGCATCGCGCTGGCCGAGATCGAGGCGGAGCTGTCGCAGCGCACGGCAAAATCCGGGCTCGCGGAGAAGGCCTCCCGGCCGCGTGAGTGACGCGATGGATCAGCGCGCCGATATCGAGCTCTCGCCCTATCGCATCTTTCCGCGCGCCGAGTGGGCGGCGCTGCGCGCCGATACGCCCATGACGCTCGAACCGGGTGAGATCGCCCAGCTGCGTTCGCTCAACGACCGACTCGATATCGCCGAGGTCGAAGAGATCTACCTGCCGCTGTCCCGCCTCCTGTCCATGTACGTTGCGGCGGCCCAGCGCCTGTTCGTGGCGCAGCAGGACTTCCTCGGCACGCAGGACTCCAAGGTCCCGTATATCATCGGGGTCGGCGGCTCGGTGGCGGTCGGCAAGTCGACGACCTCGCGCGTGCTGCAGGCGCTGCTCACCCGCTGGCCCAACGTTCCCAAGGTCGATCTCGTCACCACCGACGGCTTTCTCTATCCCAACGCGGTGCTGCAGCGGGAAGGCCTGATGGAGAAGAAGGGTTTTCCGGAAAGCTACGATCTCACCGTCCTGCTGCGCTTCCTGACGGACGTCAAAGCCGGCAAGCATCCGGCGCGGGCGCCGGTCTATTCGCACCTCATCTACGACGTGATGCCCAATCAGTGGGTCGAGATCGACCACCCGGACATCCTCATCGTCGAGGGCTTGAACGTCCTGCAGGCCGGCCGGCCACCGAAGGACGGCAAGGCGATCCCGTTCGTATCCGATTTCTTCGACTTCTCGGTCTATCTCGATGCCGACGAGGAAGTGTTACGCCAGTGGTATGTGGACCGATTTCTGACCCTGCGGCTCACCGCCTTCCGTGATCCGGTATCGTACTTCCACCGCTACTCCAAGCTCTCCGATGCCGAGGCGATCGAGACCGCGACCTCCATCTGGTCGCGCATCAATCTCGTCAATCTGCGCGAGAACATCCTGCCGACGCGGCAGCGCGCCGACCTCATCCTGGCCAAGAGCGCCAATCACATGGTGGAACAGGTCGCGCTGCGGCGGCTGTGACGAGCGGATAACGAATGAGGAATGGAATTAGCGGGCATCGCACCGGCTCTATTCGTAATTGACCTCGGCATCCGCTGATCTCACGCAGCAATCGGGGCCGACGAGCGCGCCAGCGCCAGCGCCTCGGCGAGACGCGTCCGGTCGAGCGGCTTCATCAGGATCTCGTCCATGCCGGCGGCGAGGCAGGCTTCGCGGTCTTCCGCATAAGCGTTGGCGGTGAGCGCGACAATCGCCGTTCTTTCTCCCGGTGTCTCGGCGGCGCGGATGCGACGCGTGGCTTCGAGGCCGTCGAGCTGCGGCATCTGCACGTCCATCAGCACGAGGTCGTAGGGGCTGCCGGCCGTGCGTGCGGCGAGCCATGAATTGACGGCCTCGGCGCCGTTCGCCACCACGATAGGATGGTGCCCGAGCTTGGTCAGCAGCGAGCGGGCGAGCAGCGCATTGATCTCGTTGTCCTCGGCGACCAGGATGGACAGGCCGGCCGGCGTGTCCGCCGCCGGCGTATCGTTCACCGGCACGACCGGTGCGCTGTCGAACTCTTCCCCGCCGTCGAAGCGGGCGGCAAGCGAAGCGAAGCGGATCGGCTTGATCAGATAGCCGGAGAAGCCCGCCGCCTGCAGGTCGGCAAGCTCGTGGCGCTCGTCCGGCGTGATCAACACGATGCGGTGCGTGGCTTTGTCGCGCGCCGCGCGACCCAACGCTTCCGTCTCTGCGGCGCCGAGTGCGCGGTCCACCAGGATCGCGTCGAACCGCCGCTGCGCGAGCTGCCGCATGGCGCATGCCGCGTCGGGAGAGGTGTGCACGTCGGCCGACCAGCGCGCGAGCCGTTCGGCCGCGAGCGGAAGCTCGAAGCGGGAGGAGCCGACGATCAGGATGGCGCGGCCGGCGAGATCGGGTACGACGAAGCTCGGCGTGGCGCAGTTCGCGGAGCGGGGCAGCGGGAGCGTCACCGTGAACGTCGAGCCGGCGCTCGGCAGGCTCGTCACAGAAATGCGGCCACCCATGCGCTCCACGATGCGCTTCGAGATCGCAAGCCCCAGTCCGGTGCCTCCGAAGCGCCGGGTCGAGCCGCTGTCCGCCTGCTCGAATTCGCCGAAGATGCGCGTCTGGGCTTCCTCCGGGATGCCGATTCCGGTGTCGCGCACCGTGAACGTCACGTGATCGGCCTCAGGTCCCGGCGCCACGACCACCGCGAGCCCGCCGGCATCGGTGAACTTCACGGCGTTACCGGCGAGGTTGAGCAGCACCTGGCGCAGTCGCGTTGCGTCGCCCGTGACCCGCTCGGGGAGACGCTCGTCAACCGCGGAGGCGATCTCGAGTCCCTTTTCCTGCGCGCGCGGCGCCAGCAGCTCGACCACCCCCTCGACCAGCGTCGCCAGCCCGAAGGGACGTGCGTCGAGCTCGAGCCGGCCTGCCTCGATCTTCGAGAAGTCGAGCATTTCGTTGATCAGCGACAGCAGGGTCTCGCCCGACGTCTGCACCGCCTTGGCATAGGTCGTCTGCTCGGGGCTCAACGCGGTGTCGAGGAGCAGGCCGGTCATGCCGAGAATGCCGTTGAGCGGCGTTCTGATCTCGTGCGACACCATGGCGAGAAAGCGCGACTTGGCGCGGCTCGCCGCCTCGGCGGCGTCGCGCGCCTGCTGCGCCTGGAGCAGTGTGCGGGCGCGCTCTTCGCTGTCCTTGAGCTCCCAGTTGCGGTCGGCCAGTTCTTCCGTCCGGTCGGCGAGGCGACGCAAGTCGCGCCGCAGCCGGCGATTCTGCAGTGTCAGCAGAACCAGCGCGCTACAGCCTAGCGCCGCCGATCCGACTGCGAGTTCCACCATCATAATGTCCGTCTGCCCGCAGGACCGAAACGACAACGGCGCGACCGGGCGGTTGACCGCTCGCGGGTCTCGCCTGATTGCAGTGCACCGTGCCCCAGGGACACCTACGATTTCCCTGAAATTCACGTGATCGCGCCGGAAATTTTCCGTTAAGGTTGACGTGGTCTGGCAGACGCCATTCGTCGTCCGCTGCTCGGTCTGCCGGAATCGCAGAAATTTGCACCGCTCGATCTCGATCCCGCCGACCGGGCACGCTGCCGGAGCGCCGGCAAATAGATCGATGGCCCTATTGCAGCGGGCTGCCAGGCGTCGGGACTCGCACCTCGCGCTCCTGCTCGACGCTTGAGACGCCTTCGATCCGCCGCAGGTGCTCAACCTTGTCGGCATCGATCACTCCGGTCAGGACGCCCAGACTATCGAGCTGCTGCTCCAGCTTCATGCCGGCTTTCTTCGCCGCCTGCGCCACCTTGCGCAGCTGCTTGAGATGCGAGTCGTTGACGCTGAGCGTCACGCGCAGCTTCGTCATGGCGATACCCTCACTTGTTGCTCGCCATCATATAGGAATCCTGGCGCACCGAGCGAGGCCGCCCGGTGATGCGCGGGTCGTGAATGCCTGACCCACGCGTCAAGGCGCCTGCACGAGCCCCCCGCCCACGTCGCGTGCCGGCAGCGACAGGCGCCGGGCTGATTGCGTCAGCACGCTCATGAGTGCGCGGGCGCGGAAGCTCGCATTGGACTGGGCCCATAGCGCGGCGATCCCGGCGACGTGCGGCGTGGCCATGCTGGTCCCGCTGATGGTGTTGTAGAGCTGAGGACGCGGCCAGCTCGATCGCACGTCGACCCCCGGACCGGCAATGTCCACTTGGCCGCCCTGCGGATTGAGGCCGCCACAGGAGAATCGGGCGATCTGGAAATTACGATCGATCGCCGCCACCGCCATGATTGATGGACAGTTCGCCGGATGCCCGACCGGCCGGATGATCTGCGGACGCTGGCTTTCGTTGCCGGCTGCCGCGATGATCAGCGTGCCGGCGGCCAGCGCGCGAACGGCGGCCTGCTCGAACACCTGCGACGGCGTCTGGCCGACCTGCACCGGTGCGCCGAGCGACATCGAGACGATGGCGCACTTGTTGTCAATCGCCCACTGAATGCCGGCGAGAATGCCGGCGTCACCGCCGCTTCCCCGGTTGGACAGGACCTTGCCGGCGAAGATCTCCGCTTCGAAGGCAATGCCGTAGCGCGGCAGCGTTCCCGGCCGGCGCGGTCCGCATGATGTCCCGATGCAGTGTGTGCCGTGCCCGTGCCCGTCCTGCGCCGCCTCGCGCTGGACGAAGGATTTGCTCGTGATGCGCCGGCCGGCGAGGTCGGGATGACCGAGGTCGAGACCGGTATCGAGCACGGCGACGCGAATACCTTTCCCGGTGAAGCGCGAGGCCGGCACTTTGGTGGCTTGCAGCCCCCAGGTCAGTTCGGTCTCGCTCACGAGGGGTGCCACGCCTTCGGCGACCAGATCGGGCGCGGTGCCGAGGAGCTTGTCACAGAGGTGATTGACCGCGTCGCGATACCCTCTGAGATAGTCGAACGACACGCCGGTCCCGGATTGTGGCAGGGCTAACGGCGGCGCCGGCACCAAAGGGCCGTCTTCGATCGCGTACACGATGCGCTCGGGCTCGATCGCCAGGATGTTGCTTTCCTCTGTCGCGGCAAAGGCATGGATCTCGGTCGGCGGCGTGTTGACGACCGCGACACCGAGGTCCGGAAACACCAAGCCTTCGGACTTGCCGAGCGCTTCGACGTTGGCGCCGCCGTCCTTGAAATCGGCCGTGCTGGCAATCGATAGCCCGGCGGCCTTGCTCAGGCTGCTGACGGCCTTCGGGCCGGCGCCCTCCTTGAACAGCACGAGAAAACGGCCCGTCGTTCCGCCCGGAGCGGTTGCGACCGACCCGAGATCGCCGCCCTCGCCGACCGAGCTTTCGGGACTTGGAACCGCGGACGCGGATTTCCGTCTCACGCGCTTTGCCATCGTTCTCCTCCCCTGAGTTGATCGGGAATGCCAAACGGGTAGCCCTCCCCAAGCACGTCTTCAGCGTAATGGCAGCGAATGCTCCAACGCAAGGTTGTTGGATGCCTCAGTGGATGCACGGGCGAGAATGCTTCACGCCGCGCGGCGCGTCTCATCCGCCAGCGCGCGGTAGGACAGCGCCTCGGCCAAGTGGATGCGGCCGACCTTGGCGGCGCCATCGAGGTCGGCGAGCGTGCGCGCGACGCGCAGGACGCGGTGATAGCCGCGCGCCGAGAGCTGCATGGCCTCGGCGGCCTCGCGTAGCAGGATCAGGCCCGAGCGGTCCGGCTGCGCCACCTGCTCGAGCAGCGGACCTTGGGCGATCGCGTTGGTGCGCAGGTCCGGGACGCCGAGCGCGGCGTAACGCGCGGCTTGCGTTTCGCGCGCCCGTGCGACCCGCGCCGCCACCTCGGCGCTGCCCTCCGTGGGCGGCGGCAGGATCAGGTCGGCGGCGGTGACGGCCGGGACCTCGATATGCAGATCGATGCGGTCGAGCAGCGGTCCCGACAGGCGGCCTTGGTATTCAGCCGCGCAGCGCGCATTGGGGCCGCGCCGGCAGGTGAAGCCGGAATCGTTGGCGCGCCCGCAGCGGCACGGGTTCATTGCCGCCACCAGCATGAAACGGGCCGGGAAGGTGACGCGGTAGTTGGCGCGGGCGACCGCGACCTCGCCGGTCTCCAGCGGCTGGCGGAGCGAATCGAGCACCTGCGGCTGGAACTCGGGAAACTCATCGAGAAACAGCACGCCGTGATGGGCGAGCGAAACCTCGCCCGGGCGTGCGCGCAGGCCGCCGCCCACCAGCGCCGGCATGCTGGCCGAATGGTGCGGCGCCCGGAACGGGCGGGCATTGGTCAGTGCGCCTTCGGCGATCTCGCCCGCGACCGAGGCGATCATCGAGACTTCCAGGAGCTCGGGCGGCGACAGCGGCGGCAGGATCGACGGAAGGCGCGCGGCGAGCATGGATTTGCCCGCGCCCGGCGGCCCGACCATCAGCAGGTTATGGCCGCCGGCGGCGGCGACCTCGAGCGCGCGCTTGGCGCTCTCCTGGCCCTTGATGTCCTTGAGATCGAATGCACGCCCTTCGACCTCGCGGATCTTGGGCTGCGGGCGGCTGAGCACCTGCGTGCCTTTGAAATGATTGGCGAGTTGGATGAGCGAGGAGGCGGCGAGGATCTCCATGTCGGGGCTCGCCCAGGCGGCTTCCGGACCGCACGACATCGGGCAGATCAGCCCCTCGCCGCGGGCATTGGCGCCGATGGCGGCGGGGAGCACTCCGGCGACGGCCGAGATGGAGCCGTCGAGGCCGAGCTCGCCCAGCACCGTGAAGCCGTTGACGGCATCGTGCGGGATGGCGCCGATCGCCCCCATGAGGCCGAGCGCGATGGGAAGGTCGTAGTGGCTGCCCTCCTTGGGCAGGTCGGCAGGGGCCAGGTTGACGATGATGCGCCGCGCCGGCAGGGCCAAGCCGGAGGCGTTGAGCGCCGCGCGCACCCGCTCGCGCGCCTCCGACACCGCCTTGTCGGGCAGGCCGACCACATGGAAGGCCGGCAGCCCGGGCGCGACCTGCACCTGGACATCGACGGCGCGCGCCTCAATGCCTTCGAACGCCACCGTGGATACGCGCTGGACCATGGCCCGAGCCCTTGCTGGCAACAGAGTAGCCGATGGCGATCCCGGCAGCAAGAACATTTAGGGAACACTCGGCTCCGGACTATCGAGGGCCGGGATTGCAACTGCGCGGGGTCGGCGGGTCGGCGGCAGGCGAACAGAAGGTCACGCCGGCTTGGGGCTGGTGGCGGTCCGTTTGCGCAGCGCTTCGATCCTGTCCCAGATCAGCACCGCGATGTCGGTGCCGCCGAGAGCTTTGATGGCCCGGATGCCGGTCGGGGACGTCACGTTGATCTCGGTGAGATAACCGTCGATCACGTCGATGCCGACGAAGAGAAGACCACGTTCTCGCAGCTCCGGTCCGAGGCGCTCGCAGATCTCGCGCTCGCGTGCGGTGAGATCGGTCGCCTTGGGAACGCCGCCGCGCACCATGTTGGAACGCAGGTCGTCGGGCGCCGGCACGCGGTTGACGGCGCCGGCGAACTTGCCGTCCACCAGAATGATTCGCTTGTCGCCTTCCTTCACGGCGGGAAGGAACTTCTGCACCACCCATGGCTCGCGGAACGTGGTGACGAAGAGATCGTAGAGCGAGCCGAAGTTGAGATCCTCGCTGGCGAGGCGGAAGACCGCCTCTCCGCCTTTGCCGTAAAGCGGCTTCATGACGATGTCGCCGTGCTCGGCGCGGAACGCCTTGATCTCGGCGAGGTCGCGCGTGAGCAGCGTCGGCGGCATCAGGTCGGGAAACGCCGTGACGAACACCTTCTCCGGCGCATTGCGGACGTGCGTCGGATCATTGACGACCAACGTGCGCGGGTGAATGCGCTCGAGCATGTGCGTGGCCGAGATATAGGCGAGATCGAAAGGCGGATCCTGGCGCATCAAAACCACATCGAATGAGTTGAGTTCCACCCGGCGCGGCTCGCCCAGCGTGAAGTGGTCGCCCGAGACGTCGCGGACGGTGAGCGGCCGCACCGTCGCGAACACCACGCCGTCGCGCTGCGCCATGCGGTCGGGCGTGTAGTAGGCGAGCGCATGGCTGCGCGCCTGAGCCTCGAGGAGCAGCGCGAAAGTCGAATCGCCGCCGATATTGATCCGCTCGATCGGATCCATCTGCACCGCGACGCTCATGGTCATTGGGGAAGTCCTGAAGTTCCTGTGTTCTCGCACATCATTGAATCGACAACACATGCTTAATGGTTGTTACGCATAATCCACACGGAAGCTCCGTTATTGTACGTATGCGAGATATCGCAACCATGGCCGAAATGCCAAAGCTGACCATCGTCGCGAAACTTTACGGAATTTTTACCCTCCTTGCACTGACAACGGTGGCGCTGGCCGGCATTGCCGTCTTCAATGCGCGCCACCACGCCGCAATTATCAGCGAGTACGAGAACTCTCTTGTCGGAACGCAGAATGTCGAGCGGGTCAACGGACTGATTTACGCCGTCGTGATGGAATCGCGCGGCATCTACATGTCGTCCGATATTCCGAGCGCGAAGCGCTATGGCGACCTGCTGCTCAAGTTCAACGACCGGATCGCGAAGGTCGCGCAGGAGTGGCGCGCCAGGGTCCGCGCCGACGACGCCAAGCAGTTCGAGGAATTCTTCAAGCGCATCCAGCAGTTCATCGATTTCCGCAGGGAGCTGGTGCGGCTGGGAACGGAAGTCAGCCCGGCGAAAGGCCGCGAGTGGGGCGACAACGAGGCCAATCGGAGCATCCGAATGGCGCTCAACAAGGATCTCGAGGCTCTCGCTGCAGTTTACGACGCGCGCACCAAGCGCATTTACCTCGAGCTGCAGGAGCGCCTGTATTGGTTCATGTGGCTGCTTACTGGCCTTGCGGTGGTTGCCGTTGCCCTGGCGGTGGTGGGCACGGTCATCATTCGGCGCGCCGTGACGCGCCCGCTGACCGAGATCACGCGCGTGACCGAGGCGGTGGCGGGCGGCACCAGCACCGTTTCCATTCCGTACGGCGAGCGGCACGACGAGATCGGCGCGCTCGCGCGTTCGATCGCCGTGTTCCAGGAGACGATGCAACGCAATGTCGAGCTCAACCGCGTCGTCTCGGAAGAGGGGATGGCGCGCGGGCGGCGGCAGGAAGAAGTCGCGGCCGAGATTGCACGCTTCGGCAACGACATCGAGAGGACCGTGACCGATCTCGTCACCAGTGCCGAGCGCATGCTCGGTGCTTCGGCCAATCTCGCCGACGCAGCCGATGGAGCTTCGAACCGTACCGCCGGCGCGGCAATGGCCTCCGGCGAAGCCTCCGCCAATGTGCGCGACATCGCCTCGGCGGCGGAGGAGCTCGCCGCATCGGTGGAGGAGATCAACCGTCAAGTCGCTCAGTCGAGCACCATTGCCGGAAAGGCAGTCGGCGAGGCCGAACGCACCAACGTGGAAATCAAAGCCCTCGACGACGCCGCCAAGCGCATTGGTGATGTGGTCAAGCTCATCACCGCGATCGCCGAGCAGACCAATCTGCTCGCGCTCAACGCCACCATCGAAGCCGCGCGGGCGGGCGAAGCCGGCCGAGGCTTCGCCGTGGTAGCGAGCGAGGTCAAGGCGCTGGCCGGACAAACCGCCAAAGCGACCGACGAGATCAGCACGCACATTTCCGGCATGCAGGAGGCCACCGTCCGCTCCGTCGACGCCATTGCTGGAATCCAGCGGACCATCCGTGAGGTCGGCGAGATCACCGAAACGATTGCGGCGGCGGTTACCGAACAAGGCGCCGCCACCCAGGAGATCGCGCGCAGTGCCGATATCGCGTCGAAGCGCACGGGCGACACCGCCGACGAGGTGAGCCGCGTCAGTGAAGCGACCGATGAGACCCGCAAGGAGGCGGCGACCGTCAAGCAAGTCGCGGAAAGCCTCGGCACCGTCGCGCGCAGCATCCGCAATCAAGTCGATGGGTTCCTGCAGAAGCTCAGGGCAGCGTGAGGACGCGTGCGCGGCGATGTGCTCAGGTCAGCTCGAACGCCGCCGGAATATGCCGCGGCACGCGCCATGGTGCGACCAGCACCGCGTCGAAGCGCAGATCGCGGTCACGATCGTCGGCGTGGCTCGCGAGCCATGCCGCGGCGGCGGCGGCGATGCGCCGTTGCTGTCTCACCGTGACGGCTTCTGCCGCGTCGTCGAGCTGATGGCGCGCCTTGACTTCGACGAAAACCAGGAGACGGCCGCGCCGGACGATCAGATCGATCTCGCCGACCGGGCTGCGCCAGCGCCGGGCCACGATGCGGAAGCCTTTGGCGAGCAGCAGCGCCGCGGCCCGCGTTTCCGCCGAGAGTCCGCGCCGGAAAGCGACCTGCCGTTCGGGCCGTGCCTCGCGACCGGGTGAAGGTCGTCCGCGCAGCCTGTCAATCCGGCGTATCATCGTTCGGACCCTTGGTCAGCGCCAGCGCCCGCCGATACACGTCGCGCCGGGAGTGGCCGGTCACCGTGGCGACCTCCGCCACGGCGTCCTTCAGCGAGGCGTTGCCCAGTGCGGCGCGCAGCAGCGCGTCGATATCGCCTTGTTGCGGCTGAGCCTGTGGCGGCGGCGGCGCGATCACCATCACGATCTCGCCGCGTGGCGGCGGTGCCGACGCATAGTCACGGGCGAGCGTCGTCAAGCCGTCGCGCCGAACCTCTTCATGCAGCTTGGTCAGCTCGCGGCAGAGCGCGGCATCGCGATCTCCCAGCTCCTCGGCGAGGTCCGCCAGAGTTGCGGCGATGCGCGGCCCCGTTTCGAACACCACGAGGGTCGCCGGAATTCGGGCGAGCTCGGCAATGCGCGCCCGCCGCGCCTGCTGCTTGGCCGGCAGGAATCCCTCGAAGAAGAAGCGGTCGGTGGCAATGCCGGCCACTGCCAGCGCCGCCAGGACGGCGGAAGAGCCCGGGATCGGGCTGACCGTGTGACCCGCTTGGCGTGCCGCCCGCACCAGCTTATAGCCCGGATCTGACACGAGCGGCGTGCCGGCGTCGGAGACCAGGGCCACGGCTTGGCCGGCATCGAGGCGCGCGAGCAGCTTCGGCCGCGCGATGGCCGCGTTGTGGTCGTGATAGGGCGAGAGCGGAACCGCGATGCCATAGCGGTCGAGCAGTTTGCGCGTGACGCGTGTATCCTCACAGGCAACGAGATCGGCCGCCGCCAGAACTTCAAGCGCGCGCAGGGTGATATCGCCGAGATTGCCGATGGGCGTTGCCACGATGTAGAGCCCTGACGGCAGAGGCGGGGCGTGCACCGTCTGTCCGGCCACGGTGTAGCGTAGGTCGGCCGCATCGCGGCGGGACTGAGCCGCGCCGTCGCGCGCGGGCTCGCGATCGATCCGTTTCATGCCGCCACCGTGCTGCAACGGGGCCACTAATGTCCCGGATTTCGAACTTCGCAATACCCTGCTGCACATTCTCATGCGGACTTCGGAATCGAAGGCACACTAGCAATGTTATGATTCGAGTGCCCGTTAGAAGCCGAAGTTTCGCAGTCGAACTCGCGGCAAACATCCGCGAACTTCGGGTTCGCGGCACTGGCGCGGGGGCGAGGCCAAAATCTCATCCTTTTGACTCAACTAACTATTCCTCCACAATAGGGCTGGACTCGTGCACTATCCCGACCGCCGAGCGCTTTCGGGCGAAAGCCAGCCCCGGGGTTCGCACGCAGCGGACCCCGTCGCCGTCCGAAACCGCAAGGAGTGGAGAACGAGATCCGTCTTGATCCAGCGGATGGAATTGCAGCCGATCTGGCGCCACCGCCTTCAGGAGGGCGGTTTGCGCGCAGCATTACGGCCCGCACGGATGGCGCCTTCCCGCCGGACATGGCTTGCGGGCTTGGCGGCCGTTTTGGCTTCAGGCATGGCGGCCTGTTCGATGAATCTTGCCGGGCTTGGCACCCGCCAGCCCGAGCCGCAGCCCCAGGCCGGCAGCGCCATCGGCAGTGGGCAGGT
>JBJMSU010000115.1:0-11729 GCA_045801465.1 Xanthobacteraceae bacterium | reverse complement strand
CGAGCGTGCGCGCGAGTGCGAGCGCGAGCCACGTGAAGACGACGCCGAGCAGGAGCGCAGCGACGCCGTACGCGAGGCCGAAGACGCCGAATGCGACCGGAAGCAGCGTCGCCGCGACGAGCACGAGCGTGTAGCGCACGATCGCGCGCGCCGTCTCGCGCTCGCCGCGCACGACCGGGAGCATCGGAACGGCGGCGCGGGCGTAGTGCTCCTTGATCATCAGCGCGAGGGCCCAGAAGTGCGGCGGCGTCCAGAGGAAGACGATCACGAACATGACGAGCGCCGCCGAGCCGAGGTGGCCCGTCGCGCCGGCGTAGCCGACGAGCGGCGGGATCGCGCCGGCCGCGCCGCCGATCACGATGTTCTGCGGCGTCGTCCGTTTCAGCCACATCGTATAGACGACGATGTAGAAGAAGATGGTGAAGGCGAGCAGCCCGGCCGCCACCCAATTGACCAGCAGGCCGAGCACCACGACGGCGCCGGCGGCAAGCGTCATGCCGAACCCGAGGGCCTCGCCGGGCCGAACCCGGCCGAGCGGTATCGGCCGGCGTGCGGTGCGCGTCATGACCGCGTCGATATCGGCGTCGTACCACATGTTCAGGGCGCCGGCGGCGCCGGCGCCAACGGCAATGCAGAGAATTGCCGTAAAGCCGATGACCGGATGCACGTGCGCGGGCGCGACGACGAGGCCGACCAGCGCCGTGAAGATCACGAGCGACATCACCCGCGGCTTCAACAGCGCGATGTAGTCGCCGACGTCCGCCATGCTCGGCTCGCTCAGGGCCGTGCTGCGGGCCGGCGCGGCGAGATCGGCTCCGTCACTCACCAGCGACATTCGCGACTTTCCTCAATCCCTGCCGATCGGCGGCGTAGAGGCGGCGCCTCACTTGATGCGCGGCAGCACATTGAACTGGTGGAACGGCGGCGGCGACGACAGCGTCCATTCCAGCGTGGTCGCGCCCGCGCCCCACGGATTGCCCGCCGCCTGCTCCTTGCGCAGAAACGCGTGAACCACGCCGATGAAGAAGACGATCATGCCGGCGAACGAGATATAGGCGCCGTAGGACGACACGTGGTTCCAGCCGGCGAAGGCGTCCGGGTAGTCGACATAGCGGCGCGGCATTCCGGCGAGGCCGAGGAAGTGCTGCGGGAAGAACACCAGGTTGACGCCGATGAAGGTGAGCCAGAAGTGCAGCTTGCCGATGAACTCCGAGTACATGTAGCCGGTGATCTTGGGAAACCAGTAGTACCAGCCGGCGAAGATCGCGAACACCGCGCCGAGCGACAGCACGTAGTGGAAGTGCGCCACCACGTAATAGGTGTCCTGCAGCACGCGGTCGACGCCGGCGTTGGCGAGCACCACGCCGGTGACGCCGCCGACCGTGAACAGGAAGATGAAGCCAATGGCCCACAGCATGGGCGTGCGGAACTCGATCGAGCCGCCCCACATGGTGGCCACCCAGGAGAATATCTTCACTCCCGTAGGCACCGCGATCACCATGGTGGCGGCGATGAAATAGGCCTGCGCGCCGGTCGACATCCCGACCGTGTACATGTGGTGCGCCCACACGACGAAGCCGATGCCGCCGATCGCCACCATGGCATAGGCCATGCCGAGATAGCCGAACACCGGCTTGCGCGAGAACGTCGCCACGATCTGGCTGACCATGCCGAACCCCGGCAGGATCAGGATGTAGACTTCCGGGTGGCCGAAGAACCAGAACAGGTGCTGGAACAGAACCGGATCGCCGCCGCCGTCGGCGGTGAAGAAGGTGGTGCCGAAGTTGCGGTCAGTCAGCAGCATGGTGATGGCGCCCGCCAGCACCGGCATGGCGAGCAACAGCAGGAATGTGGTGACCAGGATCGACCACACGAACAGCGTCATCTTGTGCAGCGTCATGCCGGGAGCGCGCATGTTGAAGATGGTGGTGATGAAATTGATGGCGCCGAGAATGGACGAGGCGCCGGCAATGTGCAGCGAGAGGATGGCGAAATCGACCGCCGGCCCGGGATGGCCGGTGGTGGACAGCGGCGCATAGATGGTCCAGCCGGCGCCCACGCCCGGCGCTCCCGGCTCGCCTTCCACGAACATCGACGTGAGCAAGAGCGCGATCGACGCCGGCAGCAGCCAGAACGAAATGTTGTTCATGCGCGGGAACGCCATGTCGGGCGCTCCGATCATCAGCGGTACGATCCAGTTGCCGAACCCGCCGATCATCGCCGGCATCACCATGAAAAAGATCATGATGAGGCCGTGCGCCGTGGTGAAGACGTTGTAGATGTGCGCATCGTGGAAGATCTGCAGCCCCGGTGCCTGCAGCTCCATGCGCATGGCGACCGACAGGCTCGCACCGATGATGCCGGCCGCCATGGCGAACACGAGGTACATCGTTCCGATGTCCTTGTGGTTGGTCGAATAGACGAAGCGCCGCCATCCGGTCGGGTAAGCGTGCGCGTCGTGTGCATCGTGCGCACCGTGCGCGTCATGCATGCCGTGAGCCATCGTGCTTGCCATGATCGGACCCTTGTTCTCGTTCCAGCGCCGCCGATTTGAAGTTCCTACACCACTTGTTGCAAGCTCGTTCAGGAACTTCAAATCGAAAGCGGCACTAGATTCGTAATACTTGCGAGTGCCCCCTTGCTTCCGAAGTTCGTGTCAGAGGGTGCTGCCATGTATCACGAACCTCGGAAGCGGGGCACTAGCGTGAATTGCTCATTTCGCCAGCTCGGCCGTGGCGATCGCGCCACCGCCTTGCGGCTGGCTGGCGGCATATTTCTTCTTCGCTTCCTCGAGCCACGCCGCAAACGCCTGCTCGCTGACCACGCGCACCTCGATCGGCATGAAGGCGTGATCCTTGCCGCATAGCTCGGAGCACTGCCCGTAATAGACGCCTTCCCGCGTCGCCTTGAACCACGTCTCATTGAGGCGACCGGGAACGGCGTCGATCTTGATGCCGAACCCCGGCACCGCGAAGGAGTGAATGACCTCGGCGCCGATCGTCTGCATCCGCACCACCTTGTTGACCGGCACCACCATGGCGTTGTCGACGGCGAGCAGGCGCGGCGGCACCGGGTTCATCTTCTGGCGATCCTTGTCCTGCAGCATGATCGAGTCGAACTCGAACTTGGAATCCGGGTAGCTGTAGCTCCAGTACCATTGCTTGCCGGTCGCCTTCACGGTGAGGTCCGCCGGGGGGAGATTCTGTTGATAGAACAGGAGCCGGAACGACGGCACGGCGATCACCACCAGGATCACCACCGGAACCACCGTCCACAGCACCTCGAGCAGCGTATTGTGAGTGGTCTTGGCGGGCGTCGGATTGGCGCGCGCGTTGAATTTGACGATCACGAGCACCAGGAGCGTGAGCACGAAGGCGGTGATCAGCGTGATGATGACGAGAAGGAAATTGTGGAACGCCACCAGATTGTCCATCACCGGCGAAGCCGACTGCTGCAGCCCGATTTCCCACGGCGAAGGTTGACCGAGACCGGCGTGGGCGACCCCGCCGATGGTCAGGACAGAAATGACGAAAGCCGCCGCGGCCATCCCCCTCGATAACGCCAGCATCGTTCAATGGCTCCTTCGACCGGGTCGGTCGTGATGAAGTCTTCCTAGAGCATCTCCCGTCCCGTTGGAACATGCTCTCGGATTTCGAGCGCCGCGTGTTCTCGGGCTCCGAACCGGTGGCAAGCCGGAATGAAGTCCGGGGGCGGCTTTGGCCGGAACAAGCGCTCAACGCCGCACGCCGGAAAACCGGCAGCATCGCACGGCGTCCACCCGCCAGCGGGGTCGCAGAACGGCCAGGGCAGGCGAAATCCGCGCCTCTCAAACCACAATTCCGCCCCACTCGCAACGTCGCTTGTTCGAACCAGATATGTCACAGGCTGCCAATCGCCAAAACGGCCTGTGCCCGTGTGTCGCATCGCGCCTGCATCGTCCGGTGCAGCCCGTGTCCGTGCGCCCGTCCTTGACAGGATCGGACCGCGATGTAGGCACACGGGACCAAAGGCGCGCGCGGGGTCGCGATTCGACTTAACGCGGCGCCGGGTACGGCCGAGGAACGGAAGATGGGCTTTCTGCACCGCGCATTGTCTTGCCGCCCGGCAGTCGTCCCGGCCCGGGCAGCCGCGGTGCTCGCCATGATCGTCGCAATTCACGCCTCGGCGCAGGCTCAAGGCGTCGTCAAATCGGTGCATGGCGATTGGCAGATCCGCTGCGACAACCCGCCCGGTGCGCAGGGCGAGCAATGCGCGCTGATCCAGAGCGTCACCGCCGAAGATCGGCCCAACGTGGGCCTAAGCGTCATCGTGCTCAAGACCGCCGATCAGAAGACCCGGCTGCTGCGGGTGCTGGCGCCGCTCGGCGTGCTGTTGCCTTCCGGGCTCGGACTGAAGATCGATCAGGCCGACATCGGGCGCGCCGGCTTCGTGCGCTGTCTGCCCAACGGCTGCGTCGCCGAGGTGGTGATGGACGAGAACCTGATGCGACAGTTGCGCACCGGTCAGAACGCGACCTTCATCATCTTCCAGACGCCGGAGGAAGGGATCGGCATTCCGCTGAGCCTCAAGGGCTTCGGCGACGGCTACGACAAGCTGCCGTGACGGCAAGACGCCCGCAGCCCGGATGAGCGCGAGCGCGAAATCCGGGGGCGGTCTTCCCCGCATTGCGCTTCGCTCCATGCGGCTACAGATGCTGCGCTCCGTCCAGGCTGCAGATGACGCCGGGCCGGCACTCGCGTCGGGCCTCTTGCCCGCCTATCTTGCCAACGAGAGCACCCGAGACAGAGAGCCCATGACCTCCTCCATGTCCCTCATCGACCGCGCCGGTCTCAACCGGGCCCGGGTCGGCCAGCATCTTGCCCGCGGTCTCGACGGCGCCGATGACGGCGAACTGTTCCTCGAATACCGCCAATCCGAGGCGCTCGTGTTCGACAACGGCCGCCTCAAGCAGGCGACCTACGACACCGCCCAGGGGTTCGGGCTCCGCGCCGTAAAAGGCGAGGCCGTCGGCTATGCCCATGCCTCCGACGTCTCCGAGGAGGCGCTCGTCCGCGCCGCCGACGCGGTGCGCGCCGTGCAGAGCGGCTACTCGGGCACCTATGCCGGGCCGCCGCCGCGCACCAACAGGCGTCTCTATAGTGACGACAATCCGCTGTCGGCACCGGACTTCGAGACCAAGGTGCGGCTTCTCGAACAGATCGATGCCTGTGCGCGGGCCAAGGACGAGCGCGTGCGGCAGGTGTCGGTGAGCTTCGGCGCCACTTGGCAGGTGGTCGAGATCGTGCGTCCGACCGGCGAAACGTACCGGGACGTGCGCCCGCTGGTGCGCATCAATGTCTCGGTGGTGGCCGGACAAGGCGAGCGCCAGGAGTCAGGGACCCACGGCTATGGCGGGCGCGAAGGCTATGCCAGCTTCGTGGCGAGCGGGGCCTGGCATCACGCCGTCGACGAGGCGGTACGCCAAGCGCTGGTCAATCTCGAAGCCGTGCCGGCGCCGGCCGGCGAAATGGACGTGGTGCTCGGTCCCGGCTGGCCGGGCGTGATGCTGCACGAGGCGGTCGGGCACGGCCTCGAAGGCGATTTCAACCGCAAGAAGACGTCCGCCTTCGCCGGGCTGATGGGCGAGCGCGTCGCCGCCGCCGGCATGACGGTGGTGGACGACGGCACCATCGCGCAGCGGCGCGGGTCGCTGACGATCGACGACGAAGGCACCCCGACGAACCGCACCGTGCTGATCGAGGACGGCATTCTGGTCGGTTACATGCAGGACCGGCAGAACGCCCGGCTCATGAACATGCGCCCGACCGGCAATGGACGGCGCGAGAGCCATGCCCATGTTCCGATGCCGCGCATGACCAACACCTATATGCTGGCCGGAACCCACGCGCCGGAAGAGATCATCGCCTCGGTGAAGAATGGCATCTATGCGGTGTACTTCGGCGGCGGCCAAGTCGACATCACGTCGGGCAAGTACGTGTTCCACTGCACCGAAGCCTATCGGATCGAGAACGGCAAGGTCGGCGCGCCGGTCAAGGGCGCCATGCTGATCGGCAACGGCCCGACCGACCTGCACCGCGTCAGCATGATCGGCAACGACCTCGAGCTCGACACCGGCATCGGCACCTGCGGCAAGAACGGCCAGGGCGTCCCCGTCGGTGTCGGCCAGCCCACCCTGCGCATGGACCGCATCACGGTCGGCGGAACCGGGTAAAAAGCTGCATTTTGAACCAATCGCGAATGGGGCTTGCTGACCCAATCGTCTGCGCATTAGGCGCATACGAGGAGCCGACTATGCTCAACCAGCGTGCCCCTAAGAAAAGGGCTGTCACAACACGTCTTGCAGAACACGATTGCGACGTTATCGGACGAGCGCTACACGATCACAGCAGCAATCGATTTTCTCTTCACCGGCGTCTGACACAGCAGTCCGGCAGGACTGCAGCCGCCGCCACGGCGCTGCACTAAGAGGCGATCACCGCACCACGCCCGACACGCAGCACGGCTTGCGGCGGGGCGGACGCAGGCGGTCCTTGAGATAGCAGCGCGCGCCGGCGCCCGGTCCGAGATAGCCGGGCCGCACGTAGGTCCAGGTGCGGCAGCGGTTCTCCCCCTCGCAGGCGGTCTTGCAGGCCGTCCCGTTGGGATCCGGTTGGGTATCGAAGTTGCGATAGTCGCCGCCCATGCGGTCGATGCCGAACTCAAGCGCCCCATCGCGGCCCTTGCGCGGCTCCTGCACGCCCGCCCCCTTGATCCCGGAGACGCAGCAGGCATTCTCGGTGCGTGCCGGCACCTGGCTCTTGAGCCAGCAGACCGCGTTCTGCCCGGCGGCTCCGGGATAGACGAAGCTCCAGGCGCGGCAGCGCGGCTCGCGATCGCAGCGCGACGCGCAAGCGGCAGGATCAGCGGAGCGTTCGACCGTGCTGGTGTAATCGCCGCCCGGGCGATCGAAGCCGGCTTGGCCGGCCGCAGGCAGCGGCGCGGCCAAAAGTACCGCGACCACCGGCCAGGTGAAAACGAAAAGACCCCGCATCTTGCCGCCGCCGAGCCTGGTGAACGCGTCGCCACCACGTCTGCCCCGAACGCATGTTAGTCAAGCGCGCAATGCAAGGCGAGGCGGCCTTTCGTCGGGGATGCGGATCATGGAGCAAGTTGCGCGATCTCGATGTGAAATCGAAGCCCGCCCTGGGGCGCTTTCGCGCGTCGTCCATGCAACGGAAAGCGCCCGCCGGGGCGGCCAGCGGGCGCGTCATCCGGACCTCGAGGGGAACCAGGGCCGGATGGATCGGCCGATGGGAGACACGGCCGATGGGGTGATCGGTGTCACACCGGATCGGTGTCACACCGTGAAGCGTGCGGGCCTGTCGGTTTTCGGCCGGTCGAACCCGTTCTGAGGCGCCAGCGGCGGCGAGGAAAGATCGGCTTCCTTGAAACCAAACCCGATCCGGTACTGGTTCAGGCGCCGCTCGAGGACGCGCGCGCGCAAGAGGTTGGTCGGGTCCTCCCACAGCGGCTCGGCGAAGGCATCGCGCACGTCGCTGCGCGTCAGCCCGATGTCGGCCAGCATTCGCTCGTCGAATCCGGCCAGGACAGTGGCGTCGCTGCGGTTCGCATAGGCCCGGACGAATCGCTTCAAGCGCAGCGACACGGCGGCGGCAAGCGCAAAGATCGTGCGTGGAAAGGGCCCTTCAGCGGGCTTGGCGGTGCTGGTGATGACACTCATGGCAGTGCTCCATCCAGGTCGGGCGTGGGTGGCAAAGATGGGCGTCGATACCCCGGCGAGCCACCCGAAATGCCCGCCCGATTTGCTCGACTGGGAATATGGGGCTGCATGACCAATAAGAGAAACGAATGTTTATGATGCAATCGATCAGCGTGGATGATATGATGTCTTGATCTAACCGCGGAGTTGGCCATGACCGCGCTCATCGACATCGATCAACTGCGGACCTTCATCGCCATTGCCGAGTCCGGCAGCTTCACCCGCGCGGCCGAGGTCGTGCACAAGACGCAGTCGGCGGTATCGATGCAGATGAAGCGGCTGGAGGAGCGGCTGGGCCGCTCCATCTTTGCGCGCGACGGGCGGGGTTCGAAGCTTACCGATGACGGCGAGCGGCTGCTCGACTACGCCCGCCGCATCGTGAAGCTCAACGTCGAGGTCTTGACGGCGTTTTCCGACATCGAGCTCAGCGGACGGGTACGCCTGGGCGTGCCGGACGACTACGCCGACCGCTACTTGCCGGAAATCATGGCACGCTTCTCACGCGTCTATCCGGCGGTCGAGCTGACGGTGATCTGCGAGCCGACCATCGAGCTGTTCCAGCGCATCGAGGCGAACGAACTGGATCTCGCCATCGTCACCGACTGCGAGAGCAACCGGGCCTCGGAAAGCTTTCGGCGTGAGCGGCTCCTGTGGGTGACGTCGAACCGGCATTCGACGCATCTCGAGGAACGGCTGCCGCTCGCGCTCGGCCGCCCGACCTGCGGCTGGCGGCGCGCCGCCATCGAATGCCTCGAGTCGATCGGCCGGCCCTATCGGGTTCTCTACACCAGCGCCAATGCCGGCGCGGTGGCTGCCGCCGTTCTCTCCGGACTGGCGGTGTCGGTCTTTCCGGAATCCGGACTGCGCACCGGGATGCGGGTGCTCAGTCCGGCGGATGGTTTTCCCGAGCTCCCCTCGTGCCGGGTCGGGCTCGTGCGCAATCCGCATGAGCGATCGCCGCTCGCGGAGGCGCTTGCCGAGCACATCATTTCGTCGCTCGACAACCTGTCGGAGGCGCGCGAGGCCGCGGAGTAGAGGTCATGATTGGCGCAGGTTCTTGACGGCGAACCGGTGCCCACTTCGCCGAAAACCTGCGCTAATACGATTCTTCGGGAAACACCGGCTCGACCGATCCGCCCCACGGTCCCTTGAACTTCTCGATCAGGTCCTCGGCCGGCGTGATGCCGCGCGCGACGATCTCGTCGAGCGTCTCGAGGTGGCGCTGCTCGTCGCGACCGCCGATGTCGAGGCGCGCCCGCCGGGCGAGGCCCTGATGCGCGAGATCGAGGCAAACCCTCGCCACGTCGCGCGCGCTGCGGCCGCGGATTTGCGCCCGCAAGGCGAGCTTCGGGACATCGTCGCGCAGCTTCTGGCGCTCCTCGGCGGTCCAGTCGTTCACCAGGCCCCAGGCCGCCTCGAGCGAGACGTCGTCATAGACGAGCCCGACCCAGAATGCCGGCAGCGACGTAATGCGCCGCCGCGGACCGGCATCGGCACCGCGCATCTCCAGATAGCGCTTGAGCCGCACTTCGGGAAAAATCGTGGTCAGGTGGTTGGCCCAGTCGGAGATCGTCGCCCGCTCGCCCGGCAGCAGGGGAAGCTTGCCCTCCATGAGGGCGCGGAACGACTGGCCGGCGACATCGAGATAGCGATCGCCGCGCTTGATGAAATACATCGGCACGTCGAGCGCGTAATCGACCCAGCGTTCGAACCCCATGCCGGGCTCGAACGCCCACGGCAGCATGCCGGTACGGTCAGGATCCGTGTGGCGCCAGATTTCGGAACGGTAGGAAAGGCAGCCGTTGAGCCGCCCTTCCGTGAACGGCGAGTTGGCGAATAGAGCGGTGGCAATCGGCTGCAGCGCCAGACCGACGCGCAGCTTCTTCACCATGTCGGCTTCCGACGAGAAGTCGAGGTTCGTCTGCACCGTGCAGGTGCGGTACATCATGTCCAGCCCGAGTTGTCCCACCTTCGGCATATAGGCGCTCATGATGCGGTAGCGGCCTTTGGGCATCATCGGGATCTCGCTGCGCGACCATTTCGGAGTCATGCCGAGACCGAGAAAGCCCAAGCCCAGCGGGCGCGCCACCTCGGCCAGTTGCGCGAGGTGCGCATGCACCTCGCTCGAGGTCTCGTGGACCGTCTCGACGGGTGCACCGGAGAGCTCGAACTGACCGCCCGGCTCGAGCGTGATGGCCGCCGTACCGGTAACCGAGGTGAGACCGATGATGTCCTCGCCCTCCATGATCGGCTCCCAGCCGAGCAGCAGGCGCATGCCTTCGAGCAGCGCGCGGATGCTGCGCTTGCTGGCGTAGGGCACCGGATCATGGCCGTCGACCCTGAACGGAAACTTCTCGTGCTCGGTACCGATGCGGAACTCGGACTTCGGCTTTACGCCGTGCTCGAGCCACGCGACAAGCTCGTCGCGCGTCTCGATCGGCGTCATGTCGATTTGGTCACGAGCCATTGAGGAGGTCCGGGAGGGAAGGGCCGCGACCTTACACGCCGCGTGCGCGCAAGGGCAATGCGCGCGTCTTCACCGAGGCGGCAAAGCAGGGTGACTATTCTTCGAATCGTCATCCCGCTCCAGCTTGTTGGTTGGATCTCCCCGAAAGCTGGTGCCCAGCCCGGATCAAGTCCTTCGCTTGTTCTCCGCGGCGAACGACATCACCGGCCGGCACGCGGTCGAAGCCGGGTGCATGTAGAGCTTCATCACTCGCTCCCTTGATTAGTGGCGTCACAAGCGATTGCATACGCGCCCTGACAGGACAAGGAGGTCGTCGTGGCCGAAATCGTAGGGGCCCTGGGCGTCCCGCATACGCCGTTCTTTCCTTCGCTGGTGGAGCGGGAAGGGCCGGCCTGCGAGACGGCGCGCTTCTTTGCCGCGCTGACGCGCGAGCTCGAGGCGATGCAGGCCGACCTCCTGGTGATGTACGACACCGACCACCTCAACACCTTCTTCTTCGACAATCTGCCAATCTTTGCGGTCGGAGTGACGGACGCCTTCAACGGGCCGAACGACGAGCCGCGCGCGGTGCCGATCTATACGATCCAGTCGCGACCCGACGTTGCCGGCCACATCCGGCATGTGGGCGTGGAGGCAGGGTTCGATCTCGCTCTGGCGCAGGAGTTCACCGTCGATCATTCGGTCGTGGTGCCGCTGCACTTCATGACGCCGAACATGCACGTCCCGGTGATCCCCATCTTCATCAGCGGCCATCTTTCGCCGCTGCCATCGGCGCGGCGCTGCTACGATCTGGGCGCGGCCGTGCGGCGCGCGATCGAGAGCTTCCCCGAGCCGTTACGCGTCGTCGTCATCGGCAGCGGCAGCTTCTCGCTCGAAGTGTTCGGTCCGCGCATCGCGCCCGGCAAGTCCGACGGCGTACCCGATCCCGATTGGGCCGAGCGCGCCTGCGCGCTGATCGCCGAGGCGCAATACGACACCTTGATCGCCGAATCGACGCCGCAACAGCTCGCCAAGGCGGGAAACGTCGGCGGCGAAATCCTCAACTGGATCGCCATGCTGGCGAGCGTGGACGGGCGGCGGCCGAAATTCGTCACCCCGCAGATGGAGCAGGGCCACGCCTATGCGGCCTGGACCTAGTGCCCCGAACCCGAAGTTCGCATATAGTTGCCGCGAGTCCGATTGCGAACTTCGGGTTCAAAACGGGCACTAGAATTATGAGCTTGCTAGTGTCCCTTTGATTCCGAAGTTCGCATGAGAGCGTGCTGCAAAGTTTTGCGAACTTCGGAATCGGAACACTAGAGCTGAGCCATGTCGACTTACGCGGTGAACTATCTCTGCCGTGAAGTCTTGCGCGACCATGCCTTCCGGGCAGCCATGAAGGCGGACCCCGCTGCCGCGATCGCAAAGTATGACCTTACGCCGCAGGAACGCGCGGCGCTGATCGCCGGCGATGTCGCCACGCTCTACCGGCTCGGCGTCAACGCCTTCCTGATGGGCTACCTG
>JBJMSU010000077.1:0-7225 GCA_045801465.1 Xanthobacteraceae bacterium | reverse complement strand
GCAGATCGGGCATTCCATCTCGATCATTTGCGTCTTGATGCGCAACAACGTTTCAAGATCGGTTTCGATGCCGGCATCGATATTGCGCCCGGTATTCGGGCACACGAAGTAGAGGTGTTCCATGAGCGACCTCCCGCTTGCCCGCCGTGCATCGACTTAGGTGCAGACTTGGGCCTCAATAGGGAGAACTTTGCGGCATTGCAGCGCACCGGCGGTGTCGCAGTTTACGCGGCCCGCACAGGCCGAGGCGAAGTGCCTTGGGATTTGAGCCTTTGACCGTACTCCGTTATCCTTGGTGTGAATTGGTCGCGGCAATGTGAAGATACGGCGGCGCGGAGGAGACCATGAGTCGAGGACGGCAATTCCGCGACGTGTTGCAGGGCGACGGTCTCGTCATTGCGCCCGGTGCGTATGATTGCATCACGGCGCGCTGCATCGCGCAGGCGGGCTTCAACGCGGTTTATATGACGGGCGCCGGCACGGCGGCGACGCTCGGCTATCCGGATTACGGACTCGTGACCATGTCGGAGATGGCGGACAATGCCGGCCGCATCGCGGCCGCCGTCGACGTGCCGGTGATTGCCGATGCCGATACCGGCTACGGCAATGAGCTCAATGCCACGCGGACGGTGCGCGAGTACGAGCAACGCGGGATCGCCGGTCTGCACATCGAAGACCAGGGGTTCCCGAAGAAGTGCGGCCATCTCGACAACAAGACGATCGTCCCGCGCGACGAATATCTGGCGAAGATTCGGGCGGCAGTCGCAGCCAGGCGCGATCCCGACTTCTTTATCATCGCGCGGACCGACAGCCGCGCCGTGCTCGGCTTCGACGAAGCGGTCGCGCGTGCCAATGCCGCGCTGGGCGCCGGCGCCGATATGGCCTTCGTCGAGGCGCCGCAAACGCTCGAGGAGGTGGCCGCGGTGCCGCGCGTGGTCAACGGGCCGTGCCTCATCAACGTGGTCTGGCGCGGCAAGACTCCCGAAGTGTCCTTCGAGGCGGCGGGGCAGATGGGCTATCGGCTCGCCATCGTGCCCGGCATGCTGTTCAAGGCGGTGATCGGCGCCTGCGACGCCACCTTGGCCGAGCTTCGCCGCACCGGCCGCCATCCGGTGCCCAGCAATAGCATGACGGTGCGCGAGGCGTTCGCCCGCGTCGGCGCCGACGAATGGGACGCGGTGAGCGAGCGCTGCCGCAGTTCCGAACCCCCGGCCCAGGCCGCAGAATAGGGGGCGTCATGGCGACGACCCTGCTCGACAAGATCTGGGCCGCGCATGCGATCCTGGTGCGCCCGGACGGCGCGACCTTGCTCTCCATCGATCGCCATCTCGTCCACGACGGCTCGAGCAATGCCTTCCGTGCGCTGAAGGAGAGGGGGCTTGGCGTGCGTCGGCCGGATCGCACCTTCGCGACGCCCGATCACTATGTGCCGACCCTGCGCCGCGATCTTACCGCGAGCGAGCCGCACCGCCGCGGCATGATCGAGGATCTGGATGCCCATGCGGCGGCCAGCAACGTGACCTTGTTCGGGCTTTCCGACCGGCGCCAGGGCATCGTGCACGTGGTCGGGCCGGAGCAGGGCCTGAGCCAGCCCGGCATGATCATCGTGTGCGGCGACAGCCATACCGCGACCCACGGCGCCGTCGGGGCGCTCGCCTTCGGCATTGGCGCATCGGAAGTCGCCCACGTGCTGGCGACGCAGACGCTGTGGCAGAAGAAGCCGAAGAACATGCGGATCACCATCGACGGCACGCTGGCGCCGGGCGTGCATGCCAAGGACGTGATCCTGGCGATCATCGCCACCATCAGCGCGGCGGGCGCGACTGGCCATGCCATCGAATATGCCGGCTCGACCATCCGGGCTTTGAGCATCGAAGGGCGCCTCACGATCTGCAACATGTCGATCGAGGCCGGCGCGCGCGCCGGCATGGTGGCGCCCGACGAGACGACGTTCGCCTATCTCAAGGGCCGGCCCTACGCGCCGGAGGGCGCCGATTGGGATAAAGCGATGGCGCATTGGACTTCGCTTACTTCCGACGCCGATGCGCAGTTCGACCGCGAGGTGCGGCTCGATGCGGCGGAGATCGCCCCCATGGTGACATGGGGAACGAGCCCCGAGACCGCCGCGCCCATCACGGCGCGCATTCCCGATCCGGCGAGCGCAGCCGACGCGGCGCGGCGCGACATGATGCAGCGCGCGCTCGCCTATATGGACCTGAAGCCGGGCACCCCGCTAGCCGACATCGCCATCGACCGCGTGTTCGTCGGCTCGTGCACCAACAGCCGCATCGAGGATCTGCGCGCCGCCGCCGGAGTCGCCGACGGCCGCCGCACCGTCATTCCGGCCATGATCGTGCCGGGTTCCGGCCTGGTGAAGGCGCAAGCGGAAGCGGAAGGGCTGGACGTGATCTTCAAGCGCGCCGGGTTCGAGTGGCGCGAGGCCGGCTGCTCCATGTGCGTCGGCATGAATGGCGACCTGGTGGCGGCCGGCGAACGCTGCGCCTCGACTTCGAACCGCAACTTCGTCGGTCGCCAGGGCAAAGGCGCGCGCACGCATCTGGTGAGCCCCGCCATGGCGGTGGCGGCCGCCGTGACCGGCAAGCTCACCGACGTGCGGCAACTCCTGAGATCGTGATGGAGCCGTTCCAGCACCTCGACGCGGTGGCGGCGCCGATGGCGGCGCCCAATGTCGATACCGACCAGATCATTCCGGCGCGCTTCCTGTGGCGCAAGCGCCACGAAGGCTGGGGCCATCTCCTGTTCCATGATTTACGCTTTGCCGACGACGGCGCACCGAAGCCGGAGTTCGTGCTCAATCGCTCCGCCTACCGCGACGCCCGTATTCTGGTGGCAGACGTGAACTTCGGCTGCGGCTCGTCGCGCGAGGCGGCGGTGTGGTCGCTCTCCGATTACGGCTTTCGCGCCGTGATCGCGGTGAGCTTCGGCGACATCTTCTTCAGCAACAGCTTGCAGAACGGACTTTTGCCGATCGTGCTGCCGGCTGAGCGGGTGGCGGCGCTGCGCTCCGAGCTGGAGCAGCGGCCGGGCGCGCATATCGTGGTCGACCTTGCCGCCGAGACGGTGCGCGGGCCCGACGGCACCGTCGATCGTCTCACCGTCGACCCGTTCCGCAAGGAACTGCTGCTGGCCGGCACCGACGACATTTCCTTCACGCTGCGCCACCGCGAGGCGATCGCGGCATTCGAAAAGGCGTACGAGGCGGACGTGCCTTGGATTTGAGGGGCGCTACTCGTAGCGCGGACGAGCGCGAAGCGCTGTCATCCCGGGCGCAGCGCAGCACGGAGCGAAGCGGAGGGGGTGCGCTGCAGACCCGGGATCCAGGACCACGGTGTTCCTGGATCCCGCATCTGCGGTGCACCGCTTCGCGCTGCACCGCGTGCGGGATGATAATCCCGGCCGTTCCCGCATTTCGCGCGGCTCATGCAGGCTGCGGGTGTGCTAACTTCATTGCCTGAAGGGAGGCCGGTATGAGACGACGCGCTTGCATCACCTTCATGCTCGGCATTGCGCTCGCGTGGACGGCCGCGCCGGTGGCGGCGCAGGATTATCCCACTCGGCCGATCACGCTGATCGTTCCGTTCCCGGCCGGCGGCGGCAATGACGTGCTGGCGCGCATGATGGCGGAAAAGCTCGGCGTCGCGCTGGGCCAGCAGATCGTCATCGACAACCGCGCGGGCGCCGGTGGCACGATCGCGACGCGCGCGGCGGCGGCGGCGCGACCCGACGGCTATACGCTGATGCTCGGCTATACCGGCACGCTGAGCGTCAACCCGACGCTCTATCCCAATGCCGGCTACGATCCGCGCAAGGACTTTGCGCCGATCGGGTTGATCGCCTCGCAGGGCAGCGTCCTGTGCGTGCATCCGTCGTTGCCGGCGACGTCGGTTGCTGAATTGATCGCGCTGGCGAAGGCGCGGCCGGGCGAAATCAATTACGGCACCACGCCCGGCACGGTCGGCCACATCACCAGCGAACTGTTCGCGCGTACGGCCGGCATCGAGCTCACCTTCATTCCCTACAAGGGCACGGCACCGGCGGTGAGCGATCTCCTCGGCGGCCACATCAAGATGATGTTCGCGCCGCCGCTGACGAATATGAGCCACGTGCGCGCCGGCACCTTGCGCGCGCTCGCCGTGACGACGCCGGCGCGCTCGCGTTTGCTGCCCGAGGTGCCGACCGTGGCGGAGGCGAGCCTGCCGGGGTTTTCCGCCGCCGTGCGCTACGGCCTGCTGGCGCCGGCCGGCACGCCGCGCGCCATCATCGACCGGCTCAACCGCGAGCTCCAGAGCGCGCTCGCTGCCGAAGACGTGCAGGAGCGGCTGCGCCGGGAAGGGGCCGACCCGGTCGAGAGCTCGCCCGACGACTACGCCGCCGAAATCGACCGCGAGGAGGCCAAATGGGGCGCGCTGGTGCGGAAACTCGGCCTGAAAATGGAGTAATCTGCCGTTCCAAAGGCACGCCCCTGATCTCGCCGTCCTCCGCGGAGACAGCCGGGCCACGCTAATACAATACCTTCGACAATTCTTTTAACGCATTGGGATGCTCTGAAAAATGGACCAATAGCGGCTCCCGGTCGCAGCATTTGCCAAAAACGGCTTTTTTTACCCCAAACCGTTGCATGCTCTGCTATTATACCAGTTGATGAACGACAGTTCATTGAGGGCCGTCGTGGGCGACTTGATTATTGTGCAGGAGAGTAGCGTTGAAAGCGCACAGATTCTCGATCGGACAGACCGTGTACTTCACGTCCGGCCCGATGGGCCGCGCGGGGGCCAACGGCAGTTATAAGGTGATCAAGCTGCTGCCGTCGGATGGCGAGGATTATCAATATCGCATCAAGAGTGCCGGCGAGGCGTTCGAACGCGTGGCCAAGGAAAGCCAGCTCGATCGCGACCGTTAGCGCAGCGCGAGAAGACCCTCATTTCCGCGGCGACGCTCGACCGCACGGCATACATCTGGGAACCCCATACCGTGGCGCTTTCCGCCCTGTGGTTGCGTGCGGCTCGGGTGCGCCTGCGGTGCGCGAAGGCGGCGCTCCAGCAGTCTTCACCATGAACAGCCGCGCAGCAGGAAAAGCTCCTCTGTCAGGAACCAAACCTACGGATTGTCGTTGATCCGGCACTATCGGCCGATCGGTCGAGGCAACACGAGGAGTGGAATATGCGCGCAACACTGTTGGCCATTGCTGCCGCTACCGTCCTGGCCGGAGCCGTTCCGGCCTCCACCGCGTCCGCGCAGGGCGTTTCCATCCAAGGTCCCGGCGTCGGCGTGAGGGTCGGTGAGCCGGATCGCTATCGCGAGCGGCACTGGCGCGAGGACAGGTATGGATACCGTGATCGCGCCACCGTCGGCGGCGAAGGCTGTCGCTCGGTGACCGTCAGGGAAAGGATGCCGAACGGCACCACTGTGACTCGCAGGAAGAGCACCTGCTGACCGTCCCTGGTTGCCATTGGAACGTCAGGTGGCCCCGCGCGGGGCCACCTTGCGTTTGCGCCCCCGTGGCGTGCACGAGCGACAGCGAAATGCACGGTGCCGATCCCGCCTGCGGGCCATACCCCGTCACGATCGAAGGACTAACGTTGACCCTTCGGCGGGCGAAGGCCCGATTTCGCGCTTCGCGCTCATCCGGCCTACGGTCGGATGCGACGAAATCGTCAGATGCGCCCGGATTGAAGGACCGGGCGCGTTTGTTTATGGCAGAGAGATCAACCCGGGAGGAGCTTCGTTCATGACCGTCTTGCCGCGTCTTGCCGCGCTCGCAGCGCTTGTGGTCGCGCCCGCCCTGCCGTGCTCGCAGGCGTGGTCCCAGGACTATCCAGCGAAGTCGGTCCGCATCGTCGTGCCGTTCGGCGCCGGCGGGCCGGCCGACGTTTTCGCGCGCGTCCTGGCGCAGCACCTCTCCGATACGCTCAAACAGACATTCGTCGTCGAGGATCGCCCGGGAGCCGGTTCGATCATCGGCACCGATGCGGTGGCGAAGTCGGCCCCCGACGGCTACACGCTGCTGGTCATGTCGAACACCCACACCACCAACGAGTCGCTGATCCCGAACAAGCCGTTCCAATTGATGCGTGACTTCGTTCCGGTTTCGCCCATCAACTATTCCGACCTCATCATGGTCATGCATCCGTCGGTGCCGGCGAAGAACCTGAAGGAGTTCATCGCGCTCGCCAAATCCAAACCCGGCGGGCTCAACTATGCCTCGTCCGGACCGGGCACGCCGTACCACATGGCCGGCGAGCTGTTCAAAGCCATGAGCGCAACCGACATCGTGCACGTGCCGCACAAGGCCTCAGGCGAAGCGCGCAACAGCGTGATCGGTGGCCACGTCCATATGATGTTCGATGCCATCACCACCATGGCGTCGAACGTGCGCGCCGGACAGGTGATCGCGCTCGGCACCAGCGGCAAGCAGCGCTCGGCGATCATGCCGGAAGTCCCGACCGTCGATGAAGCCGGCGTGTCCGGCTACGAGGCAACCATCTGGCTCGGCGTGATGGCGCCGGCCGGCACGCCGAAGCCGATCGTCGACAAGCTGAATGCGGCCTTGCGCAACGCCGTCATGACCGATGAGTTCAAGCAGAAGCTCGCCGCCGACGGCACTGAGCCGCTCGCTTCGACACCTGAGGAATACGCCGCCGATATCGACAAGGAAGAGACCAAGTGGTCCGCCATCGTGAAGAAGTCCGGCGCCAAGGAACAGTGAACGTGACAATGAACGTGTGGCTGCGTGCGGCCGCGGTTACGGCCACGATCCTTTCCGGCCTCGCGACGGCCAAGGCGGCGGATTATCCGGCGCGTCCGATCACGCTGGTGGTGCCCTACGCGGCCGGCGGCGGCAACGACGTGATCGCGCGTATCGTTGCCGAGAAGATGAGCGCAAGCCTCGGCCAGACCGTCGTGATCGAGAATCGCGGCGGCGCCGGCGGCACCATCGCAACGCGACAGGTCGCCAAGGCGGAGCCCGATGGCTACACCCTGCTGATCGCCACGAGCTCGCTCGCGATCAATCCGTCGCTCTATCCCAACGCCGGCTACGATCCGCGCAAGGATTTTGCGCCGATCGGATTGATCGCGTCGAGCAGCAACGTGGTGCTGGTGAACCCATCGGTGCCGGTGCGCTCAATCGCGGAATTGATTGCGCTGGCGAAACAGCAGAACGGCAAGCTGACCTTCGCGTCGACCGGCACCGGCTCGAGCGTGC
>JBJMSU010000159.1:0-25026 GCA_045801465.1 Xanthobacteraceae bacterium | reverse complement strand
ATATTACGAGGCCAATCGCCTGGCGTTCCTGGCGCGGCTCGAGACCAAATTGCGCGAATGGGGTGCGAAGCTGGCGCCACAAACGGACATGCGCCTGGTCGCGTACCACAATTCCTGGGCCTATCTGGCGCGCCGCTTCCGCTTGAACTTCGTCGGCACGATCGAGCCGAAGCCGGGGGTGCCGCCAAGTCCAGCGCATCTTGCCGGCCTGATCAGGACGATGCGCGAGCACGGCGTGCGCATCGTGGTGCGGCAGCCGCACGAGCCGGAGAAGAACGCGGCCTTCGTCGCCGACAAGGCTGGCGCCGCGGTGGCGGTGCTGGCAGGCTCGGTTGGAGCATTGCCCTCGGCGCGGGATTATCTCTCGCTGTTCGACACGAACATCGACGCCCTGCTGGCGGCATACGAGCGATGAGCGACGCGATCGCGCTGCTGTTGCCGCCGTTCCTGGTGGCGCTCTGCCTGATCGGCATCCACACCTATTTCGGCCTCCAGGTCCTGGCGCGCAACGTCATCTTCGTCGACCTGGCGCTCGCGCAGATCGCCGCGCTGGGTGCGACGCTCGCCTTCATGCTCGGCCATCCGACGCAGGGCGTGGCAACTTATGTTTATTCTCTCGCCTTCACGCTGATTGCCGCCTTCCTGCTTGCATTCACGCGCAGCTGGTCGCAGCGGATTCCGCAAGAGGCGCTGATCGGCGTGATCTATGTGGTCGCCGCGGCGGCGGCGATCCTCATGATCGATCGGGCGCCGCAAGGTGCGGAGCACCTCAAGCAGATTCTCACCGGGAATATTCTGACCACCGGCACGTCCGATCTCTTCGCCATCGCTCCGCTTTATCTCGCCATCGGCCTCGTCCATTGGGCCCTGTGGCGGTGGCTCAAGCCCATCGAAGGCGCAGCATGGCTGTGGGAGTTCATGTTCTACGCGAGCTTCGGCGTCGTCGTGACCAGCTCGGTTGCGGTCGCCGGCGTGCTCCTGGTGTTTTCCTTCTTGATCATGCCGGCGGCGGTCGGGGTTTTGTTCGCCGAGACTTTGCCGCGGCAGCTGGCCATCGGCTGGACCGCAGGCACGATCGCCAGCGCCGCCGGGCTCGCCGCCTCCTATCTCGGCGACCTGCCGACCGGCGCCGCCATGGTGTGCGCCTTCGGCCTGATGCTGGCGCTGGCCGGCCTGATCTTTGCGCTGCGGCTGGAGCATGCGGGACAAATCGCCCGACGGCTGGTGATCGCCGGCCGATGGTGCGCGGCGTTGATCATGGCGGCATCTGCCGTCCTTCTCATGGCGGCGCCGCGTGCCGATCAGCCCCTGTTCGACGTCGCCGAGTATCTCGTTCCGTCGGTTCGCGGGCTCTATTTCACTCGGAGCGAGGTCGACATCTACCAGGACGCCGCGACCTACGCCGAGCGCTATCGCCGCCAGGCGGATGAGCTCAACGAGCTCGAGACGCGCAGCCGTGCCGCCGGGGAGGCGCTGGACGATCTGGCGGTGCGCCGCATTTCCTCGTTCATCAAGTCCTATAGCGAGATGCGCCGGGGCGAGGAGTTCGTGAAGCGGGAGGTGCGCGCGCGGGCGCGCGAGCGGATCCGCTGGGTCGTGGGCGGCACCGTGCTGCTCGCCACTCTGGCGATCGCTCCCGGCGTCCTGAGCAGAGTTGTTGCGCTCGGCCGACGTGGCCGGCGTGCTGGCGTTCCCCGCGAAGGCCGGGACCCGTGATCACGGCCGGAAATCATACCGCACGTCGGTGGCCATGGTTTCCGGCTCTCGCTGCTGCGCAGCTCGGCCGGAACGGCGTCAGCTCTTGGCGGCGCCGTCATGGCAGGCGCGCCAGACTTTCTCTGGCGTCGCCGGCATTTGCAGCCTGGTGCCGGCGCCGCCCGGGATGGCATCGGCGATGGCGTTCATGATTGCCGCGAGCGAGCCGATCGTGCCGGCTTCGCCCACGCCCTTGACGCCGAGCGGGTTCGTGGTCGCCGGCACCGGGTGGTTGTCGTCCTGGATGTCCGGCATGTCGTCGGCGCGCGGCATGGCGTAATCCATGAAGGAGCCGGTCACCAGCTGGCCGTCGCGATCGTAGACGGCCTGCTCGAACAGGGCCTGGCCCAGGCCCTGCGCCAGACCGCCATGGATCTGTCCGTGCACGATGGTCGGATCGAGCACCGTGCCGCAATCGTCCACCGCCGCGTAGGACATCAACGCGACGCTCCCGGTGTCCGGATCGATCTCCACTTCGGCGATGTGGCACCCGTTGGGGAAGGCTTGCGGCGTGTCGCGGCTCACTTTGGTGTCGAGCGACTCCGGGAGGAGGCCGCGCGCCGCCATGTCGGAGGCCTTCTCGGCGACGTCGAACAGCGACATGCGGCGGTCGGTTCCAGCGACCTCGAAGGCGCCGTCGCGGTAGGCGATGTCAGACTCCGCGGCTTCCAGGAGGTTCGCCGCCAGCTTGCGTCCCTTTTCCAGCACCTTGTCGACGGCGTCGATGGCAGCGGCGCTCACCATCATGGCCGAGCGCGAAGCGACCGAGGCGAAGCCGTCGATCTCCAGACGGCTGTCACCATGCCGGTGCTGCACGAGTTTGGGATCAATCCCGAGCCGCTCCGCCACCAGCCGCGGATACACCGTCGCATGGCCCTGGCCGGTCGACTGCACGCCGAGGCCGAGCACCAATGTCCGGTCGCCCGGGAAGCTCAAAGACGCGCCTTCGGTCGGCGCGCCGCCGGAATGTTCGAGGAAGCAGGAAATCCCGAGCCCTCGATATTTGCGGCGCTTCGCCGCCTCCCGCCGCCGCGCGCGAAATCCGGCAACGTCGCTCAACTCCAGCGCCTTTTCGAAGATCGGTGGAAAATCGCCGCTGTCGTACACGGTGCCGACCGCCGTCTTGTACGGAATCGCGGAGCGCCGAATGAGGTTGCGGCGGCGCAGCTTCACCCGGTCGATGCCGCTGATGCGCGCGGCCTCGTCCACCACCCGCTCGAGCACATAATTCGCCTCGGGCCGGCCGGCGCCCCGATAGGGGCCGAGCGGGACCGTGTTGGTGAGGACGCACCGCACTTCGACCAGGACGCGCGGAATGTCGTACATGCCCGGGAAGCAGCGCGAGAAATTGTTGGTCTGGATGTGCACACCGAGCGAGCCGAGGAACCCGCCGATCCCGGCCAGATGGCGAATGCGCAGGGCGAGAAACCGGCCGTCGGCATCGAGCGCGAGCTCGGCGCCCGTTACGGTGTCGCGCGCCTGGTTATCGCTGAGGAAGGATTCGCTGCGCGCTGCCATCCAATGCACCGGCCGGCCGATCTGCCGCGCCGCCACCAGGAGGACGGGATATTCCGGGTAGACCGAGGTCTTCATGCCAAAGGCGCCGCCGATATCGTCGGTCAGCACAGTCAGCTGCTCGCGCTTGAGCCCCATGACCGGCAGCATTGCGTCGCGCAGCGGTCCGACCCCCTGAGACGAAGCCCGTAATACGTAGCTGTCGGTCGCCGGGTCATAGCTGGCGCTGGCGCCGCGTGGCTCCATGCTGGCGACCATGATGCGCTGATTGATCTCCGTGATGCGTGCCACGTGAGCCGCCGTGGCGATCGCCTCCTCCACCGCTTTGGCCTTGCTGCCGTCGTCGGCCACGGGACCGGGCCAATCGAGAACGGTGTTGCCGGGAGCTTCCGGCCACAATTGCGGTGCGTCGGGACGGACCGCGTCGCGGACGTCGATGACCGGCTGCAGCGTCTCGTATTCGACCGCGATCAGCTCGGCCGCGTCCAGGGCCGCGTCCCGCGTCTCGGCGATGACCGCGACCACCGGCTGACCCACGTGGAGGACCCGATCCCCGGCCAGTGCCGGGCGGTTCGTCTGCACCACCTTGGCGCCGTTGCGTCCGGTCATGGGCGGATGGCGGGAGATATTCCCCACGCCCGCCGCTTCCATATCGGCCGCGGTCAGGACCGCGAGTACCCCCGGCGCGCGGCGGGCTTCCTCGACATCGACCGAGACAATGCGCGCGAAAGCGTGCGGCGAGCGCACGAATGCCACGGACGCGTGACCGGGCGGCGCTGCGTCATCCATGAAGCGTCCGCCGCCGCGCAGAAGGCGCTCGTCCTCAACGCGCCCATGGTGCGCCGTGTGTGTGTCCGCAGTCATCTTGGCCTGGAACGAGGTGGGTATGACGCTATGGCGCCCGCGAGAATGCACGGCAGGGCGCTTGGGTCAATCGCCCTGTGATTGCCTGCGCGAAGGATGGCGCGGAACCATCTCGGTTGCCTCCACGTTGGTTTGCGCACGGTCGGGGAGGCGACACGGAGACGTGTCATGAGCCATTCGCTGGTTGGTGCGGACCGTCCTACTCAACGGCGTATCGTCGGAGTCGCCCTTGCCGCCGCGGTGGTTTTCGTCATCGTGTTGATGGCGGCGCGGGTCGGCGATCCCGACAGCGCGGTGGTGGCCGCCAATGCGCCGCCGGTCGTCAAGGCCGAGAAGGCGACCAGTTGGACCCATCGCGAGACCACCGGCGCGGTGCGTTAGCGCATGTTCCGGCGAAGCGGGTACCGGTTCGCCGTCAAGAACATGCGCCACTCAATGAATCCAGCGGATTAGGCTTCGGCTTGCTCCTTCCTGGCGCGACGCTGCTCCAAGGTTTCCCGGGCCGTGTCGGCCTTGCCGCAATACTCCTTGTGCAGCCGCTCGAGCTCCTCTTCGCTCAAATCCTCTGCGGTCGCGAGGCGGTTCTTCGCACCTTGAACCGCGATGATCAACTCGGAGAGCTTTACCTGCAAAGCCATCGTGTCGCGGTTCTGCGTGTTCTGAATCACGAAGACCATGAGAAACGTAATGATCGTCGTCGAGGTGTTGATGACCAGCTGCCACGTATCGCTGTAGCCGAACAGGGGTCCGGTCGCAGCCCACATGACCACGACGACCACGGCTGCGATGAATGCCACTGGGTTGCCGGCAAGCCGCGCCGTCTCGTGCGCGAATCGGCTGAACCACTCGCTGTGACCGCTGTGACTCACGTGATTGGAACCCCCGACGGATGACGATGTCGCGCGTCCTGTGGGGCCTGCGCCGTTGCCGCCATTTGACCGTTTCCGAGCCATGGAAGCCCTCACATTGTTATCGTGGGTCGCATGCCGCCTGATCGGCGGAGCAGACCGATCCGAATGGGAATATAATCTGCTCAGTCCCGAACCAACGCTTTGCGATCGGAAGCGTTCCGTTTTCGGCCCGGCGTTTCGATGGACACGGAACCGGGGCAATGGTCGAACGATCTTCTGCGGCGCCGGCCTATCTGCGTTTCGCCTTGGCCGGCAGCGGCTGCTTCAGCTTGCCGATTTCGGCCCAGGGGTCCTTGCGCAGGCGCGCCAGGCGTTGGTGCAGGTTGAGCACCGTATAGCGATTGGCGCCGTCCTGGTTCGCCAGTTCCTCCCAGGTGATCGGGGTCGAGACCGGTGCGCCCGGTCGCGCCCGCGTGGAATACGGCGCAACCGCAGTGGCTTCGCGGCTGTTGCGGAGGTAGTCGACGAAGATCCGCTTCTGGCGCGAGCTCTTCTTCACCGTCGCCGTGTAGCGCGACGGATCGTCGGCGGCCATCGCTTCGGCGATGTGGCGGGCAAAGGCCTTGGCGGGCTCCCATGGCGTCTGCTTGATGGGCAGCACCACGTGCAGCCCTTTTCCCCCCGACGTCTTCAGGAACGTCACGAGCCCCAAATCGCTGAGACGCTGGCGCACCTCGCGCGCCGCATTGACGATATCGCTCCACTCAGTGCCCGGTCCGGGATCGAGGTCGAAGACGAGGCGGTCGGCCGTCTCCATGCTGTCGGCGGTCGTGCCGCGGGTGTGGATTTCCAGGACGCCGGCTTGCGCCAGCGAGATCAGCCCGTCGAGATCTTCGACGGTGATGACGTGGTCGCCATCCGGCTCGGGCACGAGGCGCAGCCACTTCTGGTCAATGCCGGCGCTGGCGTGCTTCTGAAAGAAGCATTCGCCGGTCGCTCCTTCCGGGCAGCGCACCAGCGCCAATGGACGGCCGACGATATGCGGCGCAATCCAATCCCAGATTCCGGCATAAAAATCCGCCAGCCCCTGCTTGGTGACACCCGCATCCTCCCAGTAGACGCGATCCGGGTGCGTAAGCTTGATGCTGTAGGGCGGAGCCGTGGCTGCGGACTTTGTCGGTCGCCCTTGTGCTCGCGCGGAGCGGGCAGGGGCGTTGGCGGCCGTTTTCTTCGCGGCAGGGGACATGGCGTTTTTCTCCCGCACCACCTCTGTCGGTGACTTGTCCTCGCGGAGGCCTTGGAACGATGCCTGCCGAATGCGATCGCCGTGCGTCCAGCCGCGGAAGTCGGCCTCGACCACGAGCTTCGGCTCGACCCACTTGGCATTGCGTGCGCGCGTCTCCTCCGCCGGAAGCCTGGCGAAGGGCGGCTTGTTGATGCGCAATGGCTGCAGCCGCTGCCACAAGTCGCGCGCCATGCGGTGGGTGTAGCCGGTGCCGGAGCGGCCCGCATAGCGCAGTTCGCCGTCGTCGTAATAGCCGAGGATCAATGCGCCGATGGCGCTGCTGTCGACCGTTGACGGGGCGTAGCCGGTGACGACGAATTCCTGCCGATTGGCACACTTGATCTTGAGCCAGTCGCCGCCGCGGCCGGAACGATACGGGGCGTCACGCCGCTTGGAAATGATGCCTTCGAGGCCCATGCGGCAGGCATGCTCCAGCAGCACCGAACCTGGCTCCTCGAAATGCCCGCTGAAGCGAATCGGCACGTCAGCCGACAAGCCGGACAGCAGCTGTTCGAGCATCTCCTTGCGCTCGATCAGAGGAGCGCCGGTGAGATCGCGCCCGTCGAGATGCAGGAGGTCGAAGGCAAAATAGACCATGCGGTCGGTGCGTCCGTCCGAGAGATCCTGCTGCAACTGGGAAAAGCTCGACACGCCGCTCTCGGTCTCGGACACGATCTCGCCGTCCATCAGGACCTGTTCGGCCGGCAGGTCGGCAACCGCCTGTGCGATTGGCGGAAACCTGGCCGTCCAATCGAGCGCCTTGCGCGTCAGCAACTTGACCTCGCCGTGCTCAAGCCGCGCCTGGATGCGATAACCGTCGAGCTTGATTTCATGGATCCAGGCGGGATCGTCCGGCGCTCGTTCGCTCAAGGTGGCGAGAACGAGCGGGACGAAGTCCGGCAATGGTGCGCCGCGCGATGTGGAACCCTTCGTCTTTGCCCTGGGCTTCTTGCGCGCCGTCTTTTTGCTCTCGCTCGGGCGGCGCTGCGAGCGCGCCGTCTTCTTGGCGCGCGGCGCGGCGGTGGCATTGCCGCGCGTCGCGTCCGCCTTCACGTTGTCCTTGACGCTGCGGTTCGATTGCCACACTCGTTTGCGGCCCTTGCCCTCCGCGATCTCCGGGATCGAGCGGCCGGTGATGACCGAGAGCGGCTTCTCCTCGAGGATGTCCGGGTCGCTCTCGTCGCGTGCGGCGTCATCCTTGGACTTGATGAGCAGCCAGTTCGCCTTGGTCTCGCCGGGACGGCCGCGCAAACGGACCAGGTGCCATTTTCCGTGAAGCTTCTCGCCGGCGAGGGAGAACGTCAGGTTCCCCTTCTCGAGTCCCTTGTGGGGATCGCCTTCGGACTCCCAGATGCCGCGATCCCAGATCATCACCGTGCCGCCGCCGTATTGGCCCTGCGGGATCGTGCCCTCGAACTCGTTGTACTCGATCGGGTGATCCTCGACCTGGACAGCCAAACGCTTCTCGCCCGGGACGAGGCTCGGGCCCCGCGTGACGGCCCAGCTTTTCATGACGCCGTCGAGTTCGAGACGGAGATCGTAGTGGAGCCGACGCGCGGCGTGCTTCTGGATGACGAACTGATGGCCCGAGGCCGTTGCGGCCTTCCCGCGCGGCTCCGGCGTCACGGCGAAATTGCGCTTGGCGCGATAGGTCTGCAGGGCCACGTCAGGTTACTCGCTTGGTATCGAGAATGTCAGGTAAACGTTTGATCACAAAGGGGGTTCCGGGCTGGTGGTGAAAGCCGACAGGGCGGCGGGTGCGAACTGGACTTGTGCCACCTCCGTCGGCGCCTTGGTGGTGCGCCAAGCATTTGGCGGCCGGAACGTTTCTCCGGGACCCGAGTTTCAGTGTCGAAGGCAACCGCGCGGCCGGATGCCATGGCTGAAAGAGGTCTCCCATGCTTGGTTGGGCTGTCACATTTCTGATCATCGCACTGATTGCGGCCGTGCTCGGCTTCGGTGCGATCGCCGGCACCGCGATCGAGATCGCGAAGATCATCTTCTTCGTTGCGCTCATCCTGTTCGTCATTTCGGCCGTGTTCGGCCTGGTGACCGGCCGCAGCGCGCCGGCGCCCTGAGCCCCGTCGCTTCCGTTGGAACGGAAACTCGGGACGCGGGCGCCGGAATAGCGCCCCGCGTTCTGTGTCGTCGGCGCGCCGTTGGCGCGCTTGCGACGTCCGCTCAGCGCGACGTCGTGCCGGCCAAGATGGCGCGGGTCGCGACGTCAGGTCCGAAGTCTTCCATGCTCTCGATGGACAGCATATCGGCGAGGCGGGCGCGGGCGCGGTTGACGCGGCTCTTGATGGTGCCCACGGCGCAGCCGCAGATGTCGGCGGCTTCCTCATAGGAAAATCCCGACGCCCCGACCAGGATCAGCGCTTCCCGCTGGTCCGGCGGCAGCTTGCCGAGGGCGGCGCGAAACTCCTGAAACTCGACGTGGCCGCTCTGCTCCGGCTGCGATTTGAGGCTTTGAGCATAGGTTCCATCGGCGTCCTCGACCTCACGGCGCCGCTTGCGGTACTCGGACCTGAACAGATTGCGCAGGATGGTAAACAGCCAGGCCGGCATGTTGGAGCCGGGTTCGAAGGAATTGATATTGGCGAGCGCCCGCAGCAGCGTCTCCTGCACGAGGTCGTCGGCGCGATCGACATTGCCGCACAGCGAGATGGCAAACGCCCGCAGACTTGGGACTGCCGCGAGAACGGCGTCCCGGACGGAGGGGTCCAAAGTCATGACTCGGAGCCCTTCTCGTCCTGCTCGTCGAGACGCTTCAACAGATCGACAAACCGATCCGGCACGCCTTCCTTGACGACATCGTCATAGATCGCACGCAGTTGGTTGCCGATTTTGGCCTGCACGTCCCGGCCCAGGCGTCCCTGGCTCCGTGCAGAAGTAGGTGACGAACCTGTTTCCATGGACGATCCGGTCGGCCGACTCGATTTACGCTGTCTCATTTGCTGGTTCTCGCCGCCCGTCCCCGACTCGGGTACGGTGAGATGAAAGGTCCCCTTAACCGCCGGTAACGCTAGCCTGCCCCGTTGGTTCCGCCAACCCATGGAACTTTCTTTTCATTTCGGCGTTGGAGCGCCTATATTGAGCTTTGCGTCAGATCGGGAGGGTCTCCGTGTCCACGTCGCACGTCGTAGCTCAGCATTTGCCCTTCTTGCGTCGCTACGCCCGGGCGCTCACCGGCAGCCAAAGCTCCGGCGACGCATATGTGGGTGAGGTTCTCGAAGCTTTGATCGAGGATCCGAGCATCATTCAGCGCAGCAGCGACCCGCGCGTCGAGCTCTACCGGACCTTCACCAAGATCTGGCAATCCGTGCCCCTCAACGAGCGCTCGGAGCCTGGAGATCGCGGGCTGCCGGTCGAGGAGCGGCTGGGTCACCTCACGCCCCGGGCGCGCCAGGCTTTCCTGCTGGTGGCCCTGGAAGGCTTTTCGGAGAGCGACGCCGCTCAAGTGCTGGAGGTTGACACCTCCACGCTCCGCAACCTCGTCGAAGAGGCCGGGCGCGAGCTCGCCGCCGAGATCGCGACCGACGTCCTGATCATCGAGGATGAGCCGCTCATCGCGTTCGACCTGGAAGGTCTGGTGGAATCGCTCGGGCATAAGGTGCTCGGCATCGCGCGAACCCACGCCGAGGCGGTCTCGCTCGCCAAGGCCAAGCGGCCTGGCCTCATTCTCGCCGATATCCAATTGGCGGACGGCAGCTCCGGCCTCGATGCCGTCAACGAGCTTTTGAAGGCGTTCGAAGTGCCGGTGATCTTCATCACTGCCTATCCGGAGCGTTTCCTCACCGGCGAGCGGCCCGAGCCCGCCTTCCTGATCGCCAAGCCGTTTCAACCGGCTACGGTTTCGGCCATCATCAGCCAAGCCCTGTTCTTCGAGCGCAAGGCTAAGCGGCGCGCGGCTTGAGCTAGGGAGTAGCGGACATTCAATGGCGAGTAGGGCAGGGGCCATTCGGCTCCGGCCACCCGCTATTTACCGCTTCGGCGTTCAGTTCAGCGGCGATGATTGAGCGCGCCGATGACAAAGCCGATGCCGGCCGCGATGGCCAACGCGACGAGCGGCCGGTGGACGACTTCGTCCTCGATCTTATGCCAGACGCCCTTTCCCATCTGCGCCGCTTCTGCCCCCATATCGCGTGCACGGTACCCGACCGTGGATCGGAGGCGGTCGGAGACATCCGACCATGCCTCGGAAATGCGATCGGGGATGGCGCCGCGCGCCTCTCGTGCATTGGCGGAAACGTAAGTGGTGAGCCGCATCAATATCGGCTCGAGATCGCGCAGGAGGCTCACGACGTCGTTGACATCGAGCGTGGCATGTCGGGTTCTGCGTGTAAGGAGCGCCATGGAATTTTTCCCCGGCAAAAACGTAAATCGGCCGAAGCGCCGAACCCGGCGCCTCGGGTTCGGCGGCTGAAAATCAGCTCGTGGCGTCGAGCCAGTTGTCGATCTCTCGTTCCGCCTGGTCCTTGGCGTAGCCGTAGCGTTGCTGCAGCCGGCCGGCGAGTTCGGTGCGCCTACCCTCGATCACGTCGAGGTCGTCATCGGTCAGCTTGCCCCACTGCTCCTGGGCCTTGCCCTTGAATTGCTTCCAGTTGCCTTCGACGCGATCCCAGTTCATTGCTGACTCCCATGAAGGATGCTCGTTAAGGATGCTCGTTGGAAAGATGCTCGTTGGCCCAACTCGGCGGCGCGCGGCGAAGTTCCCGTCGTGACGATGCGACAAAAAAATATGGGCGTAGCCAGCCGCGTCGCCGACTACGCCCAGATACCGGCCTTGCACGAGGGGAGGGGGATGGTGGCCGGTCGCAAAGTCAACGTGCCACCCGCCCATCGGTTCCCGCGTTTGGGCGGGAAAACTTACCTGTGTAAAGTAGTCGCACTCGCGCTTGCGTGAGGGCGGCCGGATCGGAAACGTATTGGGGTTATCCGGCGTTCTCAAAAAGACTCCGGACCGCAAAGCTATAGGCTGAGAGCTTCGATTTCAGGAGCGGTTGAGACCGCGAACCCAATTCCGGGGGTGCAGGTTTCGTATCGTTTGAGGCTGAAATGACCGACCAGACCCGGCCCGACGCAGGTTTTCCAGGCCGGAAGGCTGCCACGCAGGGCCGCGCGCGCGAGCGCCATGGTGGCAAGGCCCGGGCCCAGCCTGGAGCGGGAGCGGAGCATGCCGCCGGACGGTTCGAGAGCGCGCTGCGTGCCGCCCGCCTTTACGTGTTTTCGCAAGACAAGACCCTGCAGCATACGCGTATCCACAGCCCGCGCGACGCGCAGACGCTGCCCGAGCCCGACGGCGAGGACATTCTTGCGATCAAGCGCCAAGTGCTGGAGAGCGGCAAGCCGCGGAACGTCGAGGCGTTTTATGCCATGCCGGAAGGCCGCGCTCTGTTTGCAATCAATATCGATCCGACGTTCGGCCCCGACGGCGCGGTCGACGGGATCACGTGCCGAGCCATCGATGTCACCGGGATCCGGTCGCTCGAGCGCGAGCAACAGCGGCTGACGGCCGAGCTGGGTACGACTTTGCAGCGTTACGAGACCGCATTGCGCGGCTCCAATGTCACGGTTTTCACCCACGACCGCGACCTGCGCTATACCTCGATCAGCAATCCCCTGTTCGGACGCGACGTGCGAGAGATTGTCGGCTACATCGACAGTGAAATCGTGCCGGCCGAGAATTTGGCCGCCATTGCGGCGTTGAAGCAGGCGGCGCTCGACTCCGGCCTGCCGAAGGATGGCGAGGTCCGCGTCAACGAGGGGGCGGGCATCCGCTGGTACGACCTCCATATCGAGCCTGTGCGCGATGCGGCGGGTACGGTCGCCGGTTTGACCTGCACCGCCGTCGACATCACCGAGCGCAAGGAGGGCGAAGCGCACTTGCGCCTGTTGATGCGCGAGCTCACGCATCGTTCGAAAAACCTGCTCGCGGTCATTCAGGCCATGGCGCGGCAGACGGCACGCCGTGCCGGTTCGATCGACGGCTTCCTCGACCAGTTCAGCGCCCGGCTGCAGGCGCTGGCGCGCTCCCATGACCTGCTGGTGCAGGAGGAGTGGCACGGCGTGGCGCTGGCCGAGCTGGTACGCTCGCAGCTTGCTCCCTACCTCGATCGCAGCGGCTCCCAGATCGCGCTGGAAGGCCCGCCGGTCATGCTGCGGCCGGAGGCGGCCCAGAGCCTGGGTCTCGCCCTGCACGAGCTGGCGATCAATGCCGTCAAGTTCGGCGCGCTGTCGACCCCGTCCGGGCGGATTTCGATCGCCTGGACGTGGCAGCCGCGCGGCGAACGGCCGACGGTCGAGATCGCGTGGACGGAAACCGGCGGTCCGGAGGTCGGCGCGCCGGTGCAACGGGGTTTCGGCAGCCTGGTGGTCGAACGCAATCTGGCGCGCGCGCTCGAAGCCGGCGTTGAATTGACGTTTGACCGCGAAGGCGTGCGCTGCCGCATCACCATTCCCGAGACGCAGCTGCTACGGCCCGTGGAAACGGAAGGATAGCGGAACTTTTCATTCCCGTTCGACGTTGGCCTTCCCGAACAGTCTTCAGTACGCCGGAATCTTCCGTGGGACGTGGCTGGTCTGCCGGCACGTTCGCAATTGCGCTTGCCTTCGCGGCGCCTCCCACATCGACCCGGTGACGCGGACGAAACCATGGAGGGAAGCATGTATCACGTCGCCGGTATTACGGGCGGGTTCCTGGCGACAGTCGGAATCTTGAGCCTCGCCATTTCGGGTCCGACGTCCTGGCAAATCGTGTCATCCACGCTGACGTCACCGCTGACGCGCACCGCCGATCAGCTCGATCGCGCGCACAAGGGCGACCGACTCGCCAGCCCCAAGCGCTCTGGTGCCCAAGATCGTTCGGTCGTGACGACCGTCGAGGTGATCGGCGTTCGCGACACGGCGATCGTTTACCGCAACCGTGACGGCACCATCCTGTTTCGCACCGATCCGGTGGCCAACGTGACGATCGTCGCCAAGGACGCCACGTTGCCTGAGGTCACGGTGCGCGAGCACAGCGAGGCTGTCCCGCAAAAGGTGCCGGTGAAGACCCTGCGCGAAGGCGACAAGGACAAGCGGCTGGAGGGTTGCGATCCGCTGGTCAGCCCGCTCGCCGGGCCGCTGTCCCAGGTGCCGAGCCGCTGCATCGCCGGGATCGCGGGCGGCGAGAAGGTCGCCCTGCTGACGCGGTGAAGATCCTCACCGTCCGCCACGCGACGACTTATCGCTACCGGGAGGCTGTACGTTTCGGCGAACATCGGCTCATGGTCCGGCCGCGCGACAGCCACGATCTCCGGCTGTTGCGCAGCGAGCTCACGCTGTCGCCGGCCGCCGCGGTTCGCTGGCTGCACGATGTGTTCGGCAATTCCGTCGCGATCGTCGGCTTCTCCGAACCGGCCGCCGAGCTTGCCATCGCCAGCACGCTCACCCTCGAGCGCTACGCGCTTGAACGCCCCGTGTTCCCCGTCGCACCGGAGGCCGCGACCTACCCATTCGTCTACTCGACCAACGACCGCACCGACCTGTGCAGGCTGTTGGAGCAGCATTACCCGGATCCCAAGGGTGTGGTGACAGCGTGGGCGCAAAGCTTCGTGTCCCACAAGGGCGTCGATACGGTCGAGCTGCTGGCAGCGATGAATGCCGCGATCGAGCGGGATTTCGCCTATGCGGCTCGCGACAGCGAAGGAGCCCAGTCGCCGCTGGAGACGCTCGAACGGCGCGCCGGCTCCTGCCGCGATTTCGCTCTGTTGCTGATCGAGGCCGTCCGGTGCCTGGGCTTCGGCGCGCGCTTCGTCACCGGCTACCTCTATGATCCGATCCTGGACGGCGGCAACGGCGATTCCGTTCACGGTGCCGGCGCCACCCATGCCTGGGCGGAAATTTATCTTCCGGGCGCCGGCTGGGTCGAATACGACCCGACCAACGGCATCGTTGCCGGGGAGAATCTCATCCGCGTCGCTGTGACCCGCGATCCCGCGCAAGCCGTTCCGGTGGAGGGCAGCTTCATCGGTGACGCCACCGCCTTCGTCGGCATGGACGTTGAGGTGACGGTCACGTCGGGAAGCCACGTACTGGCGAAATGACGAGCCGCGGCACTACTCCGCCGTCATGGCGCGGACCGGCTTGCCGTCGAGCCAGGCGCGGATGTCCTCCACCACGCCGGCGAAATAGGCGCGGTAGTTCTGCACCGAAACGTAGCCGAGGTGGGGGGTAATGACGACGTTGTCGAGGCGGCGCAGCGGGTGATCGAGCGGCAGCGGCTCGACGTCGAACACATCGAGCCCGGCACCGGCGATGCGCTTTTCGGTCAGCGCCGCAACCAGCGCGGCTTCCTCGACGATCGGGCCGCGCGAGGTGTTGATCAGGTAGGCCGTCGGCTTCATCAGCGAGAGATCCTTGGCGCCCATCAGGCCGCGGGTGCGCGGGCTTAAGACCACGTGGATGGTGATGAAGTCCGCCTGCCGCAGCAGGTCCTCCTTGCCGGCGTAGTCGACGCCAAGGGCGCGGCATTTTTCCTCCGTAAGGTTCTGGCTCCATGCCACGACTTTCATCCCGAATGCCTTGGCGATGGTCGCCACGCGCGCCCCGAGCTTGCCGAGCCCGATCACCCCGAGGGTCTGACCGTCGAGATCGAGGCCGATGGTGGTCTGCCACAGCTCACCGGATTTCATCCGCGCATTCTCGAAGCCGATGCGGCGGGTGAGCTCGAGCATGAGGCCGATGGCGATGCCCGCGGTCGGGTTGCCGATCGAGGGGGTGCCGCAGACCACGACGTTGCGGTCCTTGGCGGCCTGCAGGTCGAACGAGGCGTTGCGGGCGCCGGTGGTGATGAGCAGGCGCAGTTTGGGGAGCGCTTCGATCACGCCGCGTGGGAACGGCGTTCGCTCGCGCATGCCGACGATAATGTCGAAATCGGCGAGCGCCCGGATAACCTTGTCCTTGTCTCCGAGCGGGGCGTTGAACACCGTGATGTCGACGTCTTTCGCGACCGGCGACCAGTCGGCCATTTTCAAAGCGACATTCTGATAATCGTCGAGAATCGCACAGCGATGAGCCATTCGTGATCCGCCCTGCCGGGCCCCCTTTTGCGACGATGAAACCGGCGTGGATTGTTGACCGGCCCCCCCTCTCACCATAGCCTAACCGTGGCGACGCGTCCTCAAGCGCTTGCGGTTGTGACCGGGTAAGGGCCCTGGTCACGCGGACGGTCGCCAAGTCCCGGGCGGCGGGACGGATTGAGCGGCGCATGTTCCTGCCGGCGAACCGGTTCCCAGCCCGGATCAAGTCCGGGCCAGGCTTTCGCCGGAACATGCGCAGGGAGGATGCCCTGAACGAGACCGTGCGCGCCGTGGCGCCGACGCCCGACATCGCGCGCGACGTGATCGCGGTGCGGCGCCTGTCGAAGAGCTACGGCAGCGGCGCCGACGCCGTCGATGCCCTGCGCGACATCGACTTCACCGTGAGCGACGGCGAGTTCATGTCGATCGTCGGGCCCTCGGGCTGCGGCAAGTCGACCCTTCTCAAGATCCTTGCCGGCCTCATGCCGGCGTCCGACGGCACGGCGCTGTTGAACGACGTGCCCATCACCGGGCCGCGCAAGGACATCGGGGTCGTGTTCCAGTCTCCGGTCCTGTTCCCGTGGCGCAGCGTTCTCGGCAACGTCCTGCTTCCCGTCGACGTGCAGCGGCTCGGTCGCGAACGCATGACGGCGCGCGCGCTGGAGCTGATCGCGCTGGTCGGACTGTCCGGATTCGAGCGCCGCTATCCGTGGGAACTGTCGGGCGGCATGCAGCAGCGCGTCGCCCTGGTGCGCGCGCTCATTCACGATCCGGCCTTGCTGCTGATGGACGAGCCGTTCGGCGCGCTGGATGCGTTGACCCGCGAGGCGATGAACGCCGAATTGCAGCGCATCTGGCTCGAACGGCGCAAGACCGTGCTGTTCGTCACCCATTCGACCTCGGAGGCGGTGTTTCTCGCCGACCGGGTGCTGGTGATGACGCCCCGGCCGGGCCGCATCGCCGATCTCTTGCGGATCGATTTTCCTCGCCCGCGCAGCATCGACATCATGACCACGGAGGCGTTCGGCGCCCACGTCCGGCGCATCCGCGCAGGCCTCAACGCCGGCGGAGCACTCGAATGAGCGGCGGACCGCGCAGTTTCGTTCTCAGGCTCGTCTTGATCTTAGGCGTGCTGGCCGTCTGGGAGGCGGTGGTCCGCTTGTTCTCGATTCCGGCGTTCATCCTGCCGGCGCCGAGCAGTATCTTCCTCGCGCTCTACCGCGGCTTCGCCAGCGCGCTCTATATCGACCACATGTGGATCACGCTGGCCGAGACGCTGATGGGCTTCGTGCTCGGCTCGACGCTCGCCTTCGCGCTCGGCATTGCGGTCGCGCTCAGCCGCCGGGTGGAGTATTTCCTCTATCCGTTCATCGTCATGTTCCAGGCCATGCCGAAGGTCGCGCTGGCGCCGCTCATCATCATCTGGTTCGGCCTCGGGCTCACCTCCAAGGTGGTGAGCGCGGCGCTGGTGGCGTTTTTCCCGCTGATGGTCAACACCATCGTGGGCCTGCGGTCGTCCGAGGAGGATCGTGTCAACCTGATGCGCTCGCTCGCCGCGACGCGCGGCCAGATCTTCTGGATGCTGCAGCTGCCCAATGCACTGCCTTATATCTTCGCCGGGCTCGAGATCGCGATGATCTTCGCCCTGATCGGCGCCATCGTGGCCGAGTTCGTCGGGGCCCAGTCCGGGCTCGGCATGCTGATGCAGAGCATGAATTTCACCATGGACGTCGCCGGGCAGTTCTCGGTCCTGCTGATCCTGTCGGTGGTGGGACTGCTCTTGAACACCATCGTGACCGAGGTGCGGCGGCGCGTGTTGTTCTGGGATCCGTCGCAGAAGCTCGACGTCGTCACGCCGCGAAAAGGAGGAATGCCGTGAACAAGTTGATTGCCATCGTGTCGGTCGCCGCTCTTCTGGCGAGCGTCGATGCGGCCGTGGCGCAAACCAATGTTCGCGTCGCCTGGTGCGCGCGCACGGTCTCTTCGGCGGCGGCGCCCTATGCGATCGCGACCAAGCTGGGCTGGTTCAAGGAAGCCGGGATCACGGTCGAGTTGGTGCCGCTGCCCGGCTCGACCGATTGCGTCAAGGCGGTCGCCACCAACCAGGTGCAATACGGCCTGCCCTCGATCGAGCCGGTCGCGATCATTCGGCCGCAGGGCGTGAAGATCAAGAATTTCTACACCGCCTATCAGGGCAACATCTACGGCATCGTGGTGCCGGCGGAGAGCCCGGTGCAGAAGTTCACCGACCTCAAGGGCAAGAGCATCGGCGTCACTTCGATGGCATCCGCCGGCGTGATCATCGCCCGCGCGCTCGCCGCCACCAACGGCCTCGATCCGGACCGCGACATCAAGATCGTCGTGGCCGGCGAGGCGGCGCAGACCGCCGCCTTGCTGCGCTCGGGCGACGTGCAGGCGCTCTCCCAGTTCGACACGCAATACGCGCTCACCGAGAACGCCGGGGCGAAGCTGCGCTTCCTCGACAAGGACAACGAGGCAATCGCGCGCTTTCCGTCCAACGGATTCATCGCGCTCGAGGAGACGCTCGCAAAGGACCGCGCCCAGGCCGTGGCGCTGACGCAGGCCTATGCCAAGGGAACGGTGTTCGCCATGACCAATCCGGAGGCCGCCGTCCGCATCCTGTGGGAGATCTACCCGCAGACCAAGGCGACCGGCAAGGACGAGGCGACGGCGCTGCGCGACGACCTCAAGACGCTGGAGGCACGCGCACGCAACTGGCGGCTCGAAGCCGGCGGCGTCACCAAATGGGGCGAGAATTCCGAGGCGAACTACGGATCGTACGTCGATTTCCTCCTGAAGAACGGCGTGATCAAGGAGAAGGTCGCGGTCACCGACCTCATCACCAACGCCCTGATCGACGACATCAACAAGTTCGACGCCAACGCCGTCAAGGCCACGGCGCAGGGTTACCGCGTGAAGTGAGACAAATGGCGCCGTGGGGTGGGCGAACCGCAATAAGCGGCAGGGACGGATGCCTGGACCTCACGCCTTGCGGATGCGGAACACGAACAGCGCGCTTTCACGTGCGCTGTCCTCCAGGACGTCGCCCGTCTCGCGCACCAGGTTGGGGATGTCGATCGTCGACAACGGATCGGTGCATTCGAGCACGAGCGTGTCGCCGGCGGTGAGCTTCGTCAGCGCCTTGCGCGCTTTCAGCGCCGGCAACGGACATTTGAGGCCGCGCAGATTGAGAACGGTTTCGGCCATGAGGCAGCGAATGGCAAATAGCGAGTGGCGAATGGTGAGTAGCGGATAGCCGGCAGGCTCGTCCAGCTGTCTCCCTTATTCGCCATTCGCCACTCGCTATTGGCTTCTTCCGGCCCTTGCGCCGCCATGCTGGCTTCGGCACACATCGCCGCATGACGTCCGAGCATCAGCGCATCATGCGGCTTGCCCCGTTGGCGGAGGTTCATGCGCGAATCGATGCGCTGACGCAGCCGGTGGCGCCGCGCAAGATTCCCGTCTGGCAGGCGGTCGGGCGCACGCTCGGCAAGGACGTGAAGGCCGTCGTGTCGGCGCCACCGCACCCGGTCGCCTTGTGCGACGGCTGGGCGGTTGCGTCCGACCACGTCGTCGACGCCGGGCCGTATGCCCCGATGCCGCTCGACCCGGCGCCGGTCTGGGTCGAATGCGGTGATCGCTTGCCGGACGGCACCGATGCGGTGCTCGCGCCCGACGCCGTGACGCAGAGCCACGGTTTGGCCGAAGCGCTGGCGCCTTCCTTCCCGGGCGAGAATGTGCTGGCCGCCGGAATGGACGCCCAGCCGTTTGCATCCTTGCGCAAGGCCGGCGAGCGTTTGCGTCAGACCGACGTTGCCGCCTTGCGGGCGGCCGGCATCGATCGCGTGTGGACGCGCGCGCCCCGCATCGGCGTGGTCCGCACCCATCGCAAGACGGATGAGGCGAAGGACTTCGTCGGCACCTTGATTGCCGAGGCGCTGCAGCGCGACGGCGGCTGGGTGTCCTCGGCGTCGCCGGGCGGGCTCGACGTGAAGCGCCTGCTGATCCACGGCGAGTGCGATGCGATCGTCGCCATCGGCGGAACCGGAATGGGTCACGCCGACGCCAGCGTGACGACGCTCGCGCGCCTCGGGCGCGTCGACATCCATGGCATGGCGATCCGCCCCGGCGAGACTGCGGCGCTCGGCACGATCGATGCGCGTCCGGTCCTGCTGCTGCCGGGCCGGCTCGATGCGGCGCTGTCCGCATGGCTTCTGGTCGGACGCCATCTTCAGGCGCGGCTCACCGGCGTCGCGCCGGTCGAGCAGACCGTGCAGGTGACGCTCGGCCGCAAGATCGTCTCGACCATTGGTCTGGCCGAAGTCGTGCCCGTCGGCTATTGCGAAGGCGGTGTTGAACCGCTGGCGTCGGGCTACTTCCCGGCGCGGTCGCTGACGCATGCGGCCGGGTGGATCTATGTTCCACCTGAGAGCGAAGGCTTCCCGCAGGGAGCGACAGTCGAATTGCGGCCGTTTCCATGAACGACGATCGTCAGCGGCTGCGCGTGGAGCGCGAGAGCTTGCCCGACGCGGTGCGGCGCGCCGCGCGCCAGGAGCAGTTCCTGGAGGTCGTCTCGCCCGAAGAGGCGCGCGCGCGCTTCGAGCGCCATCTCGATCTCGACCCGCTGCCGGCAATCAGCCTGACCCTCGGCGACGCGCTCGGCCGCGTGCTGGCCGCCGATGTGCTCGCGCCCACCGATGTGCCGCCGTTCGACCGCGCCGGCGTCGACGGCTTTGCGGTGGCGGCGAGCGACACCGCCGGCGCCAGCGATGCCGCGCCGCGGCGCCTCGCCCTCAATCCGGAAGTGCTGGTGTGCGGCCGCGCGCCCACGCTCCCGGTCGAGCGCGGCACCGCGACCGCGATCGCCACCGGCGGCGTCGTGCCACGCGGCGCCGATGCGGTGGTGATGATCGAGCAGACCGAGCTGGTCGAAAACCCCGGCGGTCCGGCCATCGATGTGCGCCGCGCCGTCGCGCCCGGCGCCTTCGTGTCGTATGCCGGCTCTGATATCGCGCGCGGCGAGACGCTGCTGCGGCGGGGCACCCGGATCGGCTCGCGTGAGATCGGCATGCTGGCGGCCTGCGGCATCGCCGCCGTCGACGTGGTGCGGCGGCCGAAAGTCGCGGTTCTTTCCACCGGCGACGAGCTGGTGCAACCCGGCGAGGCGTTGCGGCCGGGCGCGGTCTACGACAGCAACGGCGCGATCCTCGCCGCCGCCATCGCGGAAGCCGGCGGCGAGCCGGTCGCCTTCGGTGCCTTTGCGGATGACGAGGACGAGCTCGCCGCCGCGGTGCGGCGTGCGCTCGACCAATGCGACATGGTGGTATTGAGCGGCGGCACGTCGAAAGGCGCCGGCGACCTGTCGCACCGGATCGTCTCGCGGCTCGGCTCTCCCGGCGTGCTCGTCCACGGCGTCGCCTTGAAGCCCGGCAAGCCGCTCTGCCTCGCGGCGGTCGGCCACAAGCCGATCGCCGTGCTGCCCGGCTTTCCTACTTCGGCGATCTTCACCTTCCATGCTTTCGTGGCCCCGGTCATTCGCGCCCGCGCCGGTCTCAAGGCCGAGGCGGTGCGTACAGTGGAGGCCAAGCTTCCGGTGCGCGTCGCCTCCGAGCTCGGGCGCCAGGAATTCGTGCTCGTCTCGCTGGTCGGCGACGCTGAGGGCTTGGTGGCATTTCCGTCGGCCAAAGGCTCCGGTGCGGTGACGAGCTTTTCGCAATCCGACGGCTTCATCGCGGTCGATGCGCTGGAGACCGCCGTCGATGCCGGAACGCCCGTTCGGGTGACGCTGATCGGCGAGGCAGGCGCTCCCGATCTGGTGGTCATGGGCAGCCATGACGTTGCGCTCGACGTCGTGGTCGGGGCATTGGCCGAACGCGGGGTCTCCACACGGACGCTCGCCGTCGGCAGCCTGGGCGGGGTTGCCGCCGCACGGCGCGGCGAGTGCGACATTGCGCCGGTGCATCTCGTCGCCCCCGACAGCGACATCTACAACACCCATCTGGTCACGCCCGGGCTTGGCCTCGTACGCGGCTGGCAGCGCATGCAGGGGATCGTCTATCGGGAAGGCGATCGCCGCTTCGAGGGACGCACCGCGCCGGAGGCGGTCGCCGTCGCGAACGCCGATGCGGCCTGCATCATGGTCAATCGCAATGCCGGCGCCGGCACGCGCATCCTCATCGACAAGCTGCTCGGCGGGGCGCGGCCGCCCGGTTACGGCAACCAGCCGCGCTCGCACAACGCCGTGGCCGCCGCGGTGGCGCAAGGCCGTGCCGATTGGGGCGTCGCCATCGAGCCGATCGCACGTCTCTACGGGCTGGCGTTCCTGCCGCTCACGCCCGAGTCCTACGATTTCCTCGTCGTCGAAAGCCGCCGCGAGCGCGTCGCTGTCGCGGCGTTCCTCGCTGCGCTGACGGACGAGCAGGTCCGCGCGCGCATCCGTGCCCTCGGCATGCAGCCGCATGAGGACTGACCATCAGGGGAACGAATGGGCGAAATGTCGGCTTGCAAAGCCGCGGCAAATTGAGAGACGTGAATGAGAGCAAGTCCAGGTGACAAGCTTCTGCTTGGTCGTCCCCGCGAAGGCGGGGACCCATGGCCACCGCCGCACAAGTATCGCACGGCGGGTGTTCATGGGTTCCCGCTTGCGCGGGAACGACTGCCAAGCGTGCTCGCCCTTGCGCTCTTCGCCGTGCTTGCCGCGACGACCGCCGCCCACGCGCAGCTGCGCGGCCATGGCGGGCCGGTGCGCGCCATCGCCGTTGCGCCCGACGGCAAGACCGCAATCTCCGGCAGCTTCGATACGTCCGCCATTCGCTGGTCGCTCGAGCGCAATGCCGCCGTCGAGGTGCTGCGCTTCCATGACGACGCGGTCAATGCGGTGGCGGTGCTGCCCGATGGGCGGCTCGCCACGGCGGGTGCCGATGGCCGCATCGCGCTGTGGCGCGCCGGCGCCGAGCGGCCGGCCGCTGTGTTCGAAGGCCATCAGGGGCCGGTGGCGGCGCTGGCCGTGTCGCCCGACGGCGCGGCGCTCGCCTCCGCCGCGTGGGACAACACCGTGCGGCTGTGGCCGCTCAACGGCGGCGAAGCGCGCGTGCTCGAAGGCCATCAGCAGAACGTCAACGGCGTCGCGTTCCTGTCCGATGGAAGCGTGGTGAGCGCCGGCTACGATGCGACGCTGCGCATCTGGCCGCGCAGCGGTTCGCCGGTGATCGCAACCACGCCGACGCCGCTCAACGCGGTGGCGGTGGCGCCCGACGGCGAGATCGTGGCCGGCGGCGCCGACGGCAAGGTGTACTTCCTGTCATCGGCCGGCGAGGTGCGCGGCGAGGTGGCGGCGCAATCGAGCCCGGTGATCGCGCTTGCCGTGTCGGGCGATGGCGTGCTCGTCGCCGCCGCCGGAATCCGCGGCTCGGTGACCGTCCTCGACCGGCGCGCGCGCATGGCGGCGCGCACGCTGGTGGGGCCCGGCCTGCCGGTGTGGTCGCTCGCCTTCATGCCGGACAACCGCATGCTGCTCACCGGCGGCACCGACCGCATGGTGCGGCGCTGGAATGCCTCAACCGGCGAGCATATCGGCTCGGTAGCGATGGGGCCCGACGATCCGCTTGCGGCTTATGCGGGCGATCACGGCGCGGAAGTGTTCCGCGCCTGCGTCGCCTGCCATACGGTGCGCCCCGACGAAGGCAACCGCGCCGGTCCGACGCTTGCGGGAGTATTTGGCCGCAAGATCGCGACGCTGCCCGGCTACCGCTACTCCGAGGCCTTGAAGAAGCTCGACATCGTGTGGACGCCGCAGACGGTGGCGAAGCTGTTCGAGCTCGGCCCTGCCGCCTACACGCCGGGCACCAAGATGCCGGAACAGACCATCGGCTCGGCCGAAGACCGCGCGGCGCTGGTGCGTTTCCTCGAGCGCGCCACGAAGGGAAATTGAAGCAAGAATCGCGGTGCCGCCCGACGCATGTACCTGGGCGGCACCCGACCTCCGTCATCGCGCCGGTGTCGGCGCCTTGAGTAGTTGCACCGAGGGGCACGCCGCTCAGCGGGGGGTCGAGCCTTTCACCTTGGGAACAGGTTGCCCTCTCAAGCACATCACGAAAACTTGCGCCGGTTACGCAGCCCGGAAAGTGAACGACGGAGCTGATTGTGGCGTCAGAGCAACGAATGCCGCTGGCCAACGCATGGCCTGGGCAAATCTCGAGCGAGAGTGGAGATTACGATGATCGGATTGCGTTATAGAAATGTTGTGGTTGCCGCAGTGGCGGCACTTCTGGCTGAGAGCCTGTCGCTGCCCGCGCAGGCACGGGGCACTCCGTCGCAGGCGGGCTCAACTACCAAGGAGATCAGCAACCCCGTGGTGCCGACCATGGGAGCCGTATCCGCTCTGGTTTCCAATCGTGCCGACGCGTCTCGGCCGCGGCGATCAAATCAGCAAGTCGTCGTGTCCGCGCCGATGCTGTTTCTCGGCGTCGGTTGGTGAGGCGGTCTAATCCAGGCGAAAGCCCTGGGCGCGCACGAAGGCGCCGAAATCGGCGCGCAGCGGCTCCGCGTATTGTCGCGCCTTGTCCTCCGACCAGCCATAGACGGCGGCCTTCCCCCAGCGCTCCGGCGCGCGCTGGCGTAAATAAGGTCGCCGCGCTTCGCGGCGGCGGTCGTAATCCTCGATGCGCCGCAGGGGGTCTTCCGCCGCATAGCGATCCTGGTGCAGCGTCACCTCGAGGCCGAGCCGCGGCGTGATGCCGCCGGCTTCCTTCGGCCAGCCCAGGCACAGGCCGGCGACCGGGATCACGCGCGCCGGCAGCGCCAGCATCTCGCTGACGGTCCGGGCGTGGTCGCGGATGGCGCTGATCGGGCAGCAGCCGAGCCCGACCGCAGCGGCGGCGCGCAGAAACGTCGCCAGCACGATGGCGCTGTCCACTGCCGCGTTGAAGAACAGATCGAGATGATCGTTGGGGAACGGCTTCTCGCGCGCCTCGGCGATGAGTGGCAGCCGGCGCCCGTTGGCGAGAAACACCAGGAAGGCCGGCGCATCGGCGATCCACGGCATGTCGGGTATCAACGCCGCGATCGCGCGTTGCGTCTCCCTCTCGCCCACGACCAGGATGTCCGCCTGCTGCAGATCGCTCTTCGACGGCGCCGAGAGCGCGCAGGCGCATAGGAGGCGCAACAAGCCAGGCTCCACGGCGCGTTCAAGGAAGCGCCGATGCGAGCGGTGGCCGGCAATCCGCGTGAGCTCGTCCAGTCCCGGCAGGTCCGGATCCACGGGAATCGACGCGCCGAACCTCTCGGCGAGGGTCTCCTCGAGCGCCTTTGCGGCCCGGGCGGAAGTGTCGTGTTGATCGCTGGGCAAGATGGCGGCTCCCAAGATGGCGGCTCCCAAGATGGCAGGACTCACAGCATGATCGCGAAAAAGCCCGGCCGGGACCTGATCCGGGCTGGATTCCGGTTTTCGGAACAGATCCTGCTGCAACGATAAGCTAGAGCGGGGACGACGACTCGAAAAGAAATCATCTGGCTCTACGGCTTGGGGTCCTCCCGGGGCTCGCGAATGAGCACATCGGCGGCGCGCGTCGAATGATCGTGCCATTCGGGATTTTCGGCAATGATTTGCAGTCCGACACGCAGGCGGTTCGCCAGTTTGCGCAATCGCTCGATCTCGGCGACGAGCAGCTCGGCC
>JBJMSU010000114.1:0-14206 GCA_045801465.1 Xanthobacteraceae bacterium | reverse complement strand
CACCGTCATGCCGCTGCCGGAGGATGAGTCGAGCTGGGCTCAGCTCGACGTCATGTTCGCCACCACGCGCGGCACGGTGAGGCGTAATAAGCTTTCTGATTTCGTCGACGTGCGCCGCTCCGGCATCATCGCCATGAAGCTCGACGAGGGCGAGGCGATCGTCGACGTGCAGATCTGTACCGAGGCCGACGACGTGCTGCTGACCAGCGCCGGCGGTCAATGCATCCGCTTCCCGGTCGCGGACGTGCGCGTGTTCCAGGGGCGCACCTCCATGGGCGTGCGCGGGATCGCGCTGGATAAGGACGACCGGCTGATTTCGCTGGCGATCCTGCGCCACGTCGAGGCCACGGCGGACGAGCGCGCCTCCTATCTCAAGCGCGCCAGCGCGGTGCGGCGGGGCATCAGCGGCGAAGGCGAAGAGGCGGCCGAGGTCACTGAGGCGGAGGAGGCAGCCGATACGATCGAGCTCGGAGAGCGGCGCTATGTCGACATGTCGGCCGCCGAGCAGTTCGTCCTGACCATCTCGGAACGCGGTTTCGGCAAGCGCTCGTCGTCCTACCAGTATCGGACCACCGGCCGCGGCGGCAAAGGCATCGTCGCCATGGCGGTGACCGAGCGCAACGGACGGCTGGTGGCGTCGTTCCCGGTCGAGGAGAGCGATCAGATCATGCTCGTCACCAACCGCGGCCAGCTCATCCGCTGCGGCGTGGACGGGATCCGCATTGCCGGCCGCTCGACCCAAGGGGTGATCGTGTTCGATACCGCCGAGGACGAGCGCGTGGTCTCGGTCGAACGCATCGGCGAGGAGGACGGTAACGGCAACGGCGAGGGGTGAGGCCAAATTCGCCCGGTTTTGCCGGCTTCTCAACAAATTGCGTGGGGTGTGATCTCCATCACACGTCCCCACGCCCTGACTTCCTAAGTTCGCGCCAACGATAGCCCGGACTTAGGGGATCCAAATGTCAGGACTCATCAGCCGCGTGCCGGCAGGCTTGCTGACCAGCGGTGCGCTGGCGCTTGCCGCCTTGATCCTGACGTCCTTCTTCGATGCCGGGCCGAATCCTGGAACCGGCGCTGGCAGCACGATCCATGTCGAGAGCGGCGCGGCGCGGCCGTGGTGCGGGCCGGCGGATAGGGCCGGCGCCAGGAGCTGCCGCTATTGGACGTTCGAGCAGTGCCTGGCCGCGGCGAGCGCCGACTACCGCACCTGCAAGCCCAACCCCGCCGCGGTCGTGATCCACGACGACGTGCCGTATTGGACCTACCGCTCGGTCTTTCTTTGATCGGCACCGCCGATGATGGTGCGTCGTAAGCTACATCGCCACTTTGCCGAGGAAGCTCTCGACCTCGGTGCGCAGATTGGCGGCGGCGGTCTCGACCGATTCGGAGGCCGACAGCACGGTCTGCGCCGAGTGGCGGGTGTCGGTGGCTGCGCCCGCGACTTCGCCGAGAATGGAAACGATCACCTTGGCGCCTTTGGCGGCATTGGTCACGTTGTGAGAGATCTCGCCGGTCGCTGTGCTCTGCTCCTGCACGGCGGCAGAAACCGTTGAGGCGAATTCGTTGATCTCCTGCATTCGGCCGGCGATCCGTCGGATGGCTTCGACCGCGCCCGTGGTCGAGGACTGAACTGCTGAAATCTGTGCGCCGATCTCCTCGGTCGCTTTGGCGGTCTGCACGGCCAGCGATTTCACTTCCGCGGCGACCACGGCAAAGCCCTTGCCGGATTCACCGGCCCGCGCCGCCTCGATGGTGGCGTTGAGCGCGAGCAGATTGGTTTGCCCGGCGATATCCTGAATCAGCTTGACCACGTCACCGATCTTCTGCGCTGCGTGGGCCAGCCCGGCGATTTCGTTGTTGGTGGTCTGCGCCTCGGTGACGGCCACCCGCACCAGTCCCGTCGTCTGTTCGAGCTGCCGAGCGATCTCCGTAATCGAGCGCAGCAATTCGTCGGCCGCGGCCGCGGCCGCCTCGACATTGCCGGAGGCATCGTTGGAGGTTTTCACCGCCCCCTCCGCCCGCTGCGAGGTCTGATCCGATGCGCTGGAGAGGGTCGTCGCGGTGGAGCGGATGGCGCCGGCGCTGCCGGCCAGCGTGCCGAGCACCGCCTCGATGCGCTGGCGGAACGCGCTGATCGCCGCTTCGACCTGAACGCGGCGCTGCTCCTGTCCCGCCAGCTCGGCATGTTTCTGCTCGGCGCTGCGCTGCGCGGTGATGTCGTCGTGGGTGACGACCCAGCCGCCGCCGCGCATCAGCCGGTTGCACAGGGCGATCACGCGGCCGTCCTTGAGCTCGATCAGCTTGTCCACCGCTTTGCCGGTCGCAATCTCGGTCAGGAGATTGCTGACATACGTGTCGACGTCGCCCGAGAAGGTCCCGACGGCTTGGCGGTTCTTGACGAGGTCGTGCAACGTGCATCCGGGCTTCGTCGTCTCGGCAGAGAGGCGGTAGATCTCGAGGTAGCGCTTGTTCGCGAATACCAGCCGTGCCGCGGAATCGAACATGCACAGACCTTGCGACATGTTGTTCACGGCGGCGGTGATCTGCAGATTTTGCTGGCGCACGCGCAGCGCCCAACAGAGCACGACGATACAACAAGCGGCGGCGAGCACCGGCCACAGAACGCTGCCCGACATACGTGTCCCCGATACTATTAGGCCTTCTAAAGGTGCGGCCATAGGTAGGGCTATCGTGGTTACCGCCGCGTTAACGCGGCCGGTTCGGCAGCCCTGCGCCGCCGGCCAAAAGGCCGATAATTGGTTCTCAACGAAGATTCGCCACAACGCTGGGCGATGTCCCATTGCTCGGAACGGACGGAGCGGGAGCGCGACGTGGTCCCTGCCAACAAGATGCTGATCCGGACCGGGCTGGAGGCGCTCTATTTTACCGGATCTCATCTCGCGCTGCGGCCGTTCTTCCGCGGCATCGGAGCGATTCTCACGCTGCATCACGTCCGTCCGGCGCAGCCCGGCGCGTTCCAGCCCAATCGCCTGCTCGAGGTGACGCCCACGTTCCTGGAGGAAGTCATCCTCAGCCTGCGCCGCTCGCAGGTCGATCTGGTCTCGCTCGACGAGATGCGCCGGCGCCTGAGTGAAGGCATCTTCTGGCGCAAGTTCGTCTGCTTCACCTTCGACGACGGCTACCGCGACAACCTGACCTATGCCTATCCGGTGTTGCAACGTCACGCCGTGCCGTTTGCCATCTACGTTCCGACGAGCTTTCCCGACCGCCTCGGGGAACTATGGTGGCTCGCGCTGCAAGCCGTCATTGCGCAGAACGACCGCGTCGGCCTGGTCATCGGGAATGAGGACCGGCATTTCACGTGCCGCACGACGCGCGAGAAGTATGAGGTGTTCAATGACGTCTATTGGTGGCTGCGCGGCCTGCCGACCGAGAAGGCCCTGCGCGACACGGTGCACGAGCTGTGCCGGCGCTACCGCATTGACATGGCCGCCTTCTGCGCCGAGCTGTGCATGACGTGGAACGAGCTCGCCGAGCTTGCCCGCGACCCGCTGGTCACGATCGGGGCGCACACGGTCAACCACGTCATGCTCAAGAAGGTGCCGGATGGCGAAGCGCGCGCCGAGATGAAGATGAGCGCCGCGGTGATCGAGGCCGCGTTGGGCATTCGGCCGCGCCATCTCGCCTATCCGATCGGGGATGCGAGCTCGGCCGGCCCCCGCGAATTTGCTTTGGCCCGCGAGATCGGGTTCGACACCGCCGTGACGACGCGGCCGGGCGTCCTGTTCCCGGAGCACCGCCGTCACCTCACGGCGCTGCCGCGGATCACGCTGAACGGCGAGTTCCAGCGCCTGCGCTATCTGCGCGTGCTCCTGTCGGGGGCCGCCACCGCCCTCCACAACGGCTTCCGCCGCGTCAATGCGGCGTAATTGGCGTTCGTTTCGGACCTGATAGCACCCGAATCGCCGCTGAGCTCGGCATTCGCCGCTGACGCTTCAATGACGGATTTCGCGCTCCAGCGCGTTGGCCTTGGAGTAGTCCCAAAGCGCCCGGTCGAAGCCGCGTGTGGCTTTGTAGGCCATGCCGCGGTTGCGGTAGAACACGGGGTCCTTCGGGTCGAGGCGGATCGCTTCGTTGTAGTCGGCGATGGCGCGGTCGTTGTCGCCCTTGGCGCGCCAGGCATTGCCGCGGTTGTTGTAGACGGCGGCGTCTTTCGGGTCGAGGCGGATCGCCTCGCTGAAGTCGGCGATGGCGCGGTTGTTGTTGCCCTTGCTGCGCCAGGCATTGCCGCGATTGAAGAAGGCGGCGGCGTCTTTCGGGTCGAGGCGGGCGGCCTCGCTGAAATCGGCGATGGCGCGATCGTACCCGCCCTTGGCGCGCCAGGCACGGCCGCGGTTGAAGAAGGGAGCGGCGAGGTTCGGGTTGAGGCGGATCGCCTCGCTGTAGTCGGCGATGGCGCGATCATTGTCGCCCTTGTCCACCCAGGCGTTGCCACGGCTGAAGAAGGCGGCGGCATAATTCGGGTTGAGGCGGATCGCCTCGTTGTATTCGGCGATCGCGCGGTCATTGTCGCCCTTGTCGTGCCAAGCCATGCCACGATTGTAGACGGGGCACGGGTCTTTCGGGTCGAGGCGGATCGCTTCGCTGAAGTCGGTGATGGCGCGATCGTAGTCGCCCTGGGCGTACCAGGCGGTGCCGCGGTTGTTGAAGGAGTCGGCGTCGTTCGGGTCGAGGCGGATCGCCTCGCTGTAGTCGGCAATGGCGCTTATGCTGTCGCCCTTCTGGCCATGCTCGATCGCGCGAGAAAAATGAAGCTTGGCGAGGTCATGGCCCTCGTATTGGCCCGAGCCGATCGCCCGCGTGCACGCTGCGACCGCCACGTCGCCCGACGCCTCGTGGCACGTAGCGGCATCGTCGGCCGCCGCGTGCGCGGCAGGCAGCGTTGCTGCTGCCATCAGCGTGGCACCGAACAGCAGCCAAATGGCGGGCGACGTGGGAAGGGCATCTCGGCGCATGTGGTCTCCGCACTTGTTCGATAGCAACCGGAAAATCGCAATCGGCCTTCCTCGAAGGCCGCGATCCGATCAGTTAGTCGGTGTGGCGGCTCGCAATGTTCAAATCGGCTTTCGCAACCGGCCGGCGCGAGCTTTGCCGGTCAGAGGGTCGCCCAGCACCTTGAGCGCGGTGCAGCAAGATTAGCGGCGCGTCTTGCGTGCTGGCGGCTCGATCCGACGCACAAAGCAAGCCTTGCCTCACATCCCCTTCGGTCAACACTTGGAAAAAATCGGTTGGGAAGGAATCGGCTGGGCACGCATCTCCCCGGCCCTGGACAGCGGACATTCGGCGGTCGCGCTCGCAGCTTCCGATCTACCGATTCACATTGCACGAAGCCGCTTGCGGAGAACCGGAGCCAGCATGGCCTCGCCGGTCCCTCACATGCCGGAGGGCTCTACCGGCCACTCGCCGGTGAAGCGGTGGCCGTCGGTGTCGACCGCCTCGGCGCGCAGCGTCTTGGCGCCGTTGCCCGCATAAGTGAAGCGGATGTTCGGGTCCTCGGAAATCGAGATGCCGCCGTCCATCTTCAGCACCAGCTGGTCCCCCTGCCACAGCCCCAGGTCGCGCACGAAGAAAGCCGGCGTGTAGAGGCGCGTGATCTGATCCATCTGCAGGCCGGAATTGTTGGGATGGCGGACCATGATCTGGGCTTCCCGAGGGCCTGTGGCGGATGCCTGCTCCGGCTTGGCGAACTGCCGCAACCGCATCTGTCCAAGGGTCACCTTGGCCTCGTCGGCGTTCTTGGCGGCCGGCGCCGAGCAGCCGCCCGAGGCTTTGATGAAGGTCTTCGCGACATGCAGCGTGCCGTCGCTCAGCTCGGCCACCGCATGCACATTGGTATAGGAATCGACCCGCACCCGGGTGGAGATCATCGTGACGCCGGGGCCGAGCTCGAACTTCGCCGCGACGGGCGCCGGATTCTGGTCGATCACCAGGGTCACGGCTTTGACGGTCCGCGCATCGCCCGCCGGCAAGCTCAGCCGCAAGGTGACCGGAACGATCGCTGCGTCCTCGGCGCGCGCCGGCATGTCCATGGCGATGACGCCCGTTGCGTCGGCGAGCGGGCGTCCGTTGAAGACGTCGCGGACAAGATCGGGCCAGGGATCGACCGGCTCCGGCGCGGCCGCAAAGGCGCTGCCCGCGGTGATCCAGGCTGCCACCAAGCCGGCTACACGCAGGCAGTAGAGGATTCTACTTCGCATGATCCTGCCTCCTTGGCTCCGGCGCCTCCCATTCCAGCTCGGCGAAGGCGGCCGTGGCGTTGCGCATATTATACTCCTCGAACAGGTCCCAGTGCCGACTTTCTGCAGCCGCGGCGGTCTCCGCGGCGGCGCCGAGCATCGTGCCGCGGGCAATCAGGCCGCGCACGTCCTCGGCCAGGCGCTGGAGATAATGACGCTCAGGCGAAAGCGCATCGGGCCAGGATGCGACCGGCCCGTGACCCGGAACCACGCGTTGCGCCGGAATGGCGGCAAGCTGCTCGATCACGGCCAGCCATCCCCTGATGCTGCCGTCGAGAACCGGAACGTGCTTGAGGAAAACGAGATCGCCCGCCATGAGAGTTCCGGTCATTTCGTCGAAAACGGTGAGATCGGCATCGGTATGCGCGGCCGGCCAGGCGCGCAAGCGCAGGGCGCGCCCGCCGAGATCGAGCCGGTCTTCGCCGTCGACCAGCCGCGTGGGCGGGATGATCTTCACTTCGGCCATTAGCTCGTCACCCAGGATGCGGCGAAAGGCGTCGAGATAGAACTGCCCGCGCGCCGCAAGAGCCCGCGGCAGGTTCTTATGACCGACGAACACGGTGCCGCCCTCCGCAAAGGCGGCGTTGCCGAAGATATGATCCGGATGCGCGTGGGTGTTGACGACATAGCGGATCGGTTTCGCCGTGACGCTGCGGATGGCGGCCCTGAGCCGGCGGCCCTCTTGGACGCTGCCCCCGGCATCGATGATAGCCACCGCGTCATCGCCGACGACGAAGCCGACATTGGCGACGGCGCCGGCATTCTCCCGCGTCATCAAGGCCGAAGCGCCTTCATGCACGAAGATGCCGGCGGCAATTTCCGTGACCGGTAACGCGTCCGCTACCGGTTGCGCCTGGCTTGAAGCCGCCGAGCCTGCGAGTATCAGCACGGCGAACGCCGCGATCTTGCGCGCCATGCCGCGGATTTTACACTGTTCCCCATGATGTCGCGACGAAAACACCAGTTCTGCCACGCCCGTGACGTGGCCCTTCTCGGGCTGGCGATGGTGGCATCGCTGGCAGCGGCAAATCTCGTGTCGGGCGAGGAGCGGACTCCGCCGCAGCCGGACGGCTACAGGCTCGAGAATTATCGCGCGCCGACACCGTCGAGCCTTGAGGGCGCACGCACGATCGACACGGTGGAAGCGGCGCGGCTGTGGCGGGACAAGTCGGCCGTCTTCATCGACGTGATGCCGCAGGCGCCGCGGCCGGCCAATCTTCCAGCCGGCACGATCTGGCGCGACAAGCCACGCTTCAGCATCCCGGGAAGCGCCTGGCTGCCCGATACCGGCTACGGCGAGCTTGCCGCCGCGACCGAGGCCTATCTGAAAAACGGGCTGGCGACCCTCGCCGGCGGCGACCGCGCCAAGCCTGTGGTCATCTACTGCCTGCGCGATTGCTGGATGTCGTGGAACGCGGCCAAGCGTGCGGTGGCCTGGGGCTACACCAATGTCAGCTGGTATCCGGACGGGACCGACGGTTGGCAGGCCGCCGATCTGCCGCTCGAACCGGCGCAGCCGGTGCCGAGGGAGTAGAGAATGATGAATGGCGAATAGGGAGTAGGGAAGGGCGGCTTCTATTCGTTCATTCGCTCCTCGCCCTCTTGCCATTTGGCATTCGCTGTTCGCCATCCGCCTCGGGCCGCAGCATCCAGCGGATCAGCGGCATGGCCGGCAGCACCCAGCCCAGTCCGGCGACGGCATAGTAGAGCGCAGCGATCCAGAAATTCGTGTCGGTGAGCGCGGACTGCGCCAGCGCCATTGCGAGCAGCGCCCATATGGTCACGAGAACGAACAGCACGACGGTGCCGATCAGCTTACGACTGCGCATGGACATGATTGGCGAGTAGAGAATGGCGAATGGGGAAGAGCGATTAGCGATTGGCGAACAGCGATTTCCATTCGCCATTCGCTATTCGCCATTCGCCGGTCTATAGGAGCCGCGCCGTTCCGCGCAAGACACGCAAGCCACGCAAGCCATGCAGCATCTGCCGACCCGGTCCGATACGCGTGCCACTCGGCGGTGGCTCTTCGTGGTCGCGGCCTGCGTCGTCGCCACCCTGATGATCGGCGGCGCCACCCGGCTCACCGAATCGGGCCTTTCCATCGTCGAATGGAAGCCCGTCACCGGTACCATTCCGCCGCTGTCGGAGGCCGCCTGGCAGGCGGAGTTCGAGAAATACCAAGCGATCCCGCAATACCGCGTCCTCAACCGCGGCATGACGCTCCCTGAGTTCAAGACAATCTATTGGTGGGAATGGGCGCACCGCATGGCCGCCCGGCTCACCGGCGCCGTGTTCCTGCTTCCGTTTCTCTGGTTTCTGTGGCGCGGCCGCATCGGACCGGCTTTACGTCCGCGTCTGTGGGCGATCTTCGGTCTGGGCGCGCTGCAGGGCGCAATCGGCTGGTGGATGGTTGCCTCCGGGCTCGAGCACCGCGTGGATGTGTCACAATACCGGCTGGCGCTGCACCTGACCCTTGCCTGCGTGGTCTATGCCGCCATCGTGTGGACCGCGGTACGGCTCGAGCCGGCCCGGTTGAGCGAAGCGCCCGGTCGCATCCGTGCCGGCGCCCTCGGTCTGCTCGCCCTGGTGCTCATGCAGATTTATCTCGGCGCGCTGGTGGCCGGCCTCGATGCCGGGCTCATCTACAACACTTGGCCGCTGATCGACGGCCGCGTCGTTCCGCCGGCGAGCGAGCTGTTCGCCGGCGAGCCGCTATGGCGCAACCTGTTCGATAACCGGCTCACGGTTCAGTTCGATCATCGCATGATGGCCTACGTGCTGCTGCTCGCAGCGATCCTGCACGGCATCGACGTGGCGCGGACGCTGCGCGAGGGACCTGCGCTGTACGGCGCCTGGGCGCTGGCCGTGGCGCTTCTGCTCCAGGCGGGGCTCGGGATCCTGACGCTGCTCCATCAAGCGCCGCTGGCGCTTGCGCTCCTGCATCAAGCGACCGCGATCCTTGTCCTGACGATCGCCGCCGTCCATGCTGCACGGATCGTCGCCATCGGAGCGCCGGAGATGGCGAGATCGATGGCGGTGTCATCCGCCCCGTAACGCGGACGGAAACGGAAGCGTGGCCATGATCGAGATCGCTCATCGCGGGCGCGTTGCGGTCATGACGCTGGCGCACGGCAAAGCCAATGCGCTCGACAGCGAGCTGTGCACCGACATCGTCGCCCGCTTCGAAGAGCTCAAACCCTCGACGGCGGAGGCGGTGGTTCTCACCGGCACGGCCAAGATCTTCTCGGCTGGCGTCGATTTGAAGCGTGCGGTGGAGGGTGGCGCCGCTTACCTGCGCGACTTCCTTCCTGTCCTGAGCAGGGCGTTCGCGACCGTGTTCTTCTATCCCAAGCCGGTCGTGGCGGCCGTCAATGGCCATGCCATTGCCGGCGGCTGCGTGCTCGCTTGCGCCGCCGACCGCCGCCTCATGGCGCTCGGCACCGGAACGATGGGCGTCACCGAGCTCCTGGTCGGCGTGCCATTTCCCACCATCGCATTCGAGATCATGCGCTTCGCCACGGCGCCGCAGGATTTCGAAGAGACCATGTTCACCGGCGCCACCTATGCGCCGGAGGCCGCGCGCGAGCGGGGTTTCGTGCACGAGCTCGTCGCGCCGGAGCGCCTCCTCGACCGCGCCGTTGCGGCTGCCGAGACGCTGGCGGCGCTCTCTCCGGCCGCCTTCGCGCTGACCAAGATGCAGAGCCGCAGGGCCGTGCAGGACACGTTGCAGCGCGCCGGCGCGAGCATCGATCCGGCGGTGCACGAGATGTGGCTCGATCCCGACACGCTCGCCCGCATGCGCGACTACATCGCACGCACTCTGAAGAAATCGTAGGATGGGTTGAGGCGGGTCGCGAGGCGTCGCGATGGTATCGCGGCGCTTCGCGCCGAAACCCACCGTCCTCCGTTCCGCCGCCGGTGGGTTTCGGCGCGCTATGCAGCGGTTCCATTTGCAACCCGAGCGTGGCGCCTCAACCCACCCTACGAGTCCACGCTTAGGCGCCGCCCAATCCTTCTTCCAGGTCGGCGATGATGTCCTGGACGTCCTCCAGCCCGATCGACAGCCGCACCACGTCGGGGCCGGCGCCGGCCTGGATTTTCTGGGCGTCGGAGAGCTGGCGATGGGTGGTGGAGGCCGGATGGATGATGAGGGAACGCGTATCGCCGATATTGGCGAGATGCGAGAACAGCCTGACGTTGGAGACGAGCTTCACGCCGGCCTCGTAGCCGCCCTTGAGGCCGAACGTGAACACCGAGCCGGCGCCTTGCGGGCAATATTTCTGCGCCAGCGAATGGTAGCGGTCGCCCGGCAGGCCGGGATAGCTCACCCACGCCACCTTGGAATGCTGGGAGAGCCACTCGGCCACGGTGATGGCGTTGTCGCAGTGGCGCTGCATGCGCAGCGGCAGCGTCTCGATCCCGGTGAGAATGAGGAACGCATTGAAGGGCGAGAGCGCCGGGCCCATGTCGCGCAGGCTCAACACGCGGCAGGCGATCGCGAAGGCGAAGTTGCCGAAGGTCTCGTGCAGCACGATGCCGTGATATTCCGGCCGCGGCTCGGACAGCATCGGGTAGCGGCCCTCGCGCGACCAGTTGAACGTGCCGGCATCCACGATCATGCCGCCGATCGAGTTGCCGTGGCCGCCGAGAAACTTGGTCAGCGAGTGCACGACAATGTCGGCGCCGTAGTCGATCGGCTTCCACAAGTAGGGCGTGGCCAGCGTGTTGTCGACGATCAGCGGCACGCCGGCGCGCCGCGCTACCTTGCCGATCGCCTCGACGTCGCAGATGACGCCGCCCGGATTGGCGATGGATTCGATGAAGATCGCCTTGGTGCGCGGCGTCACGGCGCGCTCGAAGGTGGCGACGTCGTCGGGATCGGCCCACACCACGTTCCAGCCGAAGTTCTTGAAGGCGTGATTGAACTGGTTGATGGAGCCGCCATAGAGCTTTTTGCCGGCGACGAACTCGTCGCCCGGCTGCATCAGGCAATGGAACACGAGCACCTGGGCGGCGTGGCCGGAGGCGGTCGCTAAGCCCGCGGTGCCGCCTTCGAGGGCGGCGACGCGTTCCTCCAGCACCGCATTGGTGGGGTTGCCGATGCGGGTATAGATATTGCCGAAGGTCTGCAGGCCGAACAGCGAGGCGGCGTGATCGACGTCCTCGAACACGAACGAGGTGGTCTGGTAGATCGGCGTTGCGCGCGCGCCGGTGGTGGGGTCGGGCTGGGCGCCGGCATGGATGGCCAGCGTCGAAAACCCGGGTGTGCGCTCGGTCATGGCGGTCCCTCAGCCGTTTAGGATTTCTCGGCCTTCCCAGGATGGGCAGGCGCTGACGGCCTCTGCCGCCTTAGACGGGAGTTCACGGATTTCGTTTATCGGACGGGGGAGGGGCGTCAAGCCGCCCCTTGCAGCATCCTCAATGGCCGCCGCTCTCCTTGACGGCGCGTTGCGCCGCCTCCGTGGTACCGCCGGCCAGCGTCGTGCGGTTGAGCGACATGCGCTGGATGCCGCGGCCGGACAGCTGCGCCTTCTTCGCCGTGATGGTGCGTGAATTGACGCCCATCCAGGAGATCTCCGACGACAGCCGGCCGTATTCGATCTTCGGGCAGCGGTTCATCACGACCTTGAGGCCCGCAGCCTCGGCGGTTGCAGCCGCCTCGTCGTTGCGCACGCCGAGCTGCATCCAGATCACCGGGGGACGGGGCTTGAGCGCGAGCGCTTCCTGCACGATCGCCGGCGCATATTGCGGCGCGCGGAAGATATCGACCATGTCCACCGGCTCGGGGATGTCGGCGAGCTTGGCGTAGACCTTGCGGCCGAGGATTTCCTGGCCGGCCTGGCCCGGATTGACCGGGATCATGTTGTAGCCGCGCTCCAACAGGTACTTGAAGGCAAAGTAGCTCGGCCGATTGTCCTTCGGCGAGATGCCGACCATGGCGATCGACTTCACCGTAGTGAGGATGCCGCGGATATAGCTGTCGGGGTAGGTGTCGTGATCCATGGGACCAGTGCCCGCTTCCGAAGTTCGTGCTACGCCGCAGCACCCTCTGACACGAACTTCGGAAGCAAAGGGCACTGGCAAGTCTATGGTTTCTAGTGCCGCTTTCGATTTGAAGTTCCTAAATGAGCTTGCCGCAGCCGCTGCAGGAACTTCAAATCGGCGGCACTACTCGTCAACGGTCCTCCCAGGTCGGTTTGCGTTTTTGCACGAACGCGCCGATTCCTTCCTCGGCGTCGCGCGCCATCATGTTCTCGACCATGACCTGAGACGTATAGGCGTAGGCATCGGCCAGGCCCATTTCGAGCTGACGGTAGAACGCCTCCTTGCCGATCTTCACCACATGCGCCGATTTCGCCGCGATCTTACGCGCGAGCTTGATGGCCTCGTCGCCCTCGGTGCCGGGCGGCACGACCCGATTCACGAGGCCGATGCGCAGCGCGTCCTCGGCCGACATCATGTCGCCGGTGAGCAGCATCTCCATGGCATGCTTGGGTGCGACGTTGCGCGAGAGCGCCACCATGGGGGTCGAGCAGAACAGGCCGATGTCGACGCCCGGCGTGGCAAACCGGGCCGCTGCGGAAGCCACCGCAAGGTCGCAGCTGGCCACGAGCTGGCACCCCGCTGCCGACGCCGGACCCTGGACCGCCGCGATCACCGGCCGCGGCAGGCGCACGATCTGCTGCATCACGGCACTGCAGGTCGTCATCACGTGCTTGAAGAAATCGCGTCCGCGATCCGGGTCGGTGCGACGCGCCGTCAACTCCTTGAGGTCGTGGCCGGCCGAGAAGGCGGGCCCGTTGGCGGCGAGCACGACGGCGCGTACGTCGCGCTCGGCGGCGAGTGTCGTGAGGGTCTCGCCAAGCGCGGAAAGCATCGCCTCGGAGAGGCTGTTACGTGCCTCCGGACGGTTCAGCGTTATGACGGCGACGTCGTCCACATCCTCGCGCAGGACGAGCGGTGCATCGACGGCTGGCCGGCGGACCGGAGAGGGGGCATTCATGGAATCGACTCTATTTGCATAATGACACCAATGAAATAGGACGGACCGGGCTATATTCCACCTAGTGCCGCCGATTTGAAGTTCCTACAGTCGTTGCCGCAAGCTCGTTTGGAACTGCAAATCGAAAGCGGCACTAGAATCATAGAGTTGCTGGTGCCCCTTTGGTTCCGAAGGTCGTGTCAGAGGGTGCCGCGATGTATCACGAACTTCGGAAGCGGGGCACCAGGGGCGATTTGGTGCGCGCGGCGGTTCTCGGCGTCGACGAGCTCGAACGGCGTCTCGCCGAAGAGTTTCCCGAAGCATTTCACGCCGGAAGCGGCTTGGCGATCGTGGATGTATGGCACGGCGGCGCCCGCGTGCGCCAGGACGACCGGAAGAACTCGACACGGCCTGGCGGCACGGTCTCCGGGCCGGTCCTCATGCAGCTCGCCGATGTGACCATGTATGTCGCCATTCTGGCGTCCATCGGATGGGTGCCGCTGGCGGTGACCACGAATCTCAACATCAATTTTCTCAAGAAGCCGCCCCCCGGCGTGCTGATCGGCGAGTGCCGGCTCATGAAGCTCGGCAAGCGCCTCGCGGTCGGAGAAGTCGGGATCCGCGCCGATGGCGAAACCGATCTGGTCGCGCACGCGACCTCCACGTATTCCCTCCCGTCGCGGGCGTGATCGTTGCGACGGAGCCGCCTCTGGTGCCGCCGATTTGAAGTTCCTACAGTCGTTGCCGCAAGCTCGTTTGGAACTGCAAATAGAAAGCGGCACTATAATCATAGAGTTGCTGGTGCCCTTTTGGTTCCGAAGGTCGTGTCAGAGGGTGCCGCGATGTATCACGAACTTCGCAAGCGGGGCACCAGGGGCGATTTGATGCGCGCGGCGGTTCTCGGCGTCGACGAGCTCGAACGGCGTCTCGCCGAAGAGTTTCCCGAAGCATTTCACGCCGGAAG
>JBJMSU010000081.1:0-2790 GCA_045801465.1 Xanthobacteraceae bacterium | reverse complement strand
ACTTCTGCTCCGAGACGTATCGCAGAAGGGCGTCGGCCGACGCTGTCGCGGTCGACCCGCAGTTCCTGGCTTGATCATTGCCGTGCTGTGGTTCTTTCTGGTGAAGGATGACCCTCGTGAGAGTAATACCAGCGGCCTTGGGCGGTGACTCTTGGGGGATTGAACGAAGCCGCTGTCGCGGCGTGAGCGGCTTGGTGGCGTGACAGGTCTCCTGCCTGAGAGGATGCGGGTGTCGATCCGATCCCTCAGACAGGAGTTTCCAGATGGCCGAGATGAGCCCTCTCCGCCGGCGCATGACCGAGGACATGACCGTCCGCAACATGTCGCCGGCGACGCAACGATCCTACATCAGCGCGGTTTCGAAGTTCAGCCGCTATTTTGGCCGCTCGCCGAACAAGCTGACCCTGGACGATGTCCACGCCTTCCAGGTCCACCTCGTCTCAACCGGCATCTCGTGGCCGAGCTTGAACCAGATCGTCTGTGCGTTGCGCTTCTTTTACGGGATCACGCTGGGCGAAGCGACGCTTCCCGAGCGGATCCCCCACGCGCGCGAGCCCCGCAAGCTGCCGGTCGTGCTCAGTACCGATGAGGTCGTACAATTTCTACAAGCAGTGTCGAGCCTGAAGAACCGCGCCGCGCTGACCACGGCTTATGCGGCGGGGCTGCGCGCCTCGGAAGTCGCGGGGCTCAGGGTTGCGGACATCGACAGCGGCCGCGGCGTGATCCTGGTGCGTCACGGCAAGGGCGGGAAGGATCGCAACGTGATGCTCTCGCCGCAGCTGCTGGGCATCCTGCGCACGTACTGGCGCCTCGCCCGGCCGAAGACGTTCCTGTTCCCCGGCCGCGACGATGATCACCCGATCCACCCGACGGTCCTGCATGCGGCCTGCCGGTCCGCGGTCGAGGCGGCGGGGCTGACCAAGCGCGTCACGCTGCACACCTTGCGCCACAGCTTCGCGACGCATCTTTTGGAGAGCGGGACCGACATCCGGATCATTCAGGTCCTGCTCGGGCACAACCATCTGTCGTCGACCGCGCGCTACACGCAGGTCGCAACCCACACGATCCGCGCGACCCGGAGCCCGCTCGATCGTCTGACCCTGGAGGTCGTTCCGCCCGGCTGAACGTCCGTGGCCGGGAACAGGTCCGGCGCTCGCCTCGAGATGGCCGATGTTCTGCATCGGCATGGCGACGCCTATCGTCTGGCGCACGCCGGCCATCTGGGGCGCACCGAGCGGCGCGTGATGGGCGCAATCGCCGCCTGCCGCACGGCCGCGCGCGGCGGGCACATCGAAGCGTGCGACGACTGCGGCCTGACGCGCGTCGCCTACACCTCCTGCCGCAACCGCCATTGCCCGAAGTGCCAGGGAGCTGCGCGGGCGCAATGGCTTGCCGCGCGCCGGGCCGAACTTCTGCCGGTGCCCTATTTCCACGTGGTGTTCACCCTGCCGGCGCCGATCGCGGCCATCGCGTTCCAGAACAAGGCCCTCATCTACGCGATCCTGTTCGCGGCCTCGGCCGAAGCGATGACGACGCTCGCCGCAAACCCGCGCCGGCTCGGCGCACGGATCGGCGGCCTCGCCGTCCTCCATACCTGGGGGCAGACACTCACCCATCATCCGCACGTCCATTGCATCGTCCCGGGCGGGGGCCTCTCGCCCGACAGGACGCGCTGGGTCGCCGGGCGACCGAACTTCTTCCTCGCCGTCAAGCCGCTCGCAAGGCTCTTTCGCCGCCTCTTCCTCGAACGCCTGCAACACGCGTTCGACGCGGGCGCTCTGCGGTTCTTCAGTGATCAAGCCGGTCTGGCCGAGCCCGTGAGGTTCGACGCTCTCATGACCGACCTGCGCGCCGCCGCCTGGGTGGTCTACGCCAAAAGGCCCTTCGGCGGACCCGCCCAGGCGCTCGCGTATCTCGGCCGCTACACCCACCGGGTCGCCATCGCCAACAGCCGCCTCGTCGCGATCGAAGACGACCATGTCGCGTTCACCTGGAAGGACTATCGCCAGGACGGCGCCGTCAAGGTCATGAAGCTCGCACCCGACGAGTTCATCCGCCGCTTTCTCCTGCACACGCTCCCGGACCGCTTCCATCGCATCCGGTACTTCGGCTTCCTCGCCAACACCTGCCGCGCCGCCAACCTCGCGCTCTGCCGATCCGCTTTGGCCCAGCAGATGGACCGCTGCGAGACCGCGACAGCCGACACCGCGACCTCGCGGGCAAACGTCCACGTTCCCGCCTGCCCCGAATGCGGCGGCGTGATGCGCGTCCTCGCGACGCTGTCGCGCGGCGCCGACCGGTCCCGTCCAGCCACCGCGCCATTCCAGTGCGACACGTCATGAGACCCGCCCGTGTAAAGGCTGCGATGAGCCTCGACCGCATCGTCCTCCCGCGCGGCAGGGCCTTTGCGCGGCGGCACCGCTCTTGGCACGCCACCAGCCGTAGCAAAGGGCCGAAGACCGCCGCTCGCGCCATTCACCTCCGGCAAAATCGACGACCAGCGCTCGCCCCGGTCCCAGCGACCTTGCGCCTCCGCGCCTCCGCGCCAACCGCTGCCGGACAACAATCCCCATAGATCGCGGTAACACCGCGGCTTCATTCAATCCGGCTTCAATGAGGTCCGCATCACGCCGCCCGAAAGTCGCGCCGCGGACCTCACAGAAGCCTCCAGATTCTCATTTGAGCTTGGCTGTGATTCAAGCTTCGGATGGAACGATTCGTTTTGACCGATGCCCAATGGGCGAAGATGGAGCCGCTTTGTCTGGCCAAGCCGGGCGATCCCGGACGCAG
>JBJMSU010000079.1:0-11721 GCA_045801465.1 Xanthobacteraceae bacterium | reverse complement strand
GGCTTTCCTGGCCTCGGGCGCCGCGAGCTTCATCACCGGCCAGATTATCGTCGCCGACGGCGGCGTCACGATCAGCTCGTAGCGTCAACGGCACACCGCTTCCACACGCTCGTCTTGCGGGCTTGGCACGCGCATCTCGCTTAGGTGGGCATGGCCTTGCCAAACCAAGCGAGATGGCCGGGACAACCCTCGCCGCTGTGACGGCTCGCCCGGCCATGACGATGTTGGTTGCTGACGCTATCCGCGCCGCACCCCGCCTTCCGCCGCCGCGAGCGAGGACTTCACGCGCTCCGGCGAAAACGGCACGCGGCGGATGCGTACGCCGGTGGCGTCGAAGATCGCGTTGGCGATCGCCGCCGCCACCGGGCGGATCGACGGCTCGCCGGCCCCGGTCGGCTCGATCTCCGGATGGTTGATCAGCACCACGTCGATCGTCTCCGGCGTCTCGGTGATGTCGAGGATCGGATAGCTCGTCCAGTCGACGCTGGTCACCGCCTTGTTGTCGAACTGGACTTCCTCCCACAGGGTGCGGCTCACCCCCTGCACGATATTGCCCTCGATCGTCGTCTTGAGCTGCTTGGGATTGATGATCTGGCCGCAATCGTGCGCGACGGTGAACTTGCGCGCCCAGATCTTTCCGGTCTGCCGGTCGATGTCGACCTCGGCCACAATGGCGACGCGGGTGCCATTGCGCTGCGCATAGGCGATGCCGCGGCCGGAGACCTTGTTGCCGGTCTGGTCGCGCCGCGGTGAGGGCCGGCTCTGCCATCCCGATTTTTCCGCCGCCGCCTTGATTACCGCGATGTCGCGCGGGTTCTTGACGTGGCGCAGCCGCAGCTCGACGGGGTCGAGGTTGAGGGCGGCCGCGACCTCGTCCATGAACGACTCGCTGGCGAAATGGATCTGCGGCCCGACCGGGTCGCGCAGATGTGACGAGCGCAATGGCGAGGCGCGGTCGAGCAGTGGCGGGATCGTCTCCCACGCCATCCGTTTGTGCGTGAACTCATAGGACTCCGCCGGTACGCCGAAGCCGTCGCCCGAGTTGAGCGGCACGCCACGGAAGTGGCCGGCCAGCGTGTCGTGCGGCTTGCTGCCGTTGGTGTTCACGTCCACGCGCGAGAACGCCTTGCTGAGGAAGTCATAGGCGATCACCTGGCCGGAAGCATCGATTGCGGCGCGCGCGCGATGGATCGAGGCCGGGCCTTTCGGATCCCAGCCGGTGCCCTCCTCGCGCATATATTGCACGCGCACCGGACGGCCGACCGCCTTCGACAGCACGGCGGCGTCCATGGCGGCATCGTCGGCATCGCTGCGGCCATAGGAGCCGGGTCCGGTGACCCAAATGGCGTGGACCTTGGCCGCCGGCACGCCGAGCGTGTCGGCAACGCCGTCGCGCACGAAGTGCGACTTCTGCGAGCCGGTCCAGCAGGTGATCTTGTCATCCTTGACGTCGACGACCGCGCAGGCGGGGCCCATGCAGGCATGCGACTGGAAGGGCCATTCGTATTCCGCCTCGATCACGCGGGCAGCGCTCCTCAACGCCTCCTCGACGTTGCCGAGCGGCTTTTCCTCCTGGCGCTTGCGCACGTTGGCCTTGCGGATGTGGTCGTAGATTTCCGCCGTAGTGGGGAACGGCGGCTTCACCTCCGTCCACTCGACCTTCAGCTTCTGGGCGGCCTGAATGGCGTCCCATTCCTTTTCGGCGACCACGCCGAGGAAGCCCTGCTCACGGACGACCTTGGCGCCCGGAATGTCCTTGATCGACGCTTCGTCGATCTTGGCCGGCACGCTGCCGGCGACCGGCGGCCGGATCATGCGGCCATGCATCATGCCGGGCACCCGCACATCGGTGCAGAAGTCCTCGGTGCAGAAGACCTTCGGCGCGATGTCGGCGCGCGGCAGCGGCTTGCCGACGATCTTGTGGTCCTTGAAGTCCTTCGGCTTGGCCTTGCCGGGCGCGTAGAGCAGGTTGCCGATCTGCTTGTTCCAGTCGAGCTGGGTGTTGAAATACTTGCCGCCGATCAGCTCCGCATAGGAGACGCTGCGCGCGGCATCGTCGTTGCCGGCGCCGACCCGGCAGATGCCGTCGGCCACCGTGATCTGCTCCGTCGGCACGCCGAACTTGGCGGCCGCCATGTCGACGAGCACGCGACGGGCTTCCGCCGCCGCGGCGCGCATCTGCTTGCCGCCCATCTGCACGCCGGTGGAGCCGGAGGCGCCGCCCTGGTTCACGCTGGTTGCGGTGTCGCCCATGATGACGGTCACGCGCTCGAACGGCACGTCGAGCTCTTCCGCCACCATCTGGCCGATGGCGGTGAACAGGCCCTGGCCCATGTCCATCTTGCCGAAGAAGGCGGAGACGCTGCCGTCGGCGTTGATCGCGATATAGGAATCGAGCTCGTTGGGGACGAGCGGCGGCTTCGCCCCTTGCGCCGCCGCGGAATTGACCGCGAGCACGGTGTCGAGCCCGACCGGCATGCCGATCGACACCACGAGCGCGCCGGCGCCTTTGAGGACCGAACGGCGGGAGAATGCCGAAAGCTTATCCATCTTGGTCATGACGTCCTCCTTAGCCCATCATCTCGGACGCGCGCTTGACGGCGCGCAGGATCGCCATGTGCGTGCCGCACCGGCATTTGAGCCCGGACAGCGCCTCCTTGATCTCGGCATCGGACGGCTTCTTCTTGGTCTCCAGCAGGGAGGCGGCGGTCATGATCCAGCCGTTGATGCAGTAGCCGCATTGCGGCACTTCTTCCTGCACATAGGCGGTCTGCAGCGGATGCGGTTTCTCCGGCGTGCCGAGCCCGGCGAGCGTCGTGATCTTGCCCGCGCCGACCGCCGACATGGCGGTGACGCACGAGCGGATCGGCTGGCCGTCGAGATGCACCGTGCAGGCGCCGCATTGTGCGAGCCCGCAGCCGAAATGCGGATTGTTGAGGCTGAGATCGTTGCGCAAGGCATAGAGCAGCGGCATGTCGGGATCGGCCTCGACCGTGTGCTGCTTGCCGTTGACGTTCAGGGTAAATCTTTGGCTCATGGTCGCGTGTCCTCCCGGGCCAAATATCGATTGAAGGCAGCCGTCCGACTGCATTCGCCCAGATCGAGGGCTCTGCAGGCGCCGTCCGGCCGTCGCATCCTTTGATGAGAATGAGTCTAATCCAGCCCAGGTTCCTTGGGAACAAGGCCCCGCCACAAATTCCCGTGACGTGGCTCAGCCGGCTTCGTGGCCCTCGGCCTCGGCGAGCTTCGCCCGCCAGTCCTTGCGCAGCACGAACGAGACCGCCGACAGGATGAGGAGGACGATGCTGACCGCGAGGAGAGCCAACGAGATCGAGCGCTGGAAAAAGATCAGGTAGTTGCCGTTGGACATGATCAGCGACTGACGCAGGCTTTGCTCGAACATCGGCGCGATCACCAGCCCGAGCACCAGCGGGGCGGGATCGAAGCCGAATTTGCGCAAGCCGTATCCGACGACGCCCATGATCAGCATGATCCACACGTCGACGATCGAGTGGCTCACTTCGTAGACGCCGATGATGCAGAACATGATGATGAGCGGGTAGAGATACGCGTAGGGGATGCGCAGCACGCTGACGAACAGGCCGACCAGCGGCAGGTTGAGCGCGAGCAGCATCAGGTTTCCCACATACATCGACGCGACGAATCCCCAGAACACGTCGGGATGCTCGTTGACGAGCTGCGGCCCGGCGGCAACGCCGTGAATCATCAGCGCGCCGATCAGCACCGCGGTAATCGGGCCGGTCGGCAGGCCGAGCGCCAGCATCGGGACGAAGGCGCCGGTGGAGGCCGCATTGTTCGCCGATTCCGGCCCGGCGACGCCGGCGACGGCGCCCTTGCCGAACTCTTCCGGGTGTTTCGCGACCCGTTTCTCCAGCGCGTAGGACAGGAAGCTCGAAATGATGTGCGCCGATCCGGGAATGATGCCGATGATGAAGCCGAGCACGGAGCCGCGCGCGATCGGCAACACCGACTGGCGCCACTCCTCGCGGTTCGGCAATAGCTCGCGCAGCCGCGGCGAGATCACCTCGCCGACGATCTTGGCCGATGGCGTCGCCAGGATCTCGCCGAGCCCGAACAGGCCGACCGCGACCGGCACGATGCCGATGCCGTCGCCGAGCTCGGCCAGATCGAAACTGTAGCGGAAATGCCCCGTCATGTTGTCGATGCCGATCATGCCCAGCATCAGGCCGGTGCACGCCATGGTCAGCGTGCGGATGAGCGAGGTCGACGACATGTAGGCGAGGAAGATCAGTCCCAGGATCAGCAGGGCGGTATATTCGGGCGGGCCGAACCGCAGCGCGATGTTGGCGAGCGGCGGCGCCACCACGGTGAGAACCACGATGCCGAAGGTGCCGGCGATCCACGAGCCGACTGCCGCGATGCACAGCGCGGCGCCGGCGCGCCCTTTCATCGCCATGGCATGACCGTCGATGCACGTCATCACCGACGACGCTTCGCCCGGGATGCGCATGAGGATCGAGGTGGTCGAGCCGCCGTACTGCGAGCCGTAATAGATGCCCGCCAGCATGATGACGGCCTGGGTGGCGTTCAGCCCGAAGGTGACCGGCAGCAGGATGGAGATGCCCGACAGTGGCCCGATGCCGGGCAGGACGCCGACCAGCGTGCCCACCAGGCAGCCGAGAAAGGCATACCACACGTTGTCGGGCTGCAGCGCGACCGCAAATCCATGCAAGAGACTGGCGATGGTCGCGTCCACGCGCTCAACCTAAAAACCGAAAGGACCGATCGGAAGCGGTGCGTTGAGCCCCTTGGCGAAGACGCCGTAGGCGATGAGTGTCGCCGCGACGCTGTACGCGGCGGCCCGCATCAGGTTGCGGCGCTCGCCGATCGTCAGAAAGGCGAACAGCATCACCCCCATGGTCAGGATGAAGCCGAGCCATGTGTAGGCGACGATCGCCAAGGAGGTGATCAGGATCACCAGCACGGCGTGCCTGACGTCGCTCCAGTCGAGGTCGGCGAGCGGCGCGCTCTCGGCCGCGCGCAAGCACAACACGATGCCGAACAGTACCAGCAGGCTGGCCACGAGCGTGGGCAAGAATCCCGATCCCGGCATGGACAGGCCGCCCATCGGCAAGTCGCCGCTGAGCGCAAAGATCGCCACGCCGAACACCACGAAGGCGGCCCCCGCCACATGATCGGTCCGGACGATCATCTCATCCCTGCACGCGGCCGATGTCGCGGATGGCGGTTTCGATGCGCTTGGCGTCCGCGTCCCAGAACTTGGCGAATTCCGGCTGGTCCATATAGTCGAGCTCCTGCCCGAGATTGGTCAGCGCGGTCTTGAACTGGTCGGTATGGGCGGCCTTGTTCAGGGCATCGCGCAATGTCGCGGTGACGTTGTCCGGCGTGCCCTTGGGGGCGAACATCCCCACCCACAGGTAGTACTCGACGTCATAGCCGAGCTCCTTCAGGGTCGGCACATCCGGCAGCGCCTTCGAGCGCTGGGCCCCGAACAGCGCCAGCGGACGCGCCTTGCCGGCCTTGATCTGGGCGAGGCAGGCCGAAACCGACGAGACCAGCGCCTGCGAATTGTTGCCGAGCAGCGCGGTGAGGGCGGGACCGCCGCCATTGGTCGGCAGATGGCGGAGCTGGAGATTGCCGGCCGCCTTTATGAACAAGGCCGTCGGAATGTGCAGCGCGCCGTACAATCCCGAGGAGCTGAAAATGATCTCGTTCGGCCGCTTCTTGGCGTCTTCGATGAAATCCTTCAGCGTCTTGTGCGGCTGCTGATCGTTGACGATGAGCACGCACGGATCGGCGACGAAGCGGGCGAGCGGGATGAAATCCGCATTGGTGAATTTCGGCTGGCGGCCGAACAGCCGGTCGACTTCGGCAAAGCCCGAAATCGAGGTGATGTGCGAGAGCAGCGTGTACCCGTCCGGCTTGGCATTGGCGGCGAACTGCGCGCCGACCGCGCCCGCCGCGCCGGCCTTGGTCTCGATGACGCACGGCTGCTTGACCAGGGTCTCGAGCACCGCGGCCAGCGGGCGCGTCACCACGTCGGAAGCGCCGCCCGGCGGAAACGGATTGATGATGGTGATCGGCCGCGTCGGATAGCCGTCCTGCGCCAGCGCGGGCCGAACGCTGAGTGCTGCGATGGCGCCGGCCGAGCCCAGAATGAAGTGTCGTCTGTCCACGAGTTCCTCCCTGGTCTTGTTGCTTGGCGCCACCGTAATGGCCACCGTCCTGCCGATTTAGCGAGCGCGCGCGGGCAGGGTCAACACGCTCACGCGGACCATGAGATACGTTTCGCCCTCTCGGTCGTTCCCGCGCAAGCGGGAACCTATGATCACCCACGTGGCGATACTGCTACGACAGTGTTCATGGGTCCCCGCCTTCCGCGGGGACGACCAAGGAGTCTCACACCTTCGCGGTCACGCGCACCTCGCGCGGGAACAGCTCGTCCGGGGACATCTGGCGCTGGGTGATGCCTTGCTGATGCGCGAAGCGGCAGAAGGCCTCGAGCGTCGGCCGGTTCGCTTCCACCCCGTACGGGAAGAGGTCGGGGCCGAAAGTGGCCGCGAATTCGCCCGCCAGCGCGGCCGACCACGGCAGGGGAATGCGTGCCGCGGTGATATCGGCGACGCGCTCGGCGCTGCGGTTCTTGGCCTCCTCGAAGGCCTTGAACAGGTTCATGGCGATCCATGGATGGCGCTCGAACACCGTGCGGCGGATGGCGATGGCGTGCATGATGGGAAAAACGCGGGTCTCCCGGAAGTAGCGCATCTCCTCGTCGCGATAGTTCGGGAACAGCCGCGCGATCTCGTTCGGCCGTTGCGCAAAGGCGTCCGGCATGCGCGCCGACATCACTGCGTCGATCTCGCCCTTGGCGAGGAGGTCGCTCAGGCTCGCGTCGCCTCTGCTCTCGTAGCGGATACCGGCGGGTAGCTTGAGCTCCACCTTCTCGGCGCGGCCGGGCTGGTTCACGCCGGTCTGCACCCAGCGGATCTTGGTCAGATCGACGCCATAGAACTCAGCCAGCATGCCGCGCGCATAGATGCCCGCGGTCTGCGCCCATTCCGGAATGCCGATGGTGCGATTCTCGAGGTCCTTCGGCGCCGCGATGCCCCGGTCGCGGCGGATGTAGATCGACGAATGGCGAAACACGCGCGAGGGAAAGACCGGGATCGCCACCATCGGAGCGGCGCCTTGGGCGGTGAGCGAGGTGTACTTGGCAAAGGACATCTCGGACACGTCCCATTCGAGGTTCTTGATGAAGCGGTGGAAGATTTCCTCGACCTCCATCACCAGGGGCGTGAGCACGATGCCGTCCGGCCGCACCAACCCGTGCACAAGGTCGCGCACGTGATCGTAGTCCGCGGTCGCCATGGTCAGGTGCAGGCGCGCGGTGGCGCCATCCTGGACGATTTGCGCCTCGCGGCGGTCGCCGCTCGCCTTCGTGTGCTCGGGCATCTTCTGGATGGTCAACGCGAGCCTCCCTCTCCTGAACTCTTCCGCAAGACCAGCGTGAAATTGTTGGCCGGCATGGCGACGATTTCCTGAGCCCCGATACCATGCCGGCACGCGACATCGAGGACGGCCTCGAGGTCGCGCACGCCCCATTGCGGATCGGTCGCCCTGAGCTGAGCGTCGAAAACGGCATTGCTGTCGGCCGTGTGCTGGCCGAAGCGGCGGTACGGGCCATACAGGACCAGCACGCCGCCCGCGGGCAACACGCGTCCGGCCCCCGCCATCAGGTCCAAGGTGGCCTGCCACGGCGCGATGTGGATCATGTTGATGCAGAGAACCGCATCGGCATGGTCCACCGGCCATGGCTCGCTCACGTTCAGGGCGATGGGCGGCTGCACGTTCGCAAGTCGCTCGTGCTCGATCCAGCGCGCGATCGACCCATGCATGGTGTGGTCCGGGTCGCTCGGTTGCCATTGCAGCGACGATAACGCCTTGGCGAAGTGCACGATGTGCTGGCCGGTCCCGCTGGCGATCTCCAGAACCTTTCCCCGCTCGGGCAACACGCGCCTGAGCACGGCGAGGATCGGTTCCTTGTTGCGTTCGGCCGCCGGCGCGAGCAAGCCTCCGCTGGTGCTGCGCTGTGATTGAAGGGGTGACATCAGCGGCCCAATCCGGCGGTCACTTGGGGCACAAGTGCGCCCCTTGCTCCACCTCGCCCCGCATGCGGGGAGAGGTCGGATCCCGAGCGAAGCGCAGCGGAGCGAAGGAATCCGGGTGAGGGGGCGTGGCCGCGTGCCCGAGCTTGTCGAAGTGCCCCTCACCCGACTTGCTCCGCGCAACGGCGCTCGCAAGTCGACCTCTCCCCGCAAGCGGGGAGAAGTGGAGCAAGTGGCACATCCCAGCCAAACGGCAAACTCCGGTATCACTCCGCGGCGGCGCGCGCCGGACCGGCGGAAGCAGAGACGAGATAATCCATCGCCGCCTGCACGCCGCCCTTGCGGTGCGGCACGCCGGCAAGCGCCAGCGCCATCTCGGTGCCGGCGAGCGCGCCGAGGAGCGTCAGGTCGTTGATATCGCCGAGATGGCCGATGCGGAACATCTTGCCGGCATAGCGGCCGAAGCTCATGCCGTAGGAGATGTTGAATGTATCGAGCGCGAGATTGCGGAACGCATCGGCGTCGTGGCCGTCCGGCATCAGCACGGCGGTGATGGTCGGCGAGTAGTATTTCGGCTCGCGGCACATGATCTCGAGACCCCAGCCGCGCACGGCGCGGCGCGTGGCCTCGGCCAGCCGATCATGGCGCGCAAACACGTTCTCCAAACCCTCCTCGTGCAGCATGTCGATCGCCACCGCCAGGCCGTGCAGCATCTGCGTCGCCGGCGTATAGGGGAAGTAGTCCTGCCGGTTCGTGGCAAGCATGTCTTCCCACGACCAGAACGACTTCGGCAGCTGCGAGGTCTTCGCCGCGGCAAGCGCCTTGTCGCTCACGGCATTGAAGGACATGCCGGGCGGCAGCATCAGCCCCTTCTGCGCCCCGCCGATGGTGACGTCGACGCCCCATTCGTCGTGACGGTAGTCGGTCGAAGCGAGCGAGGAGATCGTGTCGACCATGAACAGCGCCGGATGGCGCGCCGCGTCGATCGCCTTGCGGATCTCATGCACCGGCGACAGGCAGCCGGTCGCGGTCTCGTTGTGCAGAATGCAGACCGCCTTGATGGTCTTGTCCTTGTCCTTGCGCAGGTGGGATTCCACCGCGTCGGGGTCGGCGCCGATGCGCCAGTCGGTCGCGATGAATTCGGGATCGAGCCCGAGCTTCTCGGCCATTTTCTTCCACAGCGTGGCGAATTGGCCGGTCTCGACCATCAGCACGCGGTCGCCGGGCGACAGCGTGTTGACCAGTGCGCCCTCCCAGGCGCCGGTGCCGGTGGCGGTATAGATGACAACCGGGTTGGTGGTTTTGAAGATCGTCTTGATGCCTTCGAGGGCCTTCTTCGTGATCTTGGCGAACTCCGGACCGCGATGATCGATGATCGGCGTGTCCATCGCCCGCAGCACGCGGTCGGGCAGCGGGGTGGGTCCTGGAATCTGCAGGAAATGGCGCCCGGGGTTGCGCGCGGAATTCTGGGCCATCGAAAGGCTTCCTTATTAGGACTGAATTTATTGGGCTTTGGCGGCCCGGCTGGGGGCGTTGAACTAGAATGTCGCAACGCGGTCAAGGCAATTTAGGCGCTGCCCAGCGCTATTGTCAGTGTCTCATAAGGCAGGGCATCCAGTAACCTGGAAAACAGGCGGAATCCCGAAAGCGGAGACGATTGTGGCGGAACGCCTGTTGCCTGGACTGGAACGGCGGCTGAAAGCCGAGGTATCGGGCGGGGTCGACTTCGGCCGGTTTACGCGTGGGCGCTATGCTACCGACGCCTCGCACTACCAGATCATGCCGCTCGGTGTGGTGACGCCGCGAACGATAGAGGAAGCCGAACGGGCGATCGGGATTTGTCGGGCCGAGGGCGTGGCGGTGACGGCGCGCGGCGGCGGCTCGTCGCAGGCCGGACAGACGGTCAATTCGTCGGTCATCATTGACTGCTCGAAGCATCTCAACCGCATTCTCGATCTCGACGTGACCGGCCGCCGCGCCCGCGTCGAGCCCGGCATCGTGCTCGACGACCTCAACCGCGCGCTGAAACCGCACGGGCTGTGGTTCCCGGTCGACGTCTCGACCGCCTCGCGCGCCACCATCGGCGGCATGACGGCGAACAACTCCTGCGGCGGACGCTCGCTCCGCTACGGCAACACCCGCGAGAACGTCATCTCCATCGACGCCATGCTGGCTGACGGCTCGAAGGCGCATTTCGGACCGGTGGCGGCGGATCTTTCCGACCTGCCGGCGAACTCGCCGATCCGTCCGCTGGCGCGCGATCTGTTTGCGCTGGGGGCACGCGAAGCCGACGAGATCGCGGCGCGCTTTCCCAAGGTGCAGCGCCGGGTCGGCGGCTACAATCTCGATGCTTTTGCGCCGAATGCTCCGAAATACAATCTTGCCCACATTCTGCTTGGCTCCGAGGGCACGCTGGCATTTTCGACCCGCATCGAGCTCAAGCTTTCGCCCCTGCTCGGCAGGCGCGCGGTCGGTGCCTGTCACTTCGGATCGTTCTATGCGGCAATGAACGCCGCGCAGCATCTGGTGAAGCTCAAGCCGATCGCGGTCGAACTCATCGACCGCACCATGCTGGAGCTCGCCGCCGAGATCGCCATGTTTCGCCCGACGCTGAAGGCTTTCGTGCATGGCGAGCCGGAAGCGATCCTGCTGGTCGAATTCGACGAGGGCGAAGTCGAGAACGCACGGCGGCTGAAAGAGCTTGCCACCACGATGGGCGATCTCGGCTTCGGCTTCGACAAGCACGGCGCCAAGTGGGGCGGCGTCGTCGAGGTGCTCGATCCGGCGCTGCAGGCCGCGATCGCCGACGTGCGCACCTCCGGCCTCAACATCATGATGTCGATGAAGGAGGAGGGAAAGCCGATCTCCTTCGTCGAGGATTGCGCGGTCCCGCTGATGTGCCTTGCGGACTACACTTCGCGCCTCACCGAGATTTTCGAAAAGCACGGCACGCGCGGCACTTGGTACGCGCATGCCTCGGTCGGCTGCCTGCACGTGCGCCCGATTCTCAACCTGCGGCAGGAGAAGGACCTGAAGGCGATGCGCGCCATCGCCGAGGAAGCCTTCGCGATGGTGCGCGACTACAAGGGCTCGCATTCGGGCGAGCACGGCGACGGCATCGTGCGCTCGGAATTCCACGAGTTCATGTTCGGCAAGCGGTTGGTGAAAGCCTTCGAAGAGGTGAAGGACAAATTCGACCCGAACGGCCTGTTCAACCCCGGCAAAATCGTGCGTGCGCCGAAATTCGATGACCGTGAGAAATTTCGTTACGGGCCGGGCTACCGCGGCGAGGAGATGACGACGCAGCTCGACTGGTCGGCCTGGCCGGGCGCCGGCGGCGGTTTCCAGGGCGCGGTCGAGATGTGCAACAACAACGGCGCATGCCGCAAGACGGCGGGCGGCGTGATGTGCCCGTCCTATCGGGTGACGCGCGAGGAGCGCGACGTCACCCGCGGGCGCGCCAACTCGCTGCGGCTCGCGATCACCGGCCAGCTCGGCGGCGACGCGCTGACCTCGGACGAGATGGCCGAGACGATGCAGCTTTGCGTCTCGTGCAAGGGCTGCCGCCACGAATGCCCGACCGGCGTCGACATGGCGCGCATGAAGATCGAGG
>JBJMSU010000178.1:0-18107 GCA_045801465.1 Xanthobacteraceae bacterium | reverse complement strand
CCGCGCGGTCAGCACATATTGCTTGCGGATTTCATCGAGGAACGAGTTCTTCGTCAGCAACGTGATGGTAGCGAAGGCCGACAGCCCCATCGAGACGATCGGCAAGGTCAAATGCCAGAAATAATCGCCGATCTTGCCGTACCACGGCAGTGCCGACCAGTTGTCGGAGGTGAGGCCGCGCAAGGGGAAGATGTCCCAGAACGAGCCGCCGGCGAACAAGATGATCAACAGGATGGCGAAAAGGAATCCCGGGATCGAATAGCCGATCGTGATGAGAGTCGAGGTCCACACATCGAAGCGTGAGCCGTCGCTCACCGCCTTGCGGATACCGAGCGGGATCGAAATCAGGTAAGCGAGCAGCGTCATCCAGATGCCGAGTGACATCGAGACGGGGAGTTTCTCCTTGATGAGCTGCAGTACGCTGACGTCGCGGAAGAAGCTCTTGCCGAAATCGAAGGTCGCGTAGTTCCAGATCATCAGCAGGAAGCGTTGCCAAGCCGGCTTGTCGAAGCCGAACTGCTTCTCCAGGCTCTTGATGAATTCGGGATCGAGCCCCTGCGCGCCGCGGTACTTCGAGGTCGTGGCATCCACCTGGGAGCCGCCCTGGACCTGTCCGCGCGACCCGAAGTCGCCGCTCTGCGAGCCCGAGATGCGCGACGTTGCGCCGGTGTCGGAGCCGGAGAGCTGCGCGATCACGCGCTCGACCGGCCCGCCCGGCGCGAACTGCACCACCAGGAAGGAGACCAGCATGATCCCGAAGATCGTGGGGATCATGAACAGGATGCGGCGGACGATATAGGCGGCCATGCTTGCTCCTCACCCTGGCCGGTCGAGCTTCGCCGCCTTGTCGCGGTCGTACCACCAGCTCTCCAGCACGCCCCGGGCATAGCGCGGCTTGGTCGCCGGCCGGCCAAACACGTCCCAGTAGGCGATCCAGTGCGATGCCTTGTACCAGTGCGGAATCCAGTAGCGGCCGGCGCGGATCAGCCGGTCGAGGGCGCGGGCGGCGACCACGAGCTCAGGTCTCGTCTCGGCCGAGATGATGCGATCGATCATGGCGTCGATCGCCGGCTCGGCAATGCCGGCGAGGTTCTGCGAGCCCTTCAAGCCAGCCGCCTGCGAGGTGAAATAGGAACGCAGCGAGTCCCCGGGCGTGGTGGAGAAGCCGAAGCGCTGGATCGCGAGGTCGAAGTCGAAATCGTCGATGCGCGCGCGGTACTGAACCGGGTCGACAATGCGCAGCGTCGCGTCGATGCCAAGCGTGCTGAGGTTCTTGATGTACGGCATGTGATGCGGCTGAAACGAGGGCTCGTCGATCAGGAATTCGATGGCGATGCGCTCACCGGTGCGCGATACCCGCTTGCCGTCCTTGACGGACAACCCCGCCTCCTGGAGCAGTTGTGACGCCTTGCGCAGCAGCGTGCGATCCTGGCCGGTCGCATCGGAGACGGGCGGCACGAACGGTTCTTCGAACACCTCGTCCGGAACCGAGCCGCGGAACGGTTCGAGCAAGGCGAGCTCGTCCTGGCTCGGCTTGCCTTCCGCCATCATGTCGGAGTTCTGGAACACCGAGTGGGTGCGGTTGTTCGACCCGTACATGATGGTCTTGTTGGTCCATTCAAAGTCGAAGGCGTTGATGAGCGCCTCGCGCAGGCGGCGGTCCTTGAACTTCTCGCGCCGCGTGTTGATGAACCAGCCTTGGGCGCCGGACGGCGTGTCGTCGGGCAACACCTCGCGTTTGACCCGGCCGTCGCGGATCGCCGGAAACTCGTAGCGCGTGGCCCAGATGCGTGAGGTGAACTCCTCGCGGAACAGGTAGCTCTTGGCGGTGAAACCTTCGAACGCCACATCGCGGTCGCGATAGTACTCGTAGCGCACGACGTCGAAATTGCTCTGGCCGCGCGCGACCGGGAGATCCGCGCCCCACCAATCCTTCACCCGGTCGTGCTCGATGAAACGGCCGGCGGAGAAGCGTCCGACCTTGTAGGGGCCCGAGCCCAGCGGGACGTCGAGCGTCGATTCATCGAATGGCCGGCTCGTATAATAGGCGCGCGAAAAGATTGGCAGTCCGGCGACGAACAGCGGCACGTCACGGGCGCGCTTGGGGGCGAAGCGCACCACGACGGTGGAGTCGTCGAGCGCCTCGGCAGCCTCCATGTCGCGCAGCATCTGCAGGATGATCGGATGGCCCTTGGACTTCAAGGTGGTGAGCGAGAACGCGACATCGTGGGCGGCAAGCCTGGTGCCGTCGTGGAACCGCGCTTCGGGCCGCAGCAGAAATCGATACGTCAGCTTGTCGGGCGAGATGCGCACCGCGCGCGCGGCAAGCCCATACATCGCGTCGGGCTCGTCTTCGGCCCGCACCATCAGGCTGGCGAAGGTAAGCTCCATGCCCTGCGCGGCGTCGCCCTTGAGGATATAGCTGTTGAGCGAATTGAAGGTGAGGAAGTTCTGATTGTACTGCCGGCTGGGGCCGATCTGCGAGAACAGGCCGCCCTTGGGGGCGTTCGGGTCGACGTAGTCGAAATGATGGAAATCGGGCGCATACTTGAGGTCGCCGAACGCCGATATGCCGTGCACCTCCCGGTCGTCGTCGGCCGCAGCTGGCGCCGAGACGAGGCCGGTGAAAGCACCGGCCGCAGCCCCTGCCGCGATGGTCAGTGCTTGGCGCCGTGAAACTCCGCCGGCCGTGTCCTTCACGGAGAGCAATGGCGAGAGGGGAACAGCACGGTTCACTGCCTGGATCCCACCTTGGCGGCGCGCTCGGCGTCCCACCACCAGACCGTCGGGAAAGCCGATACGCCGTACTTCGGCAGCGGATCGGGACGGCCGAAGCGGTCCCACCGGGCGGTGCGTGCCTTTCCGTAGGTCCATTGCGGGACGACGTAGTGGTTCCACAACAGCACGCGGTCGAGCGCCTTGGTGGCGGCGACCAGTTCGGCCCGATCCTTGGCAAAGATGACGCGATCGATCAGCGCATCGATGGCGGGATTCTTGATGCCGGCGAAATTGCGCGAGCCTGGCTGGTCGGCCGCTTGCGAGCCCCAATAACCGCGCTGCTCGTTGCCAGGCGACAGCGATTCACCCCATGACATCGTAATGATGTCGTAATCCCAATTGCGCAGCCGGTTCTCGTACTGCACGTCATCGACCCGGCGCACCGTCACCTCGACCCCGAGCCTTTCCAGCGACGGTTTGTAGAACAGCACGATGCGCTCGAAATCGGGCTGGTCGACCAGCAATTCCACGCTCAGCGGCCGCCCGCTGCTGACCTCGACGAGCCTGCGGTCGCGCACCTCGTAGCCGGCTTCCTTCATCAGCCGCAGCGCCTCGCGCAGATTGGCGCGCACGTTCTCCGGATTGCCGCCCACCGGATTGCTGTAGGGGGTGGTGAAGGCCTCGGGCGGCACCTTGTCGCGCACCGTTTCGAGAATCGCGAGCTCCTGCCCCTCCGGCAGCCCGCTCGACGCGAGTTCCAAGCCTTCGAAGTAGCTCGCGATCCGCTTGTACTGACCGAAGAACATCTGCTTATTGGTTTCTTCGAAGTCGAAGGCGAAGTTGAAGGCGCGCCGCAGCCGCGCATCCTTGAACTTGTCGCGACGGGTGTTGAGGACAAAGCCCTGCATCACGCCGACGTTGCGAACCGGGAATTCCTCCTTGACGACCCGCTTGTCGTTGACCGCCGGGAAATCGTAGGCGGTCGCCCAATTCTTGGCACTGTTCTCGCTGCGCCAGTCGACGACGTCGGCCTTGAAAGCCTCGATCGCCACGATCGAGTCGCGGAAATACTCGAACCGGATCTCGTCGAAATTGTCGCGTCCGATGTTGACGTTGATGTCCTTGCCCCAATAGTCCTTCACGCGTTCGTAGGCGATGCTGCGTCCCGGCACGAAATCCTTGAGGCGGTAGGCACCGCATCCGAGCGGCGGCTCCAGCGTGGTTGCGGCAACGTCGCGCTTGCGGCCCGACTTGTCGGTTCCTTCCCACCAGTGCTTGGGCAGGACATTGAGCTGACCGACGATCTGCGGCAGCTCGCGGTTGCCGGTCGAATCGAACGTGAAGGTGATTTCGCGCTCTCCGCTCTTCTCGGCCTTGACGACGTGGCGATAGTAGGCGGACAGCTGCGGGCTGTTCTTTTTGAAAGCTTCGAATGAGAAGATCACGTCGTCCGATGTGACCGGCATGCCATCGTGCCATTTCGCCTGCGCACGCAAGCGATAGGTGACCGACGCGAAGTCCGGCGGATAGCTGACGGCTTCGGCGAGCAGGCCATATTCGGTCGACACCTCGTCGAGCGACGACACCATCAGGGTATCGAGGATGAGATCGATGCCGCCGGCCAGCGAGCCCTTTACGCCGGCGACGACGAGATTGAAATTGTCATAGGTGCCGAGCGCGATCTGCCGCACGCCGCCGCCCTTGGGGGCGTTCGGGTTCACATAGGCGAAGTGCTTGAAGCGTTCCGGATATTCCGGCTCGCCGAAAAGCGAGAGGCCGTGATGCCACGTTCGCTCCTGGGCGTGAGCGGGAGTAGCCAGCGGGATCTCCGGCAGGACGCGAACAGCCGGCGCCGTGAGCGCGAGAGCGCCGGTTCGGATGACGGCGCGACGGGTCAGTTTCACGAGGTGCTCCAGGGCTCGAGCGGCCGGTCCGGCCGCTGATTTTCAGCGCGTTATGACGCTTTTGCCACATCTCGGCATTAGGTCGAAGCGCCGCAGCCCCGGCACGCTTCAATTTCCCGTGGCCGGCCTCCCAGCAAAGCCAGCCGCCGGCGGCTATTTCGCGGCCGTTTGATCGCGCCTCGGATCTAACGCGGGTGCCTCGGCGGCCTTCGGCAGCGGCTCCGGGTGATCGGATTTCGAATTGAGGAACACGATGACGTCGGCCCGCTCGCTGCCGCGCGGCAGCCCCTGGAACGTCATCGAGGTTCCCGGGATGAAGCCGCGCGGATTGGTCAGGAAGGCATTGAGGTCTTCGATGGTCCACTTGCCGCCTTTACCCTTCATGGCGGCGGAGTAATTGAAGCCCGGAACCGACGCGCGGTCACGTCCCACCACGCCGTAGAGATTAGGGCCGACCCGGTTGGGCTCGCCCTTGTTGAAGGTGTGGCAGGCTTGGCATTTCTTGGCGGAGTTCTCGCCTTTTTCCGGCGACGCGCTGGCCAACAGCTTCTCGATCGGCTCGTCCGGCGCGGCTGCCGCTGCGCTGGCGCCGGCCGCTGGTTGCTCCGTGACGGCAATCTCATAGCCCGGCTTGGCCGGCTTGGGCGCCGAAAACAAGGCGCCGGCGGCAATGTTGAGTGCGATGACGAACAGGCACGTGCCGAGGGTCGCGCCGAGAATCTTGTTGAGCTCGAAGGAGTCCATCGAATCGGCTCCGGGACCCTACTATAGAGAGATGAGACGAGCGGGTGGCCGCCGCTGGACAACGGCGGCGGACAGATAGCCGGTTTGCCTCGCCTCTGGCAACCCGTATAACGGCAAGCGAAATCTTGGGCCACGAACTGGTTTTCGCCGGCGGCCGCGTCGTTGATGTCCCAGAGCGACATTCTCGTGTTGATCCCGGCGCGCATGGCTTCTGCCCGCCTGCCGGGCAAGCCGCTCGTCGACATCGCCGGGTTGCCGATGATCGTGCATGTGCTGCGCCGTGCCGAGGCAGCCGCGGTCGGGCCCGTCGCCGTCGCCACCGATTCCGAGGCGATCGCAGCGGCGGTGGAAAAGGCCGGAGGCCGGGCCGTGATGACGCGTGCCGATCACGTCTCGGGATCGGATCGCATCTTCGAGGCGCTCGGCGCGCTGGATACGCCGGCTCGCATCATCGTCAATGTGCAGGGCGACCTGCCGACCCTGGCACCGCAGGATGTGCGTGCCGCGCTCGGCCCGCTCGCCGATGCGGAGGTCGACATCGCGACGCTCGCGGCCGAAATTCGCGACGCGGGCGAGCGCGTCAACCCCAACGTCGTCAAGGTGGTCGGAACGCCGATTGGGGCACGGCGTCTGCGCGCGCTCTATTTCACCCGCGCCACCGCGCCCTTCGGCGACGGCCCGCTGTACCACCACATCGGGCTTTATGCCTACCGCCGCGCCGCCTTGGAGCGGTTCGTGCGACTGCCTCCCTCGGCGCTCGAACGCCGCGAGCGGCTCGAGCAGTTGCGTGCGCTCGAAGCCGGCATGCGCATCGATGTAACGATTGTGGACACACTCCCGCTCGGCGTTGACATGCCGGAGGATCTGGCGCGGGCGCGCGATCTGCTGTCCTGACGTGTGAACGGCGGCCGAGCAGGGACCCCGGCTTCCCCGCGTGGCCGCCGTTGACTCGTCGCGACCGGCCCGCATAACGGAGCAGCATGGCAAAGCACAACAGAATCGTGTTCCAGGGCGAGCCGGGAGCGAATTCCCATATTGCCTGCCGCGAGGCCTATCCGGACGCCCAAGCCGTGCCGTGCCCGACCTTCGAGGATGCGCTCGGCGCGCTCGCCGCCGGCGACGCCGACCTCGGCATGATCCCGATTGAGAATTCCGTGGCCGGCCGGGTTGCCGACATCCATCACCTGATGCCGACCTCCGGGTTGCACATCGTTGCCGAATGGTTTCTGCCCATCCGCAATCAATTGATGGCCCCGAAGGGGTCCAAGCTGGGCGACATCAAAACGGTGGAAAGCCACATCATGGCGCTCGGCCAGTGCCGCAACTTTCTTCGCAAGCTCGGAGTCAAGACGGTGGTGGGTGCCGACACGGCCGGCTCTGCGCGCGAGGTCGCCGAGCGCGGCGAGAACAGCCGCGCCGCGATTGCGTCGCGGCTCGCCGCCGAGATCTACGGCCTCGACATCCTGGCCGAGGACATCGAGGACGAGACGCACTCGACCACGCGCTTCATCGTGCTCTCGCGTGAGGACAGGCGCGTTGCTCCCGGCAACGGGCTGGTCATCACCACCTTCGTGTTTCAGGTGCGCAACATCCCGGCCGCGCTCTACAAGGCGCTCGGCGGCTTCGCCACCAACGGGGTGAACATGACCAAGCTCGAGAGCTACATGATCGAGGGCAATTTCTTCGCCACGCAGTTCTATGCCGACGTCGAGGGCCATCCCGAGGACCGAAGCCTCGCGCTCGCGCTCGAGGAGCTCGAGTTCTTCTCCAGCCACCTCAAGATTCTTGGGGTCTATGCGGCGCACCCGTTCCGCGCGACCAATAAGAGCTGATTAGACTTGGCGTCCGACGGCCCCGGCCCACGGTTGTGAACGTTAGTTGAATTACCAGCTCGCGCTACTGTTACGTGCGACGGACCTCCTCACCGCCGTGCTTTGACCTCTCATCGCACGTCGAAGAGACCCTTTAGCAGCGAGCCCGCCGATCCCTTCGTCCCGCGGCGATTAACGTTAAGGAAATATCCACAAGATATGAATTTGTCGGCAACTTAATTCTCCGGGTCGGCTGCAAGGAACCAGCATGTTCCGAGTTCTCACCTGCCTCACCGCCGAGCATGACTGGCGTCTCGTCATCATCGCGGGCGTCGTGTGCTTCCTGGCAAGCCTCACGGCGATAAACCTGTTTCATCGCGCCTGCGCGACCGAGGCGCGGGCCCGCGCGATCTGGATCACCGCGGCGGGGGCGGCCACCGGGTGCGGAATATGGGCCACGCATTTCATCGCCATGCTGGCTTACGATCCGGGGGTTTCGATCGCCTACAATATCGGCCTGACGGCGTTGTCGCTTGCCGCCGCCGCGACGGTCACGGCCGTGGGCCTCGCGGTGGCTGTGTACAATCCAGGGCGCTGGGGTGCTGCCCTCGGGGGTGCGATCGTGGGCGGCGGCATCGCCGTCATGCACTATACCGGGATGTGGGCGGTCGAGCTGCCGGGCCGCGTGACCTGGTGGGCAGGCCTTGTATTTGTCTCCATCCTTCTGGGCATGTTGTTCGGAATGGCTGCGCTCAGTGTCGCGGCGCACCGAAGCGGCATGCGCTCCGTGGCCGTCGCCGCCGTGCTTCTCACGCTTGCCATCGTGTCGCATCACTTCACGGCGATGGGGGCAGTGGAAATCCTGCCCGATCCAACGCGGGTCATCACCGCGTTCTCGCTGTCTCCCGCGACGCTTGCGGTGGCGGTCGCCAGCGCCGCGATGGCCATCTTGGGGATGAGTCTCGTCAGCGCCTTCGCCGACCGGCGCCTCGATGCGAACAGCCGCCTGCTCGCCACGGCCCTCAACAACATGACGCAGGGCGTCATCATGTTCGATTCGGCGGAACGCCTCGTGGTCTGCAACCAGCGCTACCTGGAAATGTATGGGCTGTCGGCCGACGTCGTGAAGCCCGGCCAGATGCTGCGCGAGGTCGTTCGCCACCGGGTGGTCAGGGAAGGCCTCGCTCACGACGTGGAGCAATACTGCAGAGAGCTCCTGACCGCGATGGCAGAGGGGAAAACGATCAGCGCCGTCAGGGAGACCGCGGACGGTCGGGCGATCCTGGTGACGAACCGCCCCATCCCGGGCGGCGAGTATTTTGTCGGCACGCACGAGGACATCACCGAGCGGCAGCGCGCGGAAAGGCAGAGCATCTCGCTCGCCCAGCAAGAGCAGCGGCGCGCTTCGGTCGAGGCTGCCATCCAGTCGTTCCGCAAAAGTGTCGAAGCCGCTTTGCGCACCGTGAGCGACAGCGCGGTGGCGATGGAATCGACCGCCACCGGGCTTTCGACGACGTCGGAAGAGACGACGCAGCGCGCCGCGAGTGCCGTTACGACCTCGACCGAGGCGGCGGGCAATGTTGGCGCCGCGTCGCAGGCGGCCCATGAATTGCTGACCTCGACCGGCGAGATCAGCCGGCAGCTCGGGCAGGCGACCGAGCTGGTCCGCGTCGCCGTGACCGAAGCACATGCGACAAACGAGGAGATCGCAAGCCTCGCCCAGGCGGCGCAGGAGATCGGCAATGTCGTCAAGCTCATTCGCGACATCGCCGGGCAGACGAACCTCCTCGCCCTCAATGCCACGATCGAAGCCGCCCGCGCAGGCGAGTCGGGCAAAGGCTTCGCGGTCGTGGCATCGGAAGTCAAATCGCTGGCCGTCCAGACCGCCAAGGCGACGGAGGAGATTGCCACCCAGATTGCCGCCGTTCAGGCCTCGACCGGATCAGCGGTCGCCGCCATCCGGCGCAATGCCGAGCGCATGCAGGAAATCAGCCGCTATACGGGGTCCATTTCCGCTTCGGTCGAACAGCAGACTGCCGCCACCAAGGAGATTTCCCACAACGTGGCGAGCGCCGCCGACGGAACGAAGGTCGTCGTCTCCGCGCTCGAGCAGGTGACCGGCGCCGTGAACAAGACCGGCACGTCGGCCGGGACGGTCTTGTCCGCCTCGCATGCGGTGAAAACCGCTGCCGCCAGCCTGCGCGAAACGGTCGACGGATTCCTGCGCAAGGTCGCAGTGTAGCGCGCTAGATGTCGTTCCCGCCCGTGACGGGGTGAAGCGTCGCGGAACATCGACGGCTTCCCGAGACAAGCCGCTATTCCATTCCCCGGATTGCGGCCTCGTTCACCAGCCAGAGAAAATGACATAGGCTTACGCCGCGGGCCGCCCTGTCGCAAAAGATTGGCCCGTCGGGAGGACACGTTATGAAGCCCATGATCTGCGGCGCCGTGATCGGCGCCTTCTTGCTGCTTACGCCCGCCCTGCGGGCACAAACGACTTCGCCGCTTCCGCCGGCACCGGCCGAGCAGGTCGGGATGTCGAAGCCGAGGCTGGACCGCATCCATGCCGCGCTCCAGCAGGAAGTCGATCAGGCCAAGCTGCCCGGCGTCGTCGTGATGGTCGCGCGCAAGGGTAAGCTCGTCTACACGGATGCGGTCGGCTTCCAGGACAAGGCGGAAAGCAGGCCGATGTCCCTCGATTCGGTCTTTCGCATCTATTCGATGACCAAGCCGCTGGCCGCCGTCGGCGCGATGATGCTGGTCGAGGAGGGCAAGATCCAGTTGACGGATCCGGTCTCCAAGTTCCTGCCCGCATTCAAGAACCAGCAGGTGAGCGTCGCCCGGGCGGATAGCGAGTTCGCGAAGATCACCTATACGACCGTCGCGGCCGACCGCGAAATGACGGTCCAGGATCTGTTCAGGCATTCGGCCGGTCTCGCTTACGGCGAGATCACCGTCAATACGCCGGTGAAGGAGGCCTACGCCAACGCCGGCCTTTATAACCGGCAGCGCGACTATGACGCGCGCGCGCTGACCCCGCAGGAATTTGTGGAGCGGCTGGCCAAAGCGCCGCTGGCGCATCAACCGGGGACGGTCTGGGAGTACAGCCTCGCCACCGATCTGCTCGGCCGGGTGGTGGAAGCCGTGTCCGGCCAGCGCCTCTCCGAGTACCTCGACGGGCGCCTGTTCAAGCCGTTGAAGATGGGCGACACCGCGTTCTGGCTTTCTGCCGACAAGATCAGCCGGCTGGCGCAGCCGTTTCCCAACGACCCGAATAGCGGCCAAGCCATCAACGTGATCGACGTCTCGGCGCCGCCCGGCAACGATTCCGGCGGTGCCGGCGCGGTGTCGACGGCGAGCGATTATCTGCGGTTCGCACAGATGTTGCTGAATGGCGGTGAGCTCGACGGCACACGCATTCTCGCGCGCCCCACCGTGGCGCTGATGACCTCCGATCATCTCGGCACGCGGATCGCGGCGCCGTTCACGCCGGGCGAATTGCTCCTCGGCACGCCCGGCTACACATTCGGGCTGATGTTCGCCGTGCGGCCGCAGGCGGGAATCGCCGGGGTGCCGGGCTCCGCCGGCGAGTTCATGTGGGCCGGATACGCCGGCACTTACTTCTGGATCGATCCAAAGGAGGAGCTGGCGGTCGTGTACATGACGCAGGCGCCGAGTCCGATCCGGGCGTATTACCGGCGCCTGATGAAGCAGCTCGTCTATCAGGCGATCGTCGACTGAGCGCCGGAGCATTTTCCATTTGCGCTGACGATCCTCGACCAAATCGGGTGGCGGTCGGTCTGGCCTGCCTCATGATAGGTCAGAGCGGAGGCATCCATGCGCGTTCTGATTTCCGCGCTCGCCCTGGCGATAGGGGCGGCGACCGCCCTGGCCGAGCCGGCAAAGACCTCGAAGGAGCGGCTGTCGGACAAGGCGTCGGACGAGCAGCGGGTCGACGATTGCCGGGTTCCGCCGGAGCGGCGAGGGACTGCAACGCGGCCCGATTGCCCGGAGCGGACCGCGCCGGCTGCGACGCGAGGCAGGCCGGCGCCACGTTGACCCAGGCCGCTCAAATCGTCTGATTGTACTCGCCCACTTCTTTGTGCTGGCGCAGCACACCGTCGACCGCCTTGAACATGTCGCGCATGCGCGCCTCGGAGACCGGGCTCTCGACCACGACCACCAGCTCCGGCTTATTGGACGACGCGCGCACCAGGCCCCAGGTGCCGTCCTCGACCGTGACCCGCACGCCGTTGACGGTGACGAGATCGCGGATCGGCTGGCCGGCCACCGGCTCGCGCTTGTTGCGCGCGTTCTCGAAATGCTGCACCACCTGATCGACCACGCGGTACTTCACCTCGTCGGCGCAATGCGGCGCCATGCTGGGCGATTGCCAGGTCTTCGGCAGTGCATTCTTGAGATCGGACATTTTTGCATCGGGATTGCGGTCGAGCATGTCGCACACCGCGAGGGCGAAGATCATGCCGTCGTCGTAGCCGCGGCCGTACGGCTTGTTGAAGAAGAAGTGGCCCGACTTCTCGAACCCGGCGAGCGCGCCGAGCTCGTTGACGCGGCGCTTGATATAGGAGTGGCCGGTCTTCCAGTAATCGGCCTTGACGCCGTGCTGGCGCAGCACCGGATCCGTCAGGAACAAGCCGGTGGATTTCACATCGACCACGAAGGTGGCGCCCTTGTGCTGGGCCGACATGTCGCGCGCCAGCATGACACCGACCTTGTCGGCGAAGATTTCATCGCCGGTGTCATCGACCACGCCGCATCGGTCGCCGTCGCCGTCGAAGCCTAATCCCACGTCCGCCTTGGTGCGCAGCACTTCGTCGCGCATGGCGTGCAGCATCTTCATGTCTTCTGTATTCGGATTGTATTTCGGGAACGTGTGGTCGAGCTCGCAATCGAGCGGCACCACTTCGCAGCCGATCGCCTCCAGGATGCGCGGGGCGAATGCGCCCGCAGTACCGTTGCCGCAGGCGCAGACGACCTTCAGCCGCCGCTCGAGCTTCGGGCGCTTGGTGAGGTCGGCCATATAGCGGTCGGGGAAATTCTCGACGAACACATAGGAGCCGCCGCCTTTGAGATCGAAGCGGGCGGCGAGCACGATCTCCTTCAGCGGCGTCATCTCGTCGGGACCGAAGGTGAGCGGCCGCTGCGCCCCCATCTTCACGCCGGTCCAACCGTTGTCGTTATGCGAAGCCGTGACCATGGCCACGCACGGCACATCGAGCGCGAATTGCGCGAAATAAGCCATCGGCGTGATGGCGAGGCCGATGTCGTGAACCCGGCATCCGGCCGCCATCAGCCCGGAGACGAGAGCCATCTTCACCGAGCTCGAATAGGCGCGGAAATCGTGTCCGGTCACGATCTCAGGGGCCACGCCCAGTTGATGGATCAGCGTGCCGAGCCCCATGCCGAGGGCCTGGATGCCCATCAAGTTGATCTCTCGGCCCAAAAGCCAGCGCGCATCGTATTCACGAAAGCCCGTGGCCTTCACCAGCGGTGCCGACTCGTAGTCATAGGTATTGGGCTCTAGCGCAGGCTTGGGGGCGGGAAACATGTCGCGGCCTCTGGTCTGGAGCGCACCAGATAGCGCAATGCGCTCGCCGCGCAAGCGTTCCCTGAGTGGCGAGTGGCGAGTGGCGAGTTGGCGCGTAGCGAATGGCGAGATAGCGAACCAGGACGCGCCTTTCCCTATTCGCTATTCGCCGTAGTGCTACTGCTCGAGTACGAGCCGGCCGTCGGCGAACTCGAAGCGCCGCAGCCGTGACAGGAACGACATTCCGAGCAGGTTCTGACCCAGCGTTCCGTCGGGCATGATCACGGCTTCAACGTCGCGCACCGTCAGCCCGCCGACCTCAACCATGCCGAGGCGTGTCGGAGCGCCATAGACCGTCCCGTTCGCGGTCCTGATGTGCGCGGTGTATTCGCGGCGTGCCGGATGGATGCCGAGCCGGGCGGCCTCGCGCTCCGGGATGGCGATGACGGTTGCACCGGTATCGACGAGGAAATCCATCCGTCGGCCGTCGACCCGCGCGTCGACCTGAAAGTGGCCGCGGCGATCGGGGCGCAGCGTGAGGCTGCGACTGCCGTAGGAGACTGCCGGCGCTGAACTCGCCGCCGGGCGCGCCGTCATGGCCTGGGGTGGCGGCGAGGCGCCGGACGGCAAGCCCATCCGCTCGATGAGCTGCGGCGTGATCACCGCCATCACCAGCGTGAAAACAGCGATGAGGACGAAATTCCACATGGTCCGCCGCACACCCGATGCATGTGGAGGATAGTCGCGGGAAGTTGCTCGAATCGGCTAATGCCGCCGCTGACGCGGCGGGATTTCGCCCGCCTGACCAACGATTGCTTGCTCCGATCGCAACATTTTTAACGAACGGGCCCGAGAGCATTTTTTCCGGCGCGGCGCGGCTTGGCACGCCGTGTCGCCGTTGCGGCGAGCGGATCATCGGGCCACGGATGTCTCGGATACCGCCCCTTCATGTCCGCCTTCACGGCGGCGTAGCTGCCGCGCCAGAAGCCCGGCAGGTCGCGTGTGACCTGCACCGGGCGGTGGGCCGGGGACAGCAGCTCGACCACCAACGGCACCCGCCCGCCGGCAACCGTCGGATGACGGTCGAGGCCGAACAGTTCCTGGACGCGGATCGACAGTTTCGGCCCCTCCGGTGCCGCGTACTCGATCGGTACTTGCGAGCCTGACGGCGCGCTGAAGGTGACCGGAGCCTCGTCGTCGAGCCGCCGGCGCAGCCGCCATGGCAGCAATGCCGCAAGCGCGGCGGCGAATTCAGCCGCGCTGAGTTCCGCGAGCGCAATCTTCCCGGCGAGCGCCGGCGTGAGCCATTCGTCGCTGATCGTCGCCAGCGTCGCGTCGGAGAGATCGGGCCATTCGTCGCCTTCGGCGCCACGCAGGAACAGCACCCGGTTGCGCCATTGTCTTAGACCTTTCGTCCATGGCAGGCGGTCGAGACCCAATCGCACGATGCCTTGGGTCAGCAGGCGTGCAGTTTCTTCATTCGGCGTCAGGCGCAACGGCTGCTCGGCGAGCGCGATGGCGCCCAGGCGGCGCATGCGGCGTCCGCGCAGGCTCGCGGTCGCGCTGTCGAACGCGATCTCGTCGCGCTCTTCCACGCGCGCGCCGAGACAAGCTTCGATCTCATCGAGCGCAATGGGCGCTGCCGCCAAAATGCGGCTCTGGGCGGCGACGCCGGCCAGATCGGCAACGGCCAAAAAGGTCTCGCCGGCAAGCGGCGAGGCTGGATCGACATTGGCGCCGCGTCCGTTCGCCAGCAGGAAGGCGCCGCTGCCGCCACCGCGGTTGCGGGCGATGCGTTCCGGATAGGCGAGCGCCAGCAACGCGCCCACCGAGACGCCGTCTTGTTCCCGCTGCTGCGAGGCGAGATCGTCGGGTGAAGGAGCCTCGCCGCGCGCCAGCGTGGCCCAGCGCCGCGCCATGCTGCGCGCATCTTCGGCGCGCCGCGAGCGATCGCGGCGGAACGCATCGAAGCGGTGCCGCAGATCGACATCGTCGCCGCCGAGGCCGCGTTCGCTGACGACCGCGGCGAGATCGGCGGCGGCCTCGTGTGCATTTTGTTCGGCCGCATCGACCACCATGCGGGCCAAGCGTGGCGACAAGGGAAGCCGGCGCAGCTTCACGCCCTCTGCGGTGATGCGGCCATCGGCATCGATCGCGCCGAGATCGGTCAACAGCGCGCGCGCTGCGGCGAGCGCGGCCGCCGGCGGCGGATCGAGGAACGCGAGCGTGTGCGGATCGGTGACGCCCCACTGCGCGAGATCGAGCACCAGCGGGCTGAGATCGGCGGCGAGGATTTCCGGCTTGTTGTAAGCCTCGAGCGAGGCCGTCTGCGGCTCGTCCCACAGGCGATAGCAGATGCCGGGCTCGGTGCGTCCGGCGCGGCCGCGCCGCTGGTCGGCGCTCGCGCGCGACACGCGCACGGTCTCGAGGCGGGTGAGGCCCACATCCGGCTCGTAGCGGGGCACGCGAGCGAGGCCGGAATCGATGACGATGCGCACGCCCTCGATCGTCAGCGACGTTTCGGCGATCGAGGTGGCGAGCACGACCTTGCGGCGCGATGGCTGCGCCGCCGCGATGGCGCGGTCCTGGATGTCGCGATCGAGCGCGCCGTAGAGCGGAACGACGTCCACGGCAGGGTCGCTCAGGCGCGCCTTCAGCATCGTCTCGGTGCGGCGGATTTCCGCCGCGCCCGGCAGGAAGACCAGCACCGAGCCCGGGTCGCGGTTCAATGCCCGCACCACCGCATCGGCAACTTGCGGCTCGATGCCCTTGCTCGGATCGCGGCGGAGGTAACGCGTCGCCACCGGAAACGCGCGGCCTTCGCTCGAGATCACCGGCGCGTCCTTCAGCAGCGCGGCCACGCGTGCGCTGTCGAGGGTCGCCGACATGATAAGGAGCTTCAGGTCCTCGCGCAGACCCTGCTGCGCATCGCGCGCCAGCGCCAGGCCTAAATCGGCATCGAGCGAACGCTCGTGGAACTCGTCGAACAGCACCGCCGCGACGCCCGTAAGCTCGGGATCGTCGAGGATCATTCGCGTGAACACGCCTTCGGTCACGATCTCGATGCGTGTGCGGCGGGAGACTTTCGAGCCGAGCCGCACGCGCAGGCCCACGGTGTCGCCTACGCGTTCGCCGAGCGTGCTCGCCATGCGTTCGGCCGCGGCGCGGGCGGCGAGCCGGCGCGGTGCCAGCACCAGCACTTTTTTGCCGGCGGCCCATGGCTCGGCGGCGAGCACGAGTGGGACACGTGTGGTCTTGCCGGCGCCCGGCGGCGCGACCAGCACGGCGGCCTTGTGCCCGTCGAGCGCGCGCATGAGATCCGGCAACACCGTGTCGATCGGCAAAGCTGCTGGGTCCATGACGACGACGATTCTCGCTAAGTTCGGTGCCGGGAAGGAGGCCAGGGTCTAGTACAATTGGCCCCTGCCGAGAAATGCGACGAATATCGAGGTGAGCGCGTTCTCACCCGGAGAAGATTTTCTTCAGTCCTGGACATCCAGCATGGTGCTGACCGAAGCATATGCGGCGAGCGAGCCGAAACGATCCGAGATCGACGCCCTCGCCGGGCCCACCCTCATCGAGTTCGGCAGTCCCTGGTGCGGGCACTGCCGCCGTGCGCAGCCGCTCATCGCGGAGGCTTTTGCCGATCATTCCGCCGTTGGCCACATCAAGATCGCGGACGCAAGCAGGCGCCGGCTCGGGCGCTCCTTCGGCGTGAAGCTCTGGCCGACGCTCGTATTCCTCAAGGACGGCAGGGAGGTCACGCGCCTGGTGCGGCCGACGGACGTCGCCGCGATCCGTGCTGCGCTGGCGCAAATCGATCCTGCCTGAAGGCGGTGCGGCGCGAACCTCCTTGGGGCAGACACCGGGCCGGCCAACGCATTAACCCTTTCGGTGACCTTGGCGGGCATACGCCGGCACGCAAGTTGCGAGACCTGGTTAGGCACGAGGCGTCTGTCCCGGAACGGGACGACTGAGCAGGGATTCAGTGTCCAACATGAGGCTGCCGCAAACCGAGCGAGTCGACTGGGTCGATTACGCCAAGGGCTTCTGCATCGTCATGGTGGTGATGATGCACTCGTCGCTTGGGGTCGAGGCGGCGCTCGGCCGCGAGGGCTGGCTGCACGAGGCGGTCGCCTTCGCCAAGCCGTTCCGCATGCCGGATTTCTTTCTCATCTCCGGGCTGTTCCTCGCCCGCGTCATTGATCGTGACTGGCGCACCTATGTCGACCGCAAGGTGGTGCACTTCGCCTACTTCTACGTGCTGTGGGTGACGGTCCAGTTCGCCGTCAAAGCGCCGGGGCTTGCAGTCGAGCAAGGCTGGGCCGGCGTCGGCGTCCTCTACCTGGAATCCTTCATTCAGCCGTTCGGCACGCTGTGGTTCATCTATCTGCTGCCGATCTTTTTCGTCGTCGCCAAGCTTATGCGCGGCGTATCGCCCGTGATCGTCTGGCTCATTGCGGCCGCGCTGGAGATCGCGCCGATCGAGACCGGCTCGGTGATCGTCGACGAGTTCGCCGCCCGCTTCGTTTACTTCTACACCGGCTACATTCTGGCGCCGCACGTGTTCGCGCTCGCCGCACACGTGCAACGGCGACCGGAGCTGGCCTTGTCCGCCCTGGTGATCTGGGCGCTGGTCAACAACCTGTTTGTCGTGAAGGGGCTCGCCGATCAGCCGTTCCTCTCGCTGCCGCTCGGTCTCCTCGGTGCGGCCGCGGTCGTGGCGATCTCCGCCCTGATTGCCAGGAGCGGTTTCTTTGCGGCGCTGCGCTATTGCGGGCGCAACTCGATCGCCGTGTATCTTGCCTTCTTTCTCGGCATGGCGGGCGCACGCACGCTGCTGATCAAGACCGCGGTCGTCGCCGACATCGGCACCATGTCCGTGCTGGTGACTCTCGCAGGTATCGTCGGGGCGCTGGCGCTGTTCTGGGCCGTGCGCTTCACGCCGCTGCGCATCCTGTTCGAGCGGCCGCAGGCCTTCTGGCTTGCGTCCAAGCCGCGGCTGGCGCTGCAGCCGGCGGAATAGCCCCAGGCATGTGATGCGGATCCTCCTCGTCATGGCCGGGCTTGTCCCGGCCATCCCGCTTAGTTTCGCACCGCCTTCGCCGCCTAAGCGGGATTGCCGGGCCAAGCCCGGCAATGACGATGTGGTAACGGCACGGAACCGAAACCTGTTCCCGAGATTGGTTGGCTGGGCTTTACCGCGCCGGCCAGCGCATGTTCCGGCGAAGTGGGCACCGGTTCGCCGACAAGAACATGCGCCACTTAAAGATACTTTTGTCAGGGGAGGCGTAAATGACCATCCACACGATGAGCATCGGTGAACTGGAGCGCGTGGCCGAATTGGTGCGCCGGGATCATTCCTCTCTCAACACCATGCGG
>JBJMSU010000148.1:0-20911 GCA_045801465.1 Xanthobacteraceae bacterium | reverse complement strand
GTAGGCGGTGTTGACCTCGTAGCGATGACGGTGGCGTTCGCTGATCTCGGTCGAACCATAGATCTCCGCAACGCGGCTGCCGCGCTCAACTGCGGCCTGATAGGCGCCAAGCCGCATCGTGCCGCCGAGATCGCCGTTCGCTTGGCGCTTCTCCAGCGCATTGCCCTTGAGCCATTCGGTCATCAGACCGACGACCGGCTCGGATGTCTCGCCGAATTCGGTCGAGTTCGCGTCCTCGATCCCGGCGAGATTGCGCGCCGCCTCGATCACCGCCATCTGCATGCCGAAGCAGATGCCGAAATACGGCACGTGGCGCTCGCGGGCGAACTGCGCCGCGCGGATCTTGCCCTCGGCCCCGCGCTGGCCGAAGCCGCCCGGCACCAGGATGCCGTTCACGTGCTCGAGGAACGGCGCCGGATCCTCGCGTTCGAACACTTCCGACTCGATCCAGTCGAGATTGACCTTCACCTTGTTGGCGACGCCGCCGTGGGAGAGCGCCTCGATCAGCGATTTGTAGGCATCCTTGAGGCCGGTGTACTTGCCGACCACCGCGATCGTGACGTCGCCTTCCGGGTTGCGGATACGCTCGTTGATCAGGCGCCAGCGCTCGAGCTCGGGCGAAGGGCCGGGCTCGAGGCCGAACGCCAGCAGGACTTCGGTGTCGAGCCCCTCGCGATGATAGGCCTCCGGCACCGCGTAAATGTTGTCCACGTCGCGCGCCTCGATGACGGCGCTTTCCCGCACGTTGCAGAACAGCGAAAGCTTTTTTCGCTCGTCGGCCGGGATGGGGCGATCGCTGCGGCACAGCAGGATGTCGGGCTGGATGCCGATCGAGCGCAGCTCGCGCACGGAATGCTGGGTCGGCTTGGTCTTCACCTCGCCGGCGCTGGGGATGAACGGCAGCAGGGTGACGTGGATATAGACCACATGGCGGCGCGGCAGCTCGTTGCCGAGCTGGCGGATGGCCTCGAGGAACGGCAGCCCTTCGATGTCGCCGACGGTGCCGCCGATTTCGCACAGCACGAAATCGAAGCCCTCATTGCCCTCGCGGATGAACTCCTTGATGGCGTTGGTGACGTGGGGAATGACCTGGATGGTGGCGCCGAGATAATCGCCGCGGCGCTCCTTGGCGAGGATCTCCTGATAGATGCGGCCGGTGGTGATGTTGTCCTGGCGGGTGGCCGGGCGGCCGGTGAAGCGCTCGTAGTGGCCGAGGTCGAGATCGGTCTCGGCGCCGTCGTCGGTCACGAACACTTCGCCGTGCTGGTACGGCGACATGGTGCCGGGATCCACGTTGAGATAGGGGTCGAGCTTGCGCAGCCGCACCTTATAGCCGCGCGCCTGAAGGACCGCGCCGAGCGCTGCGGATGCAAGACCCTTGCCGAGGGAGGAGACCACGCCGCCGGTGATGAAAATATACCGCGCCATGGGACCCAACCTCTAACCCGCCTTCATCGATTCGACGAGAGCCCTTTTCGGGAAATCCAAAGCTCTAGGATGCGGACCAATGCTCAGGCCCCTATTGGGAGCGCGGAACCTGCGGACCGCTCGGCTGCTCGGTCTGGCGCAGCGTGTCGAGCACGCCGCCACCGCCGCCGCCGGTGTTGAGGATCGACCGTGGCTTGCGGTCGATCCCGGCGAGCAGGGAAAGGACCAGGCTGGTGGCGAAAAAGACGGCGGCGAGCCCCGCCGTGGTCTTGGTCAGCACGTTGGACGTGCCGCGGCTGGTGAGAAAGCCACCCCCGCCGCCGATCCCCAGGCCGCCGCCTTCCGATCGCTGCAGCAGCACGATGCCGATCATGGTGACGACCACCATGAGATGGATGACGATAATCACAGTCTGCATGACAAAACCCGGATCCTCGTAGCGTTGATCGTTCCGCCAGCCCTCATGAGTTCATATAGGCGGCCATTTTCGAAATTCCGATGGGCTAGGAGCCCCGCTTCCGAAGTTCGTGATACATGGCAGCACTCCCCGACACGAACTTCGGAAGCAAAGGGGCACTAGCAACCCTACGATTCTAGTGCCGCTTTCGATTTGAAGTTCCTAAACGAGCGTGCGGCAGACACTATAGGAACTTCAGATCGGCGGCACGAGCCGGTGGGAATTCGCAAACGATCTCTACGGTCGAGGCGTCTCTACACCATGGGGATCGGCTTTTCCACGGGAAGCTGGCGCTCGGCAACGCCGTCAGCGGCAGGCGGCCGCAATCCCTAAGAACTCGTCCGCCTTCAAGCTCGCCCCGCCCACCAGCGCACCGTCGACATTCTCGACGTGCATGAGCTCCTTGGCGTTGGCCGGCTTGACCGAACCGCCGTACAGAATGCGCATCTCCTCGCCGGCGCCGCGGTAGCGCTCGGCAAGCTTTGCCCGAATGAGGTTGTGGACCTGCGCCACGTCGGCGGCGGTCGGCGTCAATCCGGTGCCGATCGCCCACACCGGCTCGTAGGCGATGACGAGGCTTTCCGCGCGCCCGCCCTCGGGCAATGACGCACCGAGCTGACGGCCGACGACGTCCAGGGTCTGCCGCGACTCCCGCTCGGCGCGCGTCTCGCCGACGCACACGATCGCCGCCATGCCGGCGCGCCAGGCGGCAAGCGTCTTGACGCGAACCTGCGCGTCGGTCTCCTTGTGATAGCTGCGGCGCTCGGAATGGCCGATGATGACCATGGCGGCGCCGGCATCGGCCAGCATTTCCGCCGAAATATCTCCCGTATAGGCGCCGGCGGGCTCGGGATGGCAGTCCTGCGCGCCGATCCGCAGCCGCGATCCGCGCGCGAGCCCGGCAAAGTTCGCCACCAGCGTCGCCGGCGGACAAATGGCCATTTCGATACGGCGTGGCAGCTTGACGCTGTCCTCGAGCATCCTGAGCAGTTCGCTGCTCGACTTGCGCAGGCCGTTCATCTTCCAATTGCCTACGACCAGCGGCCGCCGCTCTGCCATCTCGCGCCTCGCATTCTAGCGATGGAGCGGTATCAGACCCCTCGAGCGCGGGAAAGAGCCCGAACCGGCGCCTTGCGGCGTCTGGCCCCATCGGTTGCAGGGGCAGGCAGCCCTCCCTATGATGCGCCGCCTTGCGGGCGTGGCGCCTGCAACAACCCTCCGACATGAGTGAAGGGATGCTTCGGGGTATTCGTACCGCCTCCGCGAATTGGCTCGGCAAGGGCGTCATGGCTCTCGTCATGGGCCTCCTGATCGTGAGCTTCGCGATCTGGGGGATCGGCGACATCTTCCGCGGCTTCGGCCGCTCCAGCCTCGCCAAGATCGGCCGGACCGAGATCGGGATCGAGCAGTTCCGCCAGATCTACAACGACCGTTTGCAGCAGCTCGGGCGCCAGATCGGCCGGCCCATTTCGCCCGACCAGGCGCGCGCCCTCGGCTTCGATCAGCAGTTGCTCGGCCAGCTCATCGCCGAAACGGCCCTCGACGAGCGCGTCCGCCAGCTCGGACTCGGGCTCTCCGATGCCGAGATCGCCAAGCGCATTACGGAAGACCCGACGTTTCGCGGTTTCACCGGCCAGTTCGATCGCGGCCGGTTCGAGCAGATGATCCGGTCCGCCGGCTACAGCGAGCCGCGCTACGTGGCCGAGCAGCGTCGCGTGTCGCTCCGGCGCCAACTGGCGGATGCGATCAGCGGCGAGGTCGCGGCCCCCAAGGCCATAACGGAAGCCCTGAGCCGCTACGAGGGCGAACAGCGGACCATCGAATACGTCGTGCTCGACCGCAGCAAGGCCGGAGACGTGCCCGCGCCCACCCCCGAGGAGCTGGCGCAGTACTTCGAGGGGCGCAAGGCGCTGTTTCGGGCGCCGGAGTACCGCAAGGTGGCGCTCATCGTGTTGAGCATCGCCGAGGCCCTGCCCTGGATCAGCGTCACCGACGCCGATGCAAAGGCGAGATATGACGAGCAACACGCCCGATACGTCACGCCCGAGCGGCGCCAGGTGCAGCAGATCGTCTTTCCCAGCGCCGACGAGGCGCGCCCCGCCGGGGAGCGTCTGGCGGGAGGCTTGGATTTTGCCGCCCTTGCCGCCGAGCGCGGGCTGAAAGACAGCGATATCGATCTCGGCCTCGTGACCAAGTCCGGCATGGTGGATCGCGCCGTGGCGGAAGCTGCCTTTGCGCTCAAGGAAGGCGAAGCGAGCCAGCCGGTGCAAGGGCGGTTCGGCACCGCGATCGTACGCGTGACCAAGATCGAGCCGGAGACGGTGCGCAGCTTCGAGGAGGCCGCGCCCGAGATCAAACGCGAGCTCGCGACCGATCGGGCGCGCCAGGAAATCCAGGCGCGCTACAACAAGATCGAGGACGAGCGCGCCGGCGGCGCCCAGCTCGCCGAGCTTGCCCAGAAGCTCGGCCTGAAGGCGCACACCATCGAGGCGGTCGACCGTTCCGGCCGCGACCCCAACGGCGCGGCTGTGCAGCTGCCGACCGGCGTCGACGTCATCAACAGCATCTTCTCTTCCGATGTCGGCGTGGAAAACGATCCGCTGCAACTGCCGGGCGGCGGCTACGTCTGGTACGACGTGCTCGGCGTCACGCCGTCGCGCGAGCGTCCGCTCGAGGAGATCAAGGACAGGGTCGAGGCGCGCTGGCGCGACGATCAGATCGTCGAGCGCCTGACCAACAAGGCCAAAGACCTCACCGCGAAGCTTGCGACCGGCACCGCCATGGCCGATGTCGCCGCGAGCGAGGGAGTTAAGGTCGAGACCGCGAGCGGGCTCAAGCGGACCAAGTCCGCATCGGAGGTCGTTTCCGCCAATCTGGTGGAGGAAGCCTTCAAAGCCGGCAAGGGCGTTGTCGGCGTCGCCGAGGGACAGAATGCGACCGAGCGCATCGTGTTCCGGGTCACCGACATCGGCGTGCCTGAGCTCGATCCGAAATCGGCCGAGGCCAAACGCATCGACGATGCCCTGAAGCGGGCCCTCTCCGACGACATTATGGGCCAATATATCCTGCGGGTGCAGAACGATATCGGTGTCAGCATCAATCAGGCCGCCCTTCGCCAGGCGATCGGCGGCGGACGCACTGATGCAGATTGAGCCGGCGGCCGAGCACTTCGCCGGGCACTATGAGCGCGGCGAGCCGCAGGTCGTGTGGACCACCCTCGTCGCCGATCTCGAGACACCGGTCTCCGCGTTTCTCAAGCTCGCCGGAAAGCCCATGAGCTTTCTGCTCGAGTCGGTCGAGGGCGGCGCGGTGCGCGGCCGCTACTCGATCATCGGTCTCGAACCCGATCTGATCTGGCGTGTCGCCGATGGCCGTGCCGAGATCAACCGCAACGCGCGCAGCGACCCGGCCGCCTTTTCATCCTGCCGCGAGAAGCCGCTCGACGCGCTGCGCACCCTGGTAGCCGAAAGCCGCATCGATCTTCCCGACAAGCTGCCGCCCATGGCGGCGGGGATTTTCGGCTATCTCGGCTACGACATGGTCCGCCTGATGGAGGAGCTCCCCTCCGCCAATGCCGATCCGATCGGCATTCCCGACGCGGTGCTGATGCGGCCGCGGCTGGTCGTCGTCTTCGACTCGATCGAAGACACGATCACGGTGGTGACGCCCGTATGGCACGATCCGGAGGTGCCGGCCGGCATCGCCTTCAACTTTGCCGTCGAGCGCCTCACCACGATGGTCGACAGCCTCGACACCCTGATCCTGAGCTCGACCGATGGCGATCCGGGACCTCTCGCGGTGGCGGTGACCTCCAACACCACGCCCGCCGAGTATGCCGCCATGGTGCTGCGCGCGAAGGAGTACATCGCGGCGGGCGATGCCTTCCAGATCGTTCTGTCGCAACGCTTCGAGGCCTCCTTCGTGCTGCCCGCCCTCTCCTTCTACCGCGCCTTGCGGCGCGTCAATCCGGCGCCGTTCCTGTACTTCCTGGATTTCGGGGAATTCGCGGTGGCGGGATCCAGCCCGGAGGTCCTGGTGCGGGTGCGCGACGGCATCGTCACCGTGCGTCCCCTGGCCGGCACGCGGCCGCGCGGCGCGACGCCGCACGAAGACTCAGCGCTCGAGGCGGAGCTCCTTTCCGACACCAAGGAGCGCGCCGAGCACCTCATGCTGCTCGACCTCGGCCGCAACGACGTCGGCCGGGTGGCCGAGATCGGCACCGTGAACGTCACCGATCAATTCTTCATCGAGCGCTACAGCCAGGTCATGCACATCGTGTCCAACGTCGAAGGCAGGCTCGGCGCAAACCGCGACGCGCTCGATGCGCTCGTCGCCGGGTTTCCGGCCGGCACCGTGTCGGGCGCGCCGAAGGTCCGGGCAATGGAAATCATCGATGAGCTGGAGAAGGAGAAGCGCGGCCTCTACGCCGGCTGCGTCGGCTATTTCTCCGCCGGTGGCGAGATGGACACCTGCATCGCGCTGCGCACCGCGCTGATCAAGGACGGCGTCATCTACGTGCAGGCCGGCGCCGGCATCGTCGCCGATTCCGACCCGGCGGCGGAGCAGCAGGAATGCGTCAATAAGGCCAAGGCTCTCTTCCGCGCGGCCGAAGAGGCGCGCCGCTTCGCCAGCCTGGGCCGGCGGGGGCAGTAGCCGACGAGACCCGACAGCAATTTGCTGCTCGAGCGTTTGGAGCGTCAACATGTCCAGATGGAAGCACGACGGCGTGCGCGTGATCCCGGGGTCGTCGCTCGACCCCAACACCGCGCAGACGCCCGGCATGGACCGCAAGGCGGCGATCAACTACGCGCGCGTCGGCGCGCAGAAGATCTGGGCCGGAACGGTGAGCATCAAGCCCAACGCCAAGACCGGCGCGCACCACCACGGCGAGCTCGAAAGCGTCATCTACGTGGTGCGCGGGCGGGCGCGCATGCGCTGGGGCGAACAGCTCGAGTTCGTCGCCGAGGCCGGCCCCGGCGATTTCATCTACGTGCCGCCGTTCGTGCCGCACCAGGAGATCAACGCCAGCGCGGACGAGCCGCTCGAATGCGTGCTGGTGCGCAGCGACAACGAGGCGGTCGTGGTGAATCTTGACATCGAGCCGGTGGAGAAACCGGAGCACGTGCCGTGGATCGACCCGATCCACAAGGGTTGACGAGTGTCACCCTTCGGGCCCGGGTCCAGTGGTCCCGCGCGTCTCGAACTGCTAAGAATGACCAGTTTTGTGACCAGCAGGAGCGGCGCACATGACTACCGTCACCGTGGTCGAGGCAAAAGCGCATTTGAGTGAGTTGCTGGACAAGGTCGAGTCTGGCGAACACGTCATCATCACGCGCCACGGACGCCCAGTCGCTCACCTGTCTCCGCCTGTGCCTGCCAAAAAGCCTGTAAGGGCTCTCGCTGCTTTTCGCGGCAAGATGCCGCGGCTTCGCAAGCGCAGCGCGGCTCTACTGCGGGGGCTGCGTGAAGAAGGCCGTTGATGCTCTATTTCGACACCAGCTTTCTTGTCCCCCTGTTCCTCGAGGAAGCGACGAGCACCAAGGTCGAGCAGTTCCTGAAACGGAAGTCGGGGCTCGAGCTTGCGATCAGCCACTGGACGCGGGTTGAGTTTTCCTCATTGTTGGCACGTGAAGTGCGGCTGGGCGCGCTCGAGCGACGGACCGCTATTGCCGTCGATGCACAATTCGAGGTCGTCGCCGCCGAGTCCTTTTCGATCTTCTTGCCGAGCGCGGAGGACTTTGACTTATCCAAGGAGTACCTCAGACGCTTTGCAACGGGACTGCGTGCCGGTGATGCACTTCATCTGGCGATCGCGACCAATCGCGGTGCCGGAATGATCTACAGTCTCGATAGGGGATTGCTCAAGGCCGGCAGGAAGCTCGGTCTGCCCGTGAGAGCGGGAATCCGATTGCGTAGCTGAGGGCTATTTGGGCTTCGGCGCCCCGCGCACGTTTTGCCACGGATCGACCTTCTGCTCCGAGGCCGGTATCCGGTCGAGCGCGGACTTGTAGCCCTTCTCGTCGACCTTGGGTTTCTTGTCTTCGGTCGTCGCGTTGTCGTGCGGCTGATGCTTCCTCCCGCCCCCCAGGCCTTGCGAATAGGCCGGCATGGCCAGGAGCACTATCGCGGTTAACGCCATCACGAAGGACCGCATCGGGCCTCTCCATCGATCCGTGTCGCACCGTCCGAGCCCTATATCCTACTCGGCTTTCACGGCGATGCCCACTAGTGCCCCGCTTCCGAAGTTCGTGGATTACATCCCAGCACCTCCGACACGAACTTCGGAAGCAAAGGGGCACTAGCAAGCATATGATTCCAGTGCCGCTTTCGATTTGAAGTTCCTAGAACGAGCTTGCCGCAACTGCTGTAGGAACTTCAAATCGGCGGCACTAGCTCGCCTTGACCCCCTCACGGCCTATGTCTAAGACCTTGCGCCGGCACGAGAACGCCATGATCCTCCTCATCGACAACTACGACAGCTTTGCCTTCAACCTCGTCCACTTCCTCGGCGAGCTTGGCGCCACAACGGACGTTCATCGCAACGACCGGATCGCCGTCGATGAGGTTCTCGCCGCGCGCCCCGACGCGATCGTGCTCTCGCCCGGCCCGTGCACGCCCAACGACGCCGGCATCTGTCTCGATCTGATCGCCAAGGCGGCGCCGACAATTCCGATCCTCGGCGTCTGTCTCGGCCATCAGGCGATCGGTCAGGCGTTTGGCGGTGAGGTGGTGCGCGCGCCCGAGCCCGTGCATGGCAAGCTCTCCGAGATCGCGCACCAGGGTGCGAGCGTGTTCCGCGGCATCAACGGCCCGTTTCGCGCCACGCGCTACCATTCGCTCGTGGTCGATCGTGACAGCCTGCCCGATGATCTCGCCGTCACCGCCGAAACCGCCGATCGCCTGGTCATGGGACTGGCGCACCGGCGGCTTCCGGTGCATGGCGTGCAGTTCCATCCAGAAAGCATCGCCTCCGAGCACGGTCATCTGATCCTGAAGAACTTCCTCGAGATCGCCGCCGCGTGGAACGAGGCCAGCGGGCGGCGCGCTCCTGACGACACGAGACGTGCTCTCGCGCACGCGCATTGAGGCTCGGGATGGACGAGTTCAAGGCGCTCATCGGCAAGGTCGCCACCGGCGCCTCGCTCACGCGCGACGAGGCGGCGAGCGCGTTCGCCGTGATGATGTCGGGCGAGGCCACGCCGTCGCAGATGGGCGGCCTCTTGATGGCATTGCGCGTGCGCGGCGAGACGGTCGACGAGATCACCGGCGCGGTGACGACGATGCGCGCCAAGATGCTCAAGGTGGAGGCGCCGAGCAACGCCATCGATGTCGTCGGCACGGGCGGAGATGCATCGGGCTCCTACAACATCTCAACCTGCGCGGCGTTCATCGTCGCCGGCGCCGGCATTCCGGTGGCCAAGCACGGCAACCGCGCGCTCTCCTCGCGCTCGGGCGCAGCCGACGTGCTCTCCGCGCTCGGCGTGCGCATCGAGGTCGGTCCCGACGTCATTGCCCGCTGCATCCGCGAGGCCGGCATCGGGTTCATGTTTGCTCCCGCCCATCATCCGGCGATGAAGCACGTCGCCCCGACGCGCGTCGAGCTCGCCACGCGCACGATCTTCAATCTGTTGGGTCCGCTGTCGAACCCGGCCGGCGTGCGGCGCCAGATGGTCGGCGTGTTCTCGCGCCAATGGACCGAGCCGCTCGCCCATGTGCTCAAAAATCTCGGCTGCGAGCGCGCCTATGTGGTGCACGGCTCCGACGGCTTGGACGAGATCACGACGGCGGGCCCGACCAGCGTCGCCACGCTGGAGAACGGCCAGGTCAAGAGCTTCGAGATCGCGCCGGAAGACGTCGGCCTGCCCAAGGCAAAGCCGGAGAGCCTGCGCGGCGGCGACGCCGAGGCCAATGCCGCCGCCCTGCTGTCCGTGCTGAAGGGCACCAAGGGCCCGTTCCGTGACGTGGCGGTGTTCAACGCGGCGGCCGCCCTCGTGGTGGCCGGACGCGCCGAAAATCTCAAGGACGGCGTCGCCGTTGCAACCAAATCCCTCGACTCGGGCGAGGCCGAAGGCCGCCTCGATCGGCTGGTCCATGTCTCCAATGCGTAAGCTCAATGCGATATTGGTAGGGTGGGCAAAGGCGCGCGCTTGCGCGCCGTGCCCACGCGTGCTGCCACATCGAGACCGCGTGGGCACGCGTCGCTTCGCTCCGCTTTGCCCACCCTACGGCGCGAGCTGCCCATGACTGACATCATGGCCAAGATCGCGGCCTACAAGCGCGAGGAAATCGCGGCGGCAAAGCGTGCGCGTCCGCTGGCGCAGCTCGTCGAGACGGCGAAGGCCGCGGCGCCGACGCGCGGATTTCTTGCCGCCATCGAGCGCCGGCTCGACGGCGGCAACTACGCGCTGATCGCCGAGATCAAGAAGGCAAGCCCGTCGAAGGGCCTGATCCGCGCCGATTTCGACCCGTCTGCACTGGCCCGCGCCTACCAGGCGGGCGGCGCCACCTGCCTTTCGGTGCTGACCGATGCGCCGTCGTTCCAGGGCCGGCCGGAACACCTGAGCGCGGCGCGCGCGGCCGCCGCGCTTCCGGTCTTGCGCAAGGATTTCCTGTACGACACCTACCAGGTCGTCGAGGCGCGCTCCTGGGGGGCCGACTGTATCCTCATCATCATGGCGGCCGTCGACGATGTCGCCGCGCGGGATCTCGAGCAGGCGGCCTTTGCGCTCGGCATGGACGCGCTCATCGAGGTGCACGACGAAGCCGAGCTCGAGCGCGCGCTGCGCCTGCGCTCGCGCCTCATCGGCATCAACAATCGCGACCTCAAGACCTTCGAAACGAGCCTGCGCGCGAGCGAGCGGTTGGCGCCGCTCATCCCGCGCGAGCGCGTGATCGTGGCCGAGAGCGGCATCTTTGCGCCGGCCGATGTCGCCCGTCTTGCCGGCGCCGGCATCTCGACGTTTTTGGTCGGCGAGAGCCTTATGCGCCAGGACGACGTGGCGGCGGCGACGCGCGCGCTGCTTGCGCGCGAGAACGTCGCCTCTGCGGCGAGCTGACGTCATGGCAAAGGCTCGGCTCACCCATCTCGGCCGGCGCGGCGCGGCGCGCATGGTCGATGTCGGTGCCAAGGCGGTCACCGAACGCGTGGCCGTGGCGGAGGGCCGCGTGACGATGACGGCCAAAACGCTCGACGTTGTGCTCAAGGGCGACGCCAAGAAGGGCGATGTGCTCGGTGCGGCTCGCATCGCCGGCATCATGGCGGCCAAGCGCACGCATGAGCTGATCCCGCTCTGCCACCCGCTCCCGATCTCGCAGGTTACCGTCGACATCGAGCCCGACCCGGCGCGACCCGGTCTCGTCGTTCGCGCCCGCGTCACGGTGAGTGCCAGGACCGGCGTCGAGATGGAAGCCTTGACGGCGGTTTCGGTCGCCTGCCTCACCATCTATGACATGGTGAAGGCGCTCGAGCGCGGCATGCGCATCGAAGCGATCCGGCTGGTCGAGAAGAGCGGTGGAAAATCCGGCCGCTATCGCGCCTCGGGGGATTGAGCATGGCGCTGATGCCGGTGACCGAAGCACTTGCCAAGGTGCTCGCCGGGGTCGAGCCGCTGTCCGCCGAATGGGTTCCCCTCACCGACGCGCATGGTCGCGTGCTGGCAGCCGACCTCGAGGCGCTGCGCACGCAGCCGCCCGCCGATGTCTCCGCCATGGATGGCTATGCGGTGCGCGGCGCCGACGTTGCCAGCACGCCGGCGCGCCTGACGGTGATCGGCGAGGTAGCGGCCGGCCGGCCGTTCAGCGGCGAAGTCGGGCCGGGTCAGGCCGCGCGCATCTTCACCGGCGGTGTCGTGCCGCGCGGGGCTGACACCGTGGTGATCCAGGAGCTGACGGAGCGCACGGGTGACGTCGTCATCGTCAAGTCCGCGACCGCGCGCGGCCGCAACGTTCGCGCCGAGGGCCTCGACTTCATGCAGGGCGAGACGCTGCTCAGGCGGGGCGAGCGCCTCACCAGCCGCAGCCTGGCGTTGGCCGCGGCGATGAACCACCCGCAGGTGCCGGTTCATCGCCGCCCCAAGGTGGCCCTGCTGGCGACGGGCGATGAACTGGTGACGCCGGGCACCGCCGCGGGTCCAGGGCAGATCGTCTCCTCCAACGGATTTGCCCTCGCCTCCCTCATCCGCCAGGACGGCGCCGAGGCGACCGACCTTGGCATCGTCGGCGACGAGCTCGACACCACCGTGGCGGCGATCGAGCGGGCGCGGACATGGGGCGCCGACGTTCTCGTCACCGCCGGCGGGGCCTCGGTCGGCGAGCATGACCTCGTGCAGCAGGCGCTCTCCCGTGTCGGCCTGCAACTCGCCTTTTGGAAAGTGGCCTTACGACCCGGCAAGCCTCTGCTGCACGGACGCATTGCCGACATGCGGGTTCTCGGGGTTCCGGGGAATCCGGTCTCGGCGTTCGTCTGCGCATTCCTGTTTCTCGGGCCGCTGATTCGGCGGTTGTCGGGCCGCAGCGACCTCGAGCCGCGCCCCGAATCGGCAATCCTCGGCGCCGACCTGCCGGAGAACGACGAGCGCCGCGACTACCTGCGCGCCACGCTCGAGCTGCGCGACGGACAGGTGGTCGCGACGCCGTTCCGGCTGCAGGATTCGTCGATGATGGCGCCGCTGGCGAAAGCGGATTGTCTGCTGATTCGCGATCCGTTCGCGGCGGCAGCGCCAGCCGGGAGCCCGTGTACCGTCCTTAAGCTCGGCCTTTAGGACATCTTAGTTTCTTCGCTGGAAATTAATAGGTTGCGGAACACATAAAGAACATATAGGGTCTGTTCTGGCTTTGTTTTCACAGCCATTGGGCGGCCATTGACACTCGCGGGGACCGAACGATGCTCACTCGCAAGCAGCTCGAACTCTTGCGCTTCATCCATGAGCGCCTGACTGAGACGGGCGTTCCCCCCTCCTTCGACGAGATGAAGGACGCGCTCGATCTGCGCTCGAAATCCGGCATCCACCGGCTGATCACGGCGCTCGAGGAGCGCGGCTTCATTCGCCGGCTGCCGAACCGCGCCCGCGCCATCGAGGTGATCAAGCAACCGGACGGCTACGGCGCCGGCCGCGCGCGCGGCTTCACCCCGAGCGTGATCGAAGGCAATCTCGGCCGCGTGCGCGCGCCCTCCGAGGAGGAAGGCGGCCGTCCGGTCGCGGTGCCGGTCATGGGACGCATCGCCGCCGGCACGCCCATCGAGGCGATCCAGACGCGCAGCCACACCATCAACATGCCGCCTGATCTGCTGACGGCGGGGGAGCATTTCGCCCTCGAAGTGCGCGGCGAGTCGATGATCGATGCCGGTATTCTCGACGGCGATATCGTGCTGATCCGCCGCACCGAGACTGCCGACACCGGCGATGTCGTGGTGGCGCTGATCGACGATGAGGAAGCGACCCTCAAGCGCTTCCGGCGGCGCGGCGCCTCGATCGCGCTGGAGCCGGCCAATTCCTCGCACGAGGTGCGCATCCTGCCGCCCAACCGCGTGCGCATCCAGGGCAAGCTGGTCGGCCTGTTCCGCAAGTATTAGGCCCAAGGCACCGCAAGGCACCGCATTGGTGCGCATGGCGCGCCACGTGCTCCACCCCTCCCCCGCGTGCGGCAGGGCTATCGCATTTGATCTGCACGGCCTTTCGATTGTCATCCCGGCCGAGCGCCGCCAAGGCGCGAGAGCCGGGACCCACGTAGCCCGGCGCCGCGATTTGGCAGCTGCAACAAATATTTCCGATGCTGGGATACCTGGGTCCCGGATCGGCTCGCTCACGCGAGCCGTCCGGGATGACGATCGAAACGCATGAAAAAACCAGATACGGTAACCCTGCCGCATGCGGCGAGAGATGGAGCAAGCGGCTTCCGTCGGGCAAAACTGATCAGTCATGCCGCGCGCTGATGTCGTAGCCGGCTGCGTTCATGGTTACGACATCGCGCCAGATGGCGAGCACGACCGACATGATCGCCGGGCCGAGGAACAGCCCGACGAGGCCGAAGGTTTCCAAGCCTCCGAAGATGCCGAGCAGGACCCAGAGGAACGGCAGGCGCGTCGAGCTGCCGATCAGGCCGGGACGAACGAAATGATCGGCGACGAACACCACCACCCATCCAAACGCGAAGATCAGGACTCCGGCCGTGACCTGGGATTGGACAACGAGCATCAGGGCGGCGATCGTGAACACCAGCGGGGCGCCGAACGGGACCGTCGCGAGCACGCCGGTAACGAAGCCCAGAAGCACGGCTTTGTTCAACCCGGCCGCCACATAGGCGACGCCGAGCACGACGCCCTCCGCCAGCCCGACGAGCACGAGGCCGTTGACGGTCGCGCGGACCGTGGCGATGGCGTCCCGGCCGATGTGCTTTGCCGCCGGTCCGAACAGGCGATCGGCGACGGTGCGACTTTGCTCGATGAGAAGCGGCCCGTCGCGATAGAGAAAGAACAGGCTCAACAGGGTAAAGACGAAGATCGCCAGGCGTCCGGCCAACTGGCTGCCCAGCCGCGTCCAGTGCACGACGCCGACGGATTCGGCTCGCCCCAGCAGCTCCTTGGCGCCTTCCGGATCCGCCAGGTGAGTCTGCCACCACGTGGCGGCGTAGGCGCCCACCCACGGCAGCTGCGGCACCCACTCGGGCGGTGGCAGGCCGGCATCCCGCAGGCTTCGCACCCATTGGACGATCACGACGGCTTCGCGGGTGATCTGAATGCCGAGGACGATGAGCGGAACGATGAGCGCCAACGTCAACAGGAGCGTGAGCAAGGTGGCGACGAGCCACGGTTCTGCGCCGCTGCGGGCCAGCCGCTCGCGCATCGGCCAGGTGGCGATGGCGAGGACCGCGGCCCAGGCGAGCGCCGGCAGGAAACGCTCCAGCATCCAGACCGCGAGGAGCACGAAGGCGATGACGAGCACGACGCGCGCGATCAGCTGCCAGTTCGGTACCGCGCGCATGGGATCACCGCGGTCGGCGCCTGGACGAACAGGGCTCAGGCATGATCGGCGGTCACCCGGACTCTCGCCAGGACTTGGCCGTGAGACGTTCCAGCTCGGCGTAATACGGCGCGTTTGGGTCAGCGTCCGAGGTCGTTTCCGCTTCGACCTGCCGCATGAGCTCGCTCAAATGCACGATAAGAACCGAACCGATCGCATGGATGGCGTCGTGGCGGTCGAGCCCTTCCGACATGAGGCGCTGCAGCGTACGGATCGGGACCTGCTCTCCCAGCGCGATCTGGTTCTCGACGACGGCATGAATGATCGCGTGCACCGTCGAGCTTGGCAGGCGAATACGCTTGCGGCGATGGTAATTCTCGACCAGGTCGACCCGTTCCTGCTCGTCCAGCGCCAGCCATTCCTCCGGGTCGGGTGACGTGAAGGGATCGTATTCATTCATTGCGGTGCATCCGGCCCAGTGACAGCCCGTAGCGGCGTAGGGCGGATTAGCGCAGCGTAATCCGCCGATTGCCTGCATTGGCGGGTTACGCCTTCGGCTAAGGCGCCCCACGTGCTGCGCTGCGCCCGCGATGACGGCGAAGTCAGTTGGTCTTCTTTGCCGCCTTGATCGGGTCCTTGACCGCCTCGAAGGTCGCGAACTCGATGTTGTAGAGCTCGCCATCGCGTTTCTCGACCTTGCGGATATAGATGTTCTGCACGATGTCGCGGGTTTCGGGATCGATCGAGATCGGCCCGCGCGGGCTCTCCCATTTCAGGCCCTTCATCGCGTTGATGAGCGCGTCGCCGTCGGTATTGCCGTTGGTCTTCTTCAGCGCCTCGTAGATGACGTGCATGCCGTCGTAACCGCCGAGCGAGATGAAGTTCGGCCGCATCCCGTTCAGCTTCTGGAACGCCGCCACGTATTCCTTGTTGATCGGCGAGTCGTGATAGGCCGAATAGTGGCCGGCGGTGACGGTACCGAGGATGGATTCGTTCATGCGCGGCAGGTCGTCGTCGTCGGTGATGTCGCCCGGCCCGATCAGCCGGATCCCCGCCTTGTCGAGGCCGCGCTCGATGAACTGCTTGGCGAACAGCCCGGCCTGGCCGGCGGGAACGAAGACAAACAGCGTGTCGGGATTGGCGTCGCGCGCCCGCTGCAGGAAGGGCGAAAAATCCGGATTGGCGAGCGGCACCTTTATCGTCTCGACGACTTGGCCGCCGGCCTTGGTGAAGGACTCGGTGAACACCTGGGTGGCTTCCGCGCCGGGCGCCCAGTCGGATTGGACGATCACGACCTTCTTGGAACCGTTCTTGGCCGCCCACTCGCCGATGATGCCGGACTGCTGCCCGAGCGTGAAGCTCGCGCGCACCATATAGGGCGACCGCTCCGTCGCCGACGAGGTGCCGGACACCATGATCACGGACGGGATCTTTCCCTGCGTCGCCAGCGGCGCAATGGCGAAGCTCGCCGGCGTGATGCCGGTGGCGAGGATTTTCACCTTGTCATTGACGATCAGTTCCTGCGCCAGACGCTTGGCCACGTCCGGCACGGTCGTGTCGTCCTTGACGACGAGCTCGATCTTCTTGCCGGCGACCGTGCTGCCCTTCTGCTGCACGTAGAGATTGACGCCGCCCAGGACCTGCTTGCCGACGGCGGTGAGCTGGCCGGTGAGCGACTGGACGATGCCGATCTTGATGGTGTCCTGGGCAAGCGCCCCGCTTGCGGCAAGCGATGCGGCGAGCACCCCGGCCGCCGTGACAACAGCCCTGCGCAACATGTCGTTTCCTCCCAGAATGTCGTTTCTGTGTGCGAAGCTTGACCGCGCTCTGCCTTGCCGTCAACTCGGCCCCGCCATCGGCTTGCGTGTGACTAACGCGCCGCCGTGTCGCGCACACGGTGCAGCATCCCTGGGCCGCGCACTTGCGCGGACCCGGGGATACTGCGCTGCGCCCGCGACAAATGTGCTCAACGCACCAGCACGGGGATGTTCGGCCGTTCGCCTTGCGCCTTCCCGGTGATCGGCGGCTTCGGCAGGCGCGAGGGCCCATCTTCCATGACGAACGTATGCGCGAGCGAATACCACGGCCCGATGACATCGGGCGCCGGCGCCGGCTCGTTGTCGTGGCGCTGGTAGTCGCCGATGAGATGGCGGGTGACGCCGAACTGCACGTCGGAGTCGAGGTAAGGATCGTCGTTGACGTAGATCTGCGAGATCAGCGTCTTGAACCCGTCCTTGGCGGCGAGGAAATGAAGGTGCGCGGGCCGCATGTTGTGGCGGCTCTGCGCGCGCAGGAGCTCGCCCACCGGGCCGTCGATCGGAATCGGATAGCCGGCCGGCTTGACGCTGCGGAAGCTGAAGCGGCCGTCGCGGTCGGTGATGAACTTGCCGCGCAGGTTCATGTCCGCCTGCACCGGGTCCTGGTTCTCATAGAATCCTTCCGGCGAGGAGTGCCACACGTCGACCTCGGCGCCCGCGATCGGCCGCCCTCGGGTGTCGCGGAAGATGACGTCGACGAACAGGGCCGGACCCGGCGTCGGCGAGCGCACGATCGAGGCGCCGCTTTCGGTGAGCGGCGAATGCATGCGCCAGAACGGACCCAGCAGATTGGCGTCGGTCTCGGTCTGTCCCGTGTTGCCGTTGTTGAGGAGGCAGATCAGCGTCGAGAAGCCGAGCGAGCCCGACATCAGCACCGCCTCGTTGTGGGTCTCGTTGGTGTGCTTGCCGAGCGCCACGAGGTAGCCGACGGCGGTCTGGAATTCCTCCTCGGTCAGCTTCACCTCGCGGGCGAAGCCGTGCAGGTGGCGCACGAACGCCGCCATGATCTCCTTGAACCGGCCGTTGGGCGCCCGCGCCAGCTCGGCCAGCACCGCGTCGGTGACTTGTTCCTGTCGCTCGATGATCATCAGGGCTGTCTCGCGTCGCCACGCGCAGGCTTCTGCCTGGCATCCACGTGTTTACAGCTAGCAAGATGTCGATGATGCGGACAAGCCCGCCGCGCGAGCGTAATGTTCGCTTGATCGTCGGCAGCATTCGGCCGCTGCAATGCAGCGGCCGAACAATCCTGTTGAGCAGAATACCCAACCCGCCGGCGGTGAGCCCGAGCTACCCCCCGCTCAGGCCACCGGGTCGCTCCACAATCGCGTCTAGTCGATCACCTGGACGACCCGACGCGACGACGGCTCGATCAGGAAGACGTCGCTGCCGGAATACACGTAACGATAGGGCGCGAGTTCCGGGCCCCATTCGCTCGGCACGGCGAGCAGTTCGACGTCCGCCGGCAGTGTCGCGCCGACCGCCAGCCGCTCTCGCACGGTGATGGGTCTCACCTGCCGTTCGGTGACGTACTGCTTGATTCTGGTGCGCTGTGCGGGCGCAAGCGTCGGGTTTGCAGGCGTACCGACTCTGGCGCCGGGCGCTCCCTGGGTGTTCACGGTCGAGCCCGTGTCTTCCTTCATGCCCGGGCCGGTCTGCGCCTGGGCAAGCGTGGCGATGGAACCGGCCGTGATCAGGGCCAAAGCAAGTGACGCGTAGCGCATGTCTTTCCTCCTGCGTTGGGGGATCAGACATCAACCGTTGATCGGAGGATAAGGTTCCCGTTGCTCGTCGCCCGGATGGGCGCGAAGCATCAACACCGGGCGGATATTCAAATCGGCCATAAAGTCGATTTTGAACCTCCCCATTCGAGCGTTCGGGCTGGGTCCGCCGGCGTGCCGATTACCGGCGCTGCGGTCCGTTCTTCACCTGTTCGAGGAGGATGTAGGTCGCGCGCAGGCCAACGCTCAGATGTTGGAGGCCCTCGGCCAATTCCCTGACAGCAGCCGACAAATACCTGTTGCCCATTTCAACACTGCCGCCCTTTGCGTTGACTTGGTAGAAGCCCCCCGCCTGGTCGGCAAACCTGTACGCCTTCTGGAACTTGAACGTGGCATTTTGACTGGGGCTTCCCATGGTCTCTCTTCTCCATTGACATAAAACAGCAACATGGTTTCGTCGCCGCGCGTCGACATTCGGTTCTGTTCCCTGGGGAACAGGTCGTCGCGCACGCAATGCAGCGCGAGGCACTGCACCGCAGATGCGGGATCCAGGAACACCGCGCGATCCGGTGGTCCTCGATACCGGTCTGCAGCGCATCATTGTGCTGCGCCGGAACGACGGCGAATCCTTGCTGCACTCATCGGCGGATGGGCCACACGTTCGCCTAATCGTCTGGCCCGAACTGTCCAGCCTGCGGCGCCGTCTCGCGCGCGCTCGCGGGACTCGCCGGCCCCGCGGCGCCACTGCTCCGCTCGCGCGGCCGTGCCCATGGGCGGGATTCACTCGCGGGCCGCGCCGCCTGCATCGCGAAGGCATTGCCGGTGCGCGTAAGCGCGACGGCGCCGGCGGCTCGCCACACGGTGCGGTCGACGATCGTTGCGCGGCAGAACGGCGGCGCGCTGCGCGCGCTGAGCACGATCGCGGTACGCGCGCAGTCCTCCTCGAACGCCTCGGCGCCGAGCGCGACGGAGGCTAGCGAGCCATCGGGCATGCGCGCGATGCAGCCGACCGGATCGCAGGTGAACCCCGCCGCCAGGGTCGGATCGTTGGGCAGGCGCGCGTCGCCATCGGCGGCGAGCCATTCGCGCACCGCGAAGGCGTTATTCCCGGTCTTCAGGATGGTGAGCCGGCCGTCGCTCGTGCGCACCGCGAAGGCATGGCCGCCGTCCGCCACCAGCACGTCGGGCCGCACCGGGTTGAGCGCCCAGAGAATCGCGATCGCCAGCACGCCGGCGCCGCACCAGCGCAGCGGCGTCCGCAGCAGGCAGAGCAGCACCAGCCCGGCGGTGCCGACGAGCAGCGCTCCGGAGCCGAACGCCGGGATGCGGCCGACCGCGCCGGGCAGGCTCGCGACCCACAGCGCCACCGCGATCATCCAGTCGATGCCCACACCCATCAGCCGCCACAGCGGCCCGTCGAAGCCGAACGGCAAGGCGACGAGCGCCAGCAATCCCGACGGCATCGCGACGAGCGAGATCATCGGCATGGCCAGGAGATTGGCCAGCGTGCCGTAGGGCGCCAGCCGGTGAAAATGGTAGGAGGCGTAGAGCGTGGTGGCCAATCCGGCCACCAGGGACGCCAGGATCAGAGCCAGGATCTCGCGGCCGCCCCACAGTGCGATGCGGGCGCCGAGCGGCGTGTCGGCGCCGGCGATCATCCATGGCAGGCCGCGCTCGTAGACCGCGACCAGCGCCAAGGTTGCGGCAAACGACATCTGGAAGCTCGGATGCACCACCGCCTCCGGCGCCAGCAGCAGCACGCCCAACGCCGCGAGCGCCAGATTGCGCAGCGTCAGGGCCGGCCGGTCCACCATGACGCCGACGAGAACGATGGCCGTCATGATGAAGGCGCGCCGGGTCGCGACTTCCGCCCCCGACAGCAGGAGATAGAACGCGGCAGCGGCCAGCGCCGCGGCGGCGGCCCACTTCTTGATCGGGCGGCGCAGCGCCAGCGCCGGCGCGAGCGCCAACAGCCCGCGCACCACGAAGAAGACGACGCCGGCCACCACCGCCATGTGATAGCCGGAGATCGACAGAACGTGAGCGAGGCTCGATATGTACATGGCGTCGTTGACGGCGGGCGAGATCGCATCGCGCTTGCCGGTGATCAGGGCCGAGGCGATGGCCCCCGCGTCGCCGGCGACATTGGCGCGAATGCGCGCATCGATCGCGTTGCGCAGGCCGTCGATGAAAGCCGCATAGCGCAACCACGCGCTCGGCGGCGCCGGAGCATCGGCAGGCTTGACGGCGCCTTGGGCAAAGCCGGTCGCGCCGATGCCCTGGAAGTAGAGGTCGCGCGCAAAGTCGTAGCCGCCGGGCCGCAGCGGCTCGAGCGGCGGATCGAGGCGCGCCTTGATGGCGACGAAGCTGCCGACCGGCGGCGCTGCTCCCTTGGCGGCCGAGAGCCGCACCCGCTCCGGCAACTCGGCGAGGCGGCGCCCCTCGATCGTCTGCACCTTGACGACGATGCGGTCGGAACGCGGGCGCTCCTCGCGCACCTCGATCCAGCCGGTGATGCTGACGTCGAAGGCC
>JBJMSU010000116.1:0-21010 GCA_045801465.1 Xanthobacteraceae bacterium | reverse complement strand
TGACATTCATTCGAGAACTTCGTGTTGCATGCGATGCGCTGGCTGATGCCCCCCAATCTCAGTCTGTCCCGCGCCATGAGCACACCGGTGTGCGCCGTCGCGTACATGGGCATTATCTGATTTTCTTTCGTGTCGTTGGCGAAGTGATTGAGGTGCTTCATGTCCTCCACGGTGCGAGGGACTACGAGTCAATTTTGTTTCCAGAAGGATAGGGTCCTCTGGTGGGCAACGACGGAGAAGCTGTGCGGGCAGCGACCCCAGCCCCTCGATTTACGAACGTCTTGGCGACCAGCCGCCGGTAGCGCGCAGCCTGTAAGGCCCCGCGGGCGAGCAGGAACGCGAGCAGCGCCAGCCACAGGCCGTCGTTCCCCCATGGTCGCAGGGCCCACCAGGTCGCGAAGTAGACGGCGAGCGCCGCGAGCATGAGATTGCGCATGTCGCGGGTCCAGGTCGCGCCGATGTAGATGCCGTCATACGCATAGGCGAGAACGCCGGCGATCGGCGCGAAAGCGGCGAACATCAAAAACTGGCGTGAGGCCGCGCGCACCTCGGGGCTGGTGGTCATGAGATCGATCAGCGGGGCGCCGGCGGCGATGAAGAGGGCGGTGGTGGCCGTCCCGAAGGCGAGGCCCCAGGCGATGACGAAGCGCACCGCGCGCTCGAACGCGACGCGGTCGTGCGCCCCGACCGAGTGGCCGCACAGTTGCTCCGCGGCGGTGGCGAAGCCGTCGAGAAAGAACGAGCCGATCAGCGTGAAATTGTGCAGCACCGCGTTGGCGGCGAGCAGCGTATCGCCCGCACGCGCGCCCTGAGCGGTGAAGAAGAAGAACGCGGCGATCAGCGCCGCGGTGCGGATCATGATGTCGCGATTGATGGCGAACAGGCGCTCGAGCCTGGCCCGGTCGAACACGGCGGGAGCCATGAACGCGCCGCCCAATTGCCGGACCGCCACGAGACCGGCCGCGAAGCCTATGGTCTCGGCGATCACCGCACCGAGCGCAGCGCCGACGACGCCGAGATCGAGCACGAGCACCAGAAGCGCGGTCGCCGCCATGTTCAGCACGTTGACGGCGATCTGCAGCGCCAGCGCGATGCCGGTGCGCGCGATGCCGATAAGCCAGCCCAGCACCACATAGCTGCCGAGCGCGAATGGCGCCGACCAGATGCGGACGAAGAAGTAGGCTTTCGCCGCCTCCGTCACCGCGTCGCTGCCGCCCATGGCGGCGTAGATCATGAGCGCGAGCGGCAGTTGCAGAACGAGAAGCGCAACGCCGATCGCTGCCGCCACCACGAGGGCGCGAATGAGCACGGCACGTTGCTCCGCCGCATCGCCGGCGCCGAGCGCCTGGGCGGTGAGCGCCACCGTTCCCATGCGCAGGAAACCGAACACCCAGAAAATCAGGTCGAACACCAGCGCCGAGATGGCGACGGCACCGATGAGGTGCGCCTGCCCGAGGCGGCCGATCACCGCCGTGCCGACGATCCCGAGCAACGGCGTCGTCAAGTTGGCCACCATGGTCGGCACCGCGATGGCGAACAGCCGGGCGTGCGTCACGGGGGAGGCGGCGTGCATGAGAAACGTCGTTTTTAGCAGGACGTTTCAAACGCCGGCCAATGGATTTGCCGAATGATGCCGATGCGTTTTGCTGATCACTGCCCGCGCGGCGCCCGCACCAGGCGCATGATGAGCCAGATCGGGATGACCACGATGGCGCCGAGCAGGAAGTACCGCCAGACCCAGCGCACGGCGTCGAACCCCATGTCCCAGATGTCGAGCACGAAGCGCTTGAGGCTCGGGATGATATTCCACGGGTCCAAGCCAAACGCGGAGAGGATCACGCCCACCAGGATCGACAGCAGGATGAGCCGCACCAATGCCATCAGCGGGGAACCGCCGAAGAAGCGGGAAACAGTGTTGTTGGCCATGAATTCTTCCTGAGCGTCGGGCGAATCGATTTTAGCACGCCACAGCGGTGTGTTCACTGCGCCCTCCGGCCCCGTTGTGGGCAGGCGGTGGGCAGACTCGCCATTTACATAAAGCCCGGCGGAGGTTTGAATGGCGTTGTTTCAAAATGGGAGGCGACACATGAACACCGCAACGATGGCGATGCCGCTGATCGGCTTGTGCGCGCTCGGTATCTCGAGTGCATGGGCCGGCCCCAAGGAGGACGTTGCTGCCGCAGGGGCGAAGTGGGGTGAGGTCCTGGCGCAGCAGAACCCCGATACGATCACGGCGCTGTATGCCAAGGAGGGCGTTCTGTGGGGAACGTTGTCTCCGACCGTGCGTTCCGGTCCCGAAGGGATCCGCGCCTATTTCGTTGGTGCCTTTGGCGCGCTGCCGCAAGTCAAGGTCACGTTTGGGGATCAACTGGTCCGCGTGTACGGCAACACCGCCGTCAATACCGGCTACTACACGTTCTCCTACATAAAGGACGGCGAGACCAAGACCCTGCCTGCCCGCTACAGCTTCACCTATGTGAAGGACGGCGAGACCTGGATGATCGTGGACCACCATTCTTCGGGCGTGCCGGCGCCAGTGCGGTAATCAGGGCTGCGTTCGACTTTCGAACCCGGTTCGCGAGCCGTGGTGGCGCGCCTCGATCGTCTCGAGCAGCCGCTCGAGCGTCTCCAGGCGGTCGGCCTCGCCCGGCGGCTTGTCCCAGCGCAGCCGATTGATGCGCGGAAAGCGCATCGCCAGCCCCGATTTGTGGCGGGTCGAGCGCTGCAGGCCTTCGAACGCGACCTCGAACACGAGACCCTTGTCCGGCTCGTGCACCACCTCGCGCACCGGCCCGAACCGGTCGATGGTGTTGCGCCGCACGAAGCGATCGATCTCGGCAAGCTCGGCATCGGTGAAGCCGAAGTACGATTTACCAACCGGCACCAGCTCCTCGCCGTCCTCTCCGCTGCGCCAGACGCCGAACGTATAGTCGGAATAGAACGACGAGCGCTTGCCGCTGCCGCGTTGGGCATACATCAGCACGGCATCGACGATGAACGGGTCGCGCTTCCATTTCCACCACAGCCCTTTCGGCCGGCCGGGCAGATAGGGCGCGTCGCGCCGCTTGAGCATCACACCCTCGACCGCGTCGGCATCCGCGCCGGCGATGGCCGGATCGGCGCGCGCGGCGATCAGCTCGTCCCAGGTGGCGAACGGGATCAGCGGCGAGAGGTCGACACGCGGTGAGGCGAGGCGCGCGACGAGCGCTTCCAGCCGCGCGCGGCGCTCGGGAAAGGGGCGCTCGCGCACATCCTCTTCGCCGTCGACCAGGAGATCGTAGGCGCGCAGGTGCGCCGGATAGTCGGCGATCAGCTTAGGCGTCACGGTCTTTCGGTTGAGCCGCTGCTGCAGCACATTGAACGGCTGCACGCGGCCGTCGCGCTTGACCAGGAGCTCGCCGTCGATGGCGCCGGTGAAATCGAGCGCGGCGGTGAGATCGGGAAAGCTGCCCGAGATGTCGTCGCCGGTGCGCGAATAGAGCCGCACGGCGCGGCGTCCGTCCGCACGCGCGCCGGCGACCGCCTGCACGCGGATGCCGTCCCACTTGTATTCGGCGAGGAAATCGGCGGGATCGAGCGCGGCGAGATCGGGCTCCTCGATGGCATGAGCCAGCATCACCGGGCGGAACGGCGCCGGATCGCGGGTCATGGGCTTGTCGCCGCGGCCCTCCACCCAGGCAAAGAGCTCCAGGTAGGGCGGCTCGAGCCCGGGCCAGATCAACTCGATTTCGTCCGGATCCTTGCCGCCGAGCGCCGCCACCGCGGTCTTGGCGAGCCGCGCCGAGACGCCGATCCGCAGGGCGCCGGTGACCAGCTTCAAGAGCGCCCAGCGCCCGGTCTCGTCGAGAGAATCGAGCCAGTGCGCGAGCCGGCCCGGCAGCTCCGCCTTGCCGAGCGTGGCGAGCGCGGTGACGACTTCGCTGAGCGTGGGCGCCCTGATCTGTTGCACTGACGGTGGCGCATGCTCGTTTATCGCTCCCCCGAAGGGGGAGGGTGGCCGCGAAGCGGCCGGGTGGGGGCGCGACTCGGGAAATGGTCCCCCACCCGGCGGCCCGCGGCCGCCACCCTCCCCCTGTGGGGGAGGGATTGGCTCAGAGCGAGGTGCGGGCCAGATCAGCGCCACGGTTTCCGACAGATCGCCGACGTAGTCATACGACAGGCCGAACAGGACCGGGTCGGTGCGCTCGGCGACGAGGCCATGGATCAGGCTCGGCTTGGCATGGCGGAACGACAGCGCGCCGGTCAGCGCGGCCAGCGCCCACCCGCGCTCGGGATCCGGGACGTTGCGGAAATGCTCCGTCATCAGCCGGATCTTGTTGTTGCGTCCATGCTCGAAGGCGAGCCGGTCGAGGAGGGCGGCGAAGCGATTCATGGCAGAGTTTCGCCGTTGCCGTTCCGGTCAGAGCCATTTGGTACCGACCCGCCTGAATCGATGGTTCCGGTCTCTGAGCTCGCGGGCTCCGACCCCGCGTCGACGTCGGCTTCCTCCTCGCCGTAGCCGACGATCCGCAGCGGACGCGCCCTGCGGCCGGACGTCATGCACCAGTGCACCAGCGCGTCCTCTTCGCCGTGCGTCACCCAGATCTCGCCGGCGCCGGTCGCCGCGATCGTCGCGGTAAGGCCGTCCCAGTCGGCATGATCGGAGATCACCAGCGGCAGGTCGATCTGATGCTGGCGCGCGCGGGCGCGCACGCGCATCCAGCCCGACGCAAAGGAGGTGACCGGATCGGGAAAACGGCGCGACCACAATTCCTTGAGCGCGCCCGGCGGACAGAGTGCAATGGCGCCGGCGAGCTCCGCCTTGCCGGCGTTGCGCGCCAGGCGCAGCTCGCCGAGCTCGATGCCGCGCGCCACGTAATAGCGGGTGAGATTTTCCAGCGCGCCATGCAGGTAGATCGGCTTGTCATAGCCGGCCTGCCGGATCAGCGCGATGACGCGCTGCGCCTTGCCCAGCGCATAGACGCCGACGAGATGCGCGCGCTCGGGAAACAGGGCCACCGATTGCAACAGCTTGGCGGTCTCGGCGGCGGGGTCGCCATGGCGGAACACCGGCAGCCCGAAGGTCGCCTCCGTGATGAAGACATCGCAGGCCAGGAGCTCGAACGGCGCGCAGGTCGGATCGGCCACATCCTTGTAGTCGCCGGAGGCGACGACACGCATGCCGTCGCGCTCGACACGGATCTGCGCCGAGCCGAGCACATGGCCGGCGGGATGAAAGCTCACCGTCACCCCGTCGATCGCGATCGTCTCGCCATAGCGGGCGGCCTGCATGGTGCCGGCGCAGTCGTCACCGCAGCGCAGCCGCATCAGGTCGAGCGTCTCCGGCGTGGCCAGCACGGCGCCGTGCCCGGCCCGCGCATGGTCGGAATGGCCGTGGGTGATCAGCGCCTTGTCGACCGGGCGCACCGGATCGATGTAGAAACCGCCCGCCGGGCAACACAATCCGGCCGGCGTGGAAACGAGCACATCTTCGCCGCGCATCGCACTTACATAGTCATTGCTCCGCATGGTGACGACCTCTGCGCCGCTGTTCGTCTCCTCCGGCGACCTCATCGCCGACCGGCGCTACAAATGGGCGATCGACCACGCCCGGCGCGGCGACCTCGCCGGGGCCGCCGACATCCTGGCGCAGACGGTGGAAATGGCGCCCGCCTTCGCCACCGCCTGGTTTGCGCTCGGCGCCATCCGCGACACCCTGGGCGACCGCGCCGGCGCCGTCGCGGCGTTCACGGCGGCGCGCGATGCGGACCCGGACGACTACCACGGCGCGCGGCTGCATCTCGCCCGCCTCGGCGCCGGTCCGGCGACGCCGGAGATGACCGCCGTCTACGTGCGCCGCCTGTTCGACCAGCACGCACCCGACTTCGACGTCGCCATGCGGGAGAGGCTGGAGTACCGCGGGCCGGAGCTGCTGCTCGAGGCAGTGCGGGCGGCGGCCGGGGAGGGCATGCGCTTTGGCACCATGCTGGATCTCGGTTGCGGCAGCGGCCTCTCTGGTGCGGCCTTCCGCGCTTGCGTGGATTGGCTGGTCGGGGTCGACCTGTCGCCGGCGATGATCGAGCTGGCGCGCGCCAAAGGCCTCTACGATCGGCTGGTCGTCGACGAGATCGGCGCGTTTCTGCGCGGCGAGGCGGCGAACCGGGCCGCTTACCACCTCGTCCTGGCGGCCGACGTGTTCGTCTATTGTGGCGACCTCTCGCCGATCGCCGCCGCCACCGCAAGCGTCCTGGCGCCTGGCGGCCTGTTTGCGTTTACGGTCGAGACCCACGACGGCGCGGGCGTGCGCTTGAGTGAGACGCTGCGCTACGCCCATTCCGACGATCACGTGCGCGCTGCGCTCGGCAGTGCCGGCCTGCGCGTGCTGGCGCTCGAGGCGGCCGCCACGCGCAGCGAGAAAGGCGTTCCCGTGTCCGGACTTCTTGCCGTGGCGCGCCGCTAGCTCTGCTCGACCTCGGCGCCTGCCGAAGCTACGTGTGGGGCATGTCGGTCAGCGATCGAGTCGAAACGCCCCTTCTGCCGGACATCTTTCTGCGCTGGTTTGCGCAGCGCGGATGGACTCCGCGCGCGCATCAGCTCGCGCTGATCGACAAGGCGCGGGCCGGCCGCTCGGTGCTGCTGATCGCGCCCACCGGCGGCGGCAAGACGCTCGCCGGATTCCTGCCGACGCTCGTGGAGCTGAGCGAGCGCGGCGCACCGGCGCAGTCGCCCCGCGCGCGGCTGATGTCGGCTGGACGCGATCTCCGCCGCACCGGCGGGCTGCACACGCTCTATATCTCGCCGCTTAAGGCGCTCGCGGTCGACATCGCGCGCAATCTCGAGCGTCCGGTCGCCGAGATGGCGCTCCCCATCCGCGTCGAGACGCGCACGGGCGACACGCCGGCATCGAAACGCCAGCGCCAGCGTCGCGATCCGCCCGATATTCTTTTGACCACGCCGGAACAGCTGGCGCTCCTGCTGGCGTCGGCCGACGGCGCGCTCCTGTTCGGCACGCTCAAACGGGTCGTGCTGGACGAGCTGCATGCGATGGTCACGTCGAAACGCGGCGATCTCCTGTCGCTCGGTCTGGCGCGACTGTTCCGTGTCGCGCCGGGCCTTGCCACCATCGGGCTCTCGGCGACGGTGGCCGATCCCGACGAGCTGAGCCGCTTCCTGGTGCCGCAGCCGGCCAACGGCGAGGCACGCGCCGACCTCCTCGTCGCCGCAGGCGGCGCGGCGCCGCAGGTGACCATGCTCGAGCCGGGCGAGGATCTGCCCTGGGCCGGCCACTCGGCGCGTCATGCCTTGGCGAGCATCTACCGGCTCATCGGCGAGCACGGCACCACGCTGGTGTTCGTCAACACGCGCAGCCAGGCGGAGATGATTTTTCACGAGCTGTGGCGCATGAACGACGCCAATCTGGCGATCGCGCTCCACCATGGCTCGCTCGACGTCGCGCAGCGCCGCAAGGTCGAAGCCGCCATGGCGGAGGGGCGTCTCGCTGCCGTCGTATGCACCTCCTCGCTCGACCTTGGCGTCGACTGGGGCGACATCGATCTCGTCATCAATGTCGGCGCGCCCAAGGGCGCGAGCCGCCTTATCCAGCGCATCGGCCGCGCCAACCACCGGCTGGAGGAACCTTCACGCGGCATTCTCGTTCCGGCGAACCGTTTCGAGGTGCTGGAATGCAGCGCCGCCATCGATGCCGTCGCGGCCAACGCGCAGGATACGCCACCCCTGCGGACCGGCGCCCTCGACGTGCTGGCCCAGCACGTGCTCGGCTGCGCCTGCGGGGAGCCGTTCCAGGCCGACGATCTCTACGCCGAAGTGAGAAGCGCCGCGCCGTACGCGGCGTTGACCCGCGCCGACTTCGACGCCGTCGTTGATTTCGTCGCCACCGGCGGCTACGCGCTCAAGAGCTACGAGCGGTTCGCCAAGATCCGTCTCGGGCCTGACGGGCGCTGGCGCATCACCCACGCGCGCGTGGCGCAGCGCTATCGCCTCAACGTCGGCACCATCGTCGAGTCCGACATGATCAAGGTGCGGCTCGTGACCTCGCGGGCAAGCCGGCAAGGCTACGCCGGCGTGATCGGGCGCGGCGGCAAGCTGCTCGGCGAGGTCGAGGAATACTTCGTCGAAACCATGGTGCCGGGCGACACGTTCGTCTTCGGCGGCGAGATCCTCAAATACGAGGCGCTGGTCGAGGACGAGGTCTATGTCTCGCGCACCAGCGCGGCCGATCCCAAGGTGCCGGCCTACGAGGGCGGCAAGTTCCCGCTCTCGACCTATCTGGCGGGGCGGGTGCGGCGGCTCCTGTCCGATCCGCAGGCGTGGGGTGGCCTTCCCGACGCGGTGCGCGAGTGGCTCGGCATCCAGCAATGGCGTTCGCAGCTGCCGGCAGCCGGCGAGCTCCTGGTCGAGACCTTTCCGCGCGAGAGCCGGCATTACCTCGTCTGCTATCCGTTCGAGGGGCGGCTTGCGCACCAGACGCTCGGCATGCTGCTCACCCGCCGGCTCGAGCGCGCGCGCCTGCGGCCGCTCGGCTTCGTCGCCAGCGAATACGCCCTCGCCGTCTGGGCGCTCGGCGATATGGGCCGGGCGATCGCGCGCGGCGAGCTCTCGCTTTCCAGTTTATTCGACGAAGACATGCTGGGCGACGACCTCGAAGCGTGGCTTGCCGAATCGGCGCTGATGAAGCGCACCTTTCGCGCCTGTGCGATCATCGCCGGCCTGATCGAGCGGCGCGCCCTCGGCGAGGAGAAGTCGCGCCGCCAGCTCACCATCTCCACCGACCTCGTCTACGACGTGCTCAGGCGGCACCAGCCCGACCACCTCCTGCTGCGCGCCGCGCGCGCCGATGCCGCCACCGGTCTCCTCGATATCCGTCGCCTGGGCGAGGCGCTCTCGCGCATCAAGGGGCGAATCATCCATAAAGACCTGGACCGCGTCTCGCCGCTGGCGATCCCGGTGATGCTGGAGATCGGGCGCGAGGCGGTTTACGGCGAGGCGGCGGACGAACTGCTGCGCGAAGCGGCGGAGGAACTGGTTAGCGAGGCATGGGGTGAGCCGACGAGCCAGGAGCTGGGTTGAACACGACGCCGAAGGGGACGTCGCGGTCGCCGGCGTGGCGCTCGTCCTCGATCCCGCCGGCGCGCTCTACTGGCCGGAAGAACGCGCGCTCGTCGTCGCCGACCTGCACCTGGAAAAGGGCTCGAGCTTCGCGGCGCGCGGCGTGCTGCTTCCGCCCTACGACACGGCGGCGACGCTCGCCCGGTTGGCGCAGCTGATCGCCCGCTACGCACCGCGCCTGGTGATTGCGCTCGGCGACAGCTTCCATGACGGAGCCGGTCCGGCGCGCGTTGCCGCGGATGACCGCCGCGCCCTCGCGGCGCTGCAATGCGGTCGCGACTGGCTGTGGATCGCCGGCAATCACGATCCGCGTCCGGCGGATGGCGTCGGCGGATCCTTTGCGACGCTGCTGGCGGTGGGGCCCTTGAATTTCCGCCATGAGCCGACGCCGCGAGAGGCCGAAGCCGAGATCGCCGGCCATCTGCACCCGATGGCGCGCATCCATGTGCGCGGGGCGAGCCTCAGCCGCCGTTGTTTCGTCAGCGATGGACGGCGCCTGGTGATGCCCGCCTTCGGCGCCTACGCGGGCGGGCTCAACGTGCGGCAAGACGTCTTCGCCGGGCTGTTTGGCGTGAGCTTTATCGCGCATCTGCTAGGAGAACGCCGGGTCTATGCCATCGCCGGACGGCATTTGGCGGAATAGGCAAGAGCATGCACGACGTGCATCGCAAACGAATCCTGGGTCGCGCGTGCTATCTTGCCGCCGCGGTGGTGCTGTGGGCATGCGGCCCGTGCACTGCCGAACCCCTGTCGGCAAAGCAAATCGCGCAAGCCATCACCCCAGACGACCTTGATGCCAGGATGGCCGTCTACCGCCGTCAGCTCGAGGAATACACGCGCGCGCGAGCGGCGTTTGCAGAGGCTGCGACCGCCTACTGGACAGCGATTGCGGAGAAGCGGCGCGTGCGCAACAGCAAGCGTCGCGACCAGGAAATCGCGCTCGAAGACTACGTGTTGTCGCAGCCGCCGGTCTATTCCGGGCCGCGCAAGCCGGTCGATCCGTCCGCTCCCATAGAGGAACCTGCTCCCACCAAGGCCGTCCCGACCGTCGCCGATTTCCTGCAAGCCGCAGCCGAGCACTTCCAATTCGTGCCGCAGCAGCCCACCAGCGAACTCGCCTACAAGCGTGCTTACGCGCAGGTGGCTGCCGCGGCCGGTCTCACCAGCGAGCAGATCGTTCGCATCTATGCATTCGAGGCTGGCGGCAACGGCAGGTACGACGTGCAGGCGGGACTGGAATATTCCCGCCCCAACGCGCGCGCGATCAGCACTGCGCTTGGCTACAATCAGCTCTTGACCGCCAACAGCATCGAGTTGATGGCGGAGAAAGGAGATCGATTCGTCAAGGCATTGAGGATGAATGCGGCGCAGCTGACCGGAGCCGCGAAGGAGACGCTGGAGAACAAGATCGCCATCGTGCGGACGATGATCGCGTTTACGCGGACCGTCGCCGATTCCTGGAGCGAGCATGAGCGGCTCGCGAATACGCCGAAAGGTCTCGGCATCCACGCCGTGCTGCTCGACATCGATGTCGGCCCGCTGCTGCAGACGCAGAAGCTCCTCGATTCCGTGGCGTTCGCAAAGCGCAGGGGTATCGTGCGGCCGCTGACTGCGGCCGAGCTGGAGATGATGAATCTGACGGGCGATGCGAACGGGCTGGATATGATCTTAATGCCCGCCGCGATGCGCGAACAGGTGCCGACGTCGAATTTCTTCCAAAGGTCGGGCTACGAGCGCAACCCCGTCGCGATCCGCAACAACGTGGTGGCGAAACTGCTTGCCGCCATCGACGCCAAGATGGATCGCGAGGTCAAGCTGCAGGGGGCCCAGGACTTGGCGGAGGCCTACCCGAAATAGAAGGTCTCATCGGCAATGGTGCGGCGGACGAAAAGCTCGCCAGCATATTGTGCGAAGCTCCGATGCCGGACTGGCCGCCGCGCGCATCAATCCCGGCGAAACACCACGGAGGCGAGCCAGCCGATGAAGATCGCCAGCATGGACGTGCTCAGCCCATACAGCAAACCGTGATTTCGCGCCGCATTGGCCACGACCTGCTCGAAGCCCGCCTTGTACAGCTCGAACGCCGATTGTTCGCGCGCGATCAGCGCTCCATCGGCAAGGAGCTTGACGTCGACCTGGTAGGTGCCGATCGGCGCGTCCGCCGGCAGGGGAATCGCGGTGCGGAACAACGTCGCGGTCAGGAACGTGACGGCATTCGTTCGCTCCATATAGAGCCCCTGCTCGGTGCGGAGCCGCACGAAAGCCATGCGAAACGGATCGTCGCGCACCACGTCGGCGACGTCGCCGGAGATGTCCTGCGGAAGCAGGATATCGTTGAGCCCGATCTGCAGCCGGCGTCGCAGCTCGGGACCGGCGATTGCGTCGGCCGGCCGGTTCGCCAGCACGGCAAGATAGCTCGGCGCGTCGACGAAGGTGCGGGACTCGGCGTTCACCCAGATGCCGACAATGCGCTCCTTGCGCCACGTCACCACGGTCTGACGCGGCCCGATCACCGTCACCATGATGTCATAGCCGCCGCGGCGCGTGACCGTGCGGGCGTCGCGGTCGACCGTGCCGAACAGAACCAGGTCGGCGCCCGTGAAGTTCGACGCAATGGACACGCGATAGTTGGACAGCGAGGTGACGAGCCGCTCGCCGCTCGCCGGCACGGCGGATAATCCGAGCGCGACGAGCGCAGCGGAGGTCGCGCGGCGCCACCGCATCATGTCGCCCCCTGTCCGCGCACCATGTACAGCTCTTCCGGCGGCAGCACCAGGCCGAAGGCGAACCGCAATCCCACCGCCAGCACCAGCAGGCCGAGCAGGAGCCGCAGCTGCTCGCTGCGGATTTTCTGTCCGGCCCGCGCGCCGAACTGGGCGCCGGTCACGCCGCCGACCATCAGGATCAGCGCCAGTACCATGTCGACGAGGTGGTTGGTCGCCGCATGCATGATGGTGGCGAAAGCCATGGTCACGAGGGTCAGCACCATGGAGGTGCCGATGACCACATTGGTAGGCACGCGCAGGACGTAGATCAGCATCGGCACCAGCAGGAATCCGCCGCCGATCCCCATGATGGCGCCGATGAAGCCGATGAAGAATCCGATGCCCCACACCGGAATGGTGGACACGTAGATCTTGGACTGCTTGAACCGCAGCTTGAACGGCAGGCCGTGAATCCAGGTATGGCTGCCGCCGCGGCGGATTTCCGCCGGCCGCCCGCGTCGGGCACGGATGATCGCCTGCGCGCTCTCGCCCACCATGAGCGAGCCGACCGTGCCGAGGAGAACCAGATAGGAGAGGCCGATGGTGAGATCGAGCTGGCCGATGGCGCGCAGCAGCGAGAACAGCCAGACGCCGGCCGCAGTCCCGATGATGCCGCCCACCAGCAACATCAGCGCGAGCGCGGGATCGAGCGCCCGCCGGCGCCAGTAGGTGATCGCGCCGGTGAACGAGGAGGCCGCGATGTGCGTTGTGACGCTGGCGACCGCGACGCCGGGCGAGATGCCGATGAAGATGAGAAGCGGCGTCATCAGAAAGCCGCCGCCGATGCCGAACATGCCCGAGATGAATCCGACCGCAAGCCCCATGATGAAGATGAGGAACACGTTGACGGACATTTCTGCGATCGGAAGATAGATTTGCACTTTGCGTCATCCACCGGTCATGCCGGCGCTCAGGCTGCGAGAGGATGCCGCCCACGAGTGGCCCGGTTGCGGCCGTTTTGCAAGCACTGCGGTCAAGGCGATCTGCGCCGAGCGCCCTGGCGAGATCGGCGCCGGTCTCATAAAACCACTAACACCACTACGCGTGTGGCGAGTTCAAGCACCTCGGGCTCAGATACGAGCGGCTGCGGAGACCGTTTCACGCCGCGACAATCGGGACACGATCGCGGCGTCAGATGCGCCGTGCCGCCGCTTTGGGTTTGGTGGCCGCCGGCGCGGCAGTGCGGTCCCAGCTGTCGCCAGCGGGCTTGACGGTTGTCGCCTCTTCGGGCTGCGACTCAGCCGTGAACGTCTGGGCGGCGAGCTTCGCCGCCACGAGCGATTGCGGGTCGAGGCGGGTCGCCACGTCGTCGCGCTTGCGGCCTGCGTCCTGATCCCCCTGCTGGGCGGCGAGTGCGAACCATTTGTAGGACTCGGCGAGGTTCTGCTCGACGCCGATCCCGCGGGCATACAGGATTCCGAGATTGTACTGGCTGTCGGCGATGCCGTAGCCGGCGGCCTTGCGAAACCACTGGGCAGCGGCCTTGTACTCGGGCTTGCCGTCGATGCCTTCGGCGTGGAGGACGGCAAGGTTGTGCATCGCTCGCGCGTTGCCCTTGTCGGCGGCCGCGATGTAGAGACGGCGCGCGGCCTCGAGGTCCTTCCTCACGCCGTTGCCTTTTTCATAGAAGCTGCCCAGCCGATACTGCGCCGGCGCCAGGCCCCGCGCCGCGGCACGCTCGAGCCAACGCACCGCCTCGCTCAGGCTTTGCGGAACGCCGCGACCTTCCGCGTAGCGCACGGCGATCTCGTATTCGGCCGCCGGATTTCCGGCGGCGGCCGCGGAACGCAGGCCCGCCCCGGCGATCGCGGCGGGCAGGTTGTCGGCCGCGGGTGCTGCCGCAACGGCCCGCCCCGGTGTGCTCGCCGTGCCTCCATCCGCCTTTGGCAGCGAGCCGGTGACGTCGGGGGAGCCGGCTGGCGCATTCGCGACCTCGGCAAAATTGGTCACCGGGCTCGGGGCGAACAATTGCAGCCCGGGAATGGGCGCAGGTGGCGATTTGGCCGCAGCGGTCTCCGCCCCTTGGCTCGGCGGATTGGCGGGCCCATTCGCCGGCTTCGTGGGCTCCCGCACGGAGGCAGCCACGATCTCGGCGGTCTGACGCGGGGCCTCGACGCGCGCGCTGCCGGATGGGGCGAGCATGCTCAGCGTCACGTGCGTGGCACCGACCACGAGCACGGCCGCAGCCACGCTCATGACGAGAGGGCGTTTGAGTTTCGCCAGCGTGTCGCCGGCCTCGCCGGATGCCGATGGCGTCTTGTCATCCGGTCTTTTTACGCCCGGCAGGACTCCGGCCGCGGCCGCCTGGGCGGCGCGTCGTGCCGCGGCGATGAAATTGGCCTTGTCGCCCGCCTCCGGCGGCGTATTGGGCTTGATCGGCGCCGGCGCTCCTTCGCCTGAAATTCGCTGCCCTGGACTGGCCTTGCGTCCCCGCGATCCCGTGGAGCCGGGCTCGAGCGGATGATCGCCAGGAAGGTTCGGATCGATCGAGGCACGAGGGGTGGGCGGCATCGCTGCCGCGCGCTCAGCGGCTCGCGCCGGAGCCGGCGATTTGCCGCTCTGCGGAGCTGGCGTCTTGGCCGGCGGGGCCGCGGGGGCCGGCATTGCGATCGGGGGAACCCGCGCCGGGGCCGCAAGAGGCGGTTGCACCGGCTCGGCTTGCGCTTCGCCCTCCATGGCGGCGAGGCGATTGGCCAGGCGCTCGATGGTGTCCTGGACGGCTTCGAATATCTGCTGGGTGCGCAGCTCGGCTTCCGTTTGCGTCAGGCGCAGGTCAGCGAGATCGCGCTGGAACTCGGAGGCTTCGACGGTGTTCGCGCGGGTCTCCTCGATCTGCAGAAAGAGATCGGCCAAGGCACGTTCGATCGAGTCGATATTTCCGAGGCGCGCGTCGGACGCGTTTATCTTGTCGGCAAGCTTGGCAATCTCACCTCCGATATGCTCGAGCGCGGCTTGATCGTTGCCGCCGAGATCGAGCCGTTCGAGCTGGGCCGACAGCGCGGTGAGCAACGGTTCGAGCCGAGACGACACCGCCCGCCCGGCCTCGGCGGCACGTGCGTTGATGGTGTCACTGAGCGTTTCGAGGCGCTGCTCGAGCGAGGACACGGCATTCTTGCCTGCCGACGCGGCAAACCGGTCCATGCGCTCCGCCAGCGCGCGCACCTCTCTGGCCAGCGCCGCCAAGGCCTCGCCCGATGCCACGCGCCCGGTCAGCCCGCTCAGTTCGGCAATGGCCGTCTCGAGGTGCTGCTGCGCCGCGAGGTCGGGGCCGCTGGACGCCAGGACGTCGATCTTGCGCGAGAGTGACTCAACGGCCGCTTCCAGGCCGCCGACGCTTTCCGCCGGCGTGAGCTCGTTCAGCTCGTCATGCACTTTGCCGAGCCGGCGCTCGATGGCGGCGATTCCGGCGCTGTCGCCATGGCGACGGCGACCGCGGCCGGCGCGATCGGCGAGCGACTGCACCTCGTTTTCCAAGGCATCCAGGGCGCAGCGCGGCATGGCCTTCGAGAGCGCGTCGCCGATCGTGCCGAGATCGTGGCGCAGCGCCGCGACCGAGTCTTCGAAGCCACAAGGCCGGCGCATCATGTCGAGCTGGCGCGTGAGCGTGCGCAGGTGCCGGTCGAGTTCGGAGGTGGGCTTGCGCCAACCGGGCGTATCCGTGCGGCGATCGAGCTCGTCGCCGGGGTCGCTGCCGGACGCTCCATCAAGGGCGTGCTGACGTGTCTTGATCTCGCTGACCACGTCCCCGGTCGCCTCTGTCCGCCGCTTGAAGGGGAATGCCGTGCGCCGGGTTTCCCCGTTGAGCTCGTCGAGCGGACGGACCGGCCGCCCGAACTCGCTGGCCGCAACGCGTCCGCTGTCGATCAGGTTGTCGAGGCGCTCGTTCAACCCGTTGATGGCGTCGGTGACGCGCTGCGGCGTCTCCTCGCCGCATCGCGCCAGGTCTTTGGTGATGCCGGAGAGCCAGGTTTCCAACCCGCGCAGGTCGGAGCCGATGTCGTCGCCGCGCCGGTCGCTTGCGCGCGGTCTGCCGGCGGACCGCAGCTTGCCGAGGCGTGTCGCCAGGGCATCGAGGCGCTGATGGATGGTGGAAAAGTCGCCGTCTTCTGCGCTCTCGTCTGCGCTCCGGTCGGTCTCGTCGGCCGATTCCATGATGACGGAATCGAGCCACTCGCCGACCGAGAGGCCGGCGCGCCGCGCGGCTTCGCGCGCTGTCTCGCGTGCATCGGCGCCGACGCCCTTCACGTTCCACGCTGCGGCTGACTTCATGCGCTCGACCCGTGTTCTCGCTCGCGACGGGGAGGACCCAGCGGCCGTGTCGGCAACGCTTGTTAACGGCACGTGAGGGCGGGCGCGGTCCTTGTGTCCCCGGACCCGACTTTTCCGCCTTAGGGTAAATAAGCCGTTAAGGTTTGGCGGCGCGTCGGCTGCCCCGGATTGGCCGGAGATCCGAGCCTGTTTCATTTGGCCCGGCACCATGGCGGCCGCAGTTGAACATCAAGGATGCCCTGGTGACTTCTGGCGTATTCATGCCGGTCGGCAAAATCGTCCGGGTGGACTGAAATCAGAGGCGCCGAACGCCGGTGCGCCGCAGCAGCCCATCGAGGCTGACTCGCTCCGGATTTCGGCGCCCGGGGAAATTCACAATCGGAAAAAGCCACGATGACGAATCTTGCGGGCCGGGCTTTACGTTTACGTCAACTGGTGATAGATTCACCGAACAAGAGGTGCTTCATGCCGGCGCGACAGACGGCCACCGAGCCGAGCTTTGACGTGGACCGCGAGATCTTCACCATTCGCGACCTCGTGAAGGAATGCGGCGTCACGGCGCGCACGCTGCGGTTCTACGAGGAAAAAGGTCTGCTCAGCCCGCGCCGCGACGGTCTCGAGCGACTCTACACCCGGCGCGACCGCGCCCGCCTCAAATACGTGCTGATGGGCAGGAACGTCGGCTTCTCGCTGGACGAAGTCCGCGAGATGCTCGACCTTTACGACCTCGGCGACGGGCAAGAGACGCAGTTGCGCGTCGCCCTGTCCAAGTTTCACGAACGTCTGACCCGGCTGGAACGCCAGAAGACCGACATCGAACGGGTGATCGATGAATTGCGCCGCGCGTGCGACACCGTCGGACGCATGCTCGAGCGCGGCGCGCCCGGGGAGCCCGGGATGAAGCCGCGCTTTCGCATGCGGGCGGCGCGGTCGGACATCGCCGGTGAAGCAAATCGGAGGAGTTGATGCCGATCTATAAGGCGCCCGTGGACGACGTGCTGTTCCTCCTCAACGATGTCTTTCGCCTCGAGCGCTACAACAATCTGCCGGGCTTTTCCGAAGCCTCGCCGGACATCGTCGAAGCGGTCCTCACTGAGGCCGCCAAGTTCTGCGAGCAGGTGCTGCTTCCTCTCAACCGCGTCGGCGATACGGAGGGGTGCCGGCGCCACGATGACGGCAGCGTGACCACGCCGAAGGGGTTCAAGGAAGCCTACCGGCAGCTGGTCGAGGGCGGCTGGATCGGCATTTCGGCGCCGGCCGAGTACGGCGGCCAGGGCCTCCCCGCCATCCTGACCACGATCCTCAACGAGTTCCTCGCCTCCGCCAATATGGCCTTCACGATGTATCCCGGCCTCACGCAGGGGGCGATCGCCGCGATCCTGACCCATGGCTCGCCCGAGCAGAAGGCGATCTTCCTGCCAAACCTGGTCGCCGGCACCTGGACCGGCACCATGAACTTGACCGAGCCGCATTGCGGCACGGATCTCGGTCTCCTGCGCACGAAGGCGGTGCCGCAGCCGGATGGCAGCTACAAGATCACCGGCACGAAGATCTTCATCTCGTCCGGCGAGCACGACCTGGCCGACAACATCGTGCACCTCGTTCTCGCCCGCATCGAGGGCGCGCCGCCCGGCACCAGGGGCACGTCGCTGTTCATCGTGCCGAAGTTCTTGCCCGGCCCCAATGGCGCGCTTGGCGCTCACAACGGCGTCACCTGCGGGTCGATCGAGGAGAAGATGGGGATCCACGGCAACTCGACCTGCGTCCTCAACTACGAGGACGCGACCGGGTGGCTGATCGGCCAGGAGAACCGCGGCCTGCAGGCGATGTTCACGATGATGAACGAGGCGCGGCTGCATGTCGGCGTGCAGGGGCTCGCGATTTCGGAAGTCGCCTGCCAGAACGCCGTCGCCTACGCAAAGGAGCGTTTGCAGGGGAGGGCGCTGTCGGGACCCAAGTTCCCGAACCAGCCGGCCGACCCGATCATCGTGCATCCGGACGTGCGCCGCTCGCTCATGACCATGAAGGCCATCAACGAGGCCGGTCGCGCGCTGGTCCTGTGGACGGCGCTCAAGGGCGACATCGCCCATCGCTCGCAAGACGAGAAGGAGCGGCAGGCGGCCGACGACCACATGGGCCTGCTCACGCCGGTGATCAAAGGCGTGCTCACCGACCAGGGCTTTGCCAGCGCGGTGGCGGCGCAGCAGATCTACGGCGGCCACGGCTATATCCGCGAGCACGGGATCGAGCAGTTCGTGCGCGATGCGCGCATCGCCATGATCTATGAGGGCGCGAACGGCATCCAGGCGCTCGATTTGGTCGGCCGCAAGCTCGGCCGTGACGGCGGGCGCGCCATCATGGCGTTGTTCAACGAGGTGCAGGGCTTCGTGAAGGAGAACAGCGGCGACGAGATGAAGCCCTATGTGACGCCGCTCGGCGACGCCCTGAAGGACCTGCAGCAGGCGACCATGTGGTTCATGCAGAACGCCATGGCCAAGCCCGACAATGCCGGCGCCGGTGCTTATGACTACATGCACCTCTTCGGCCTGGTGGCGCTGGGCTATATGTGGGGACAGATGGTCAAGGCCGCGAAGGAAAAGTTCGCCCACGGCGATGCGCGGCTCAACGCCAAGCTCGTCACCGGCCGCTTCTTCATGGAGCGCCTGCTGCCCGAAACGGCGGCGCACCTGAAGCGCATCCAGTCCGGCGCGGCCAGCACGATGGAGCTGCCGGCCGAGGCGTTTTGAGGAAAGCCGAAGCAATGAACGTCCTCAACGTGCCGCGCCCGGCCTGGATGACCGAGGATCTCGTGCTGCTCGAGGAGCAGGCGCGACGCTTCTTCGCCGCCGAGTTCGTGCCGAACCTCGAGCAGTGGAACGAGGACGGCATCATGGAGCGCGCCATGTGGCAGAAGGCCGGCGAGGCGGGGCTCTTGTGCGCCGCGATGCCGGAACAATACGGCGGCGCCGGCGGCACGTTCGCGCATGAAGCGGTGATCAATCGCGAGATCGCGCTTGCCGGCCTCGACGGCTTCGGCGCACCGCTGCACTCCGGCATCGTCGCGCCCTACATCCTCCATTACGGCAGCGAGGAGCAAAAGCAACGCTGGTTGCCGAAGCTCGCGACCGGCGAGCTCGTCGGCGCCATCGCCATGACGGAGCCCGGCACCGGCTCCGACCTGCAGGGCGTGCGCACCAGCGCGGTCAAGTCCGGCAACGGCTATGTGCTCAACGGCGCCAAGACCTTCATCACCAATGGCCAGCACGCCAATCTGATCATCGTGGTGGCCAAGACCGATCCCAAGCAGGGCGCCAAAGGCGTCTCGCTCATGGTGGTAGAGACCGAGGACGCGTCTGGCTTCCGCCGCGGCCGCAAGCTCAAGAAGCTCGGCATGGATTGGGCCGACACGTCCGAGCTGTTCTTCGACGAGACGAAGCTGCCGGCCGAGAGCCTCCTCGGCACCGAGGAAGGGCAGGGCTTCGTCCAGCTGATGACCGAGTTGCCGCAGGAGCGGCTGATCGTCGCGACCGCCGCGGTCGCCATGATGGAGCGCGCCTTGGCGCTCACCATCGCCTACGTGAAGGAGCGCAAGGCGTTCGGCAAGGCGATCATCGAGTTCCAGAACACGCAGTTCGAGCTCGCCGAGTGCAAGACCGAAGCCACCATCGGCAAGGTCTTTCATGACCACTGCGTGGAGCGGCATCTGGCGGGAGCGCTCGACACGACGACGGCATCGATGGCGAAGTATTGGCTGACCGATCTGCAGAACAAAATCGTCGATCGCTGCCTGCAATTGTTCGGCGGCTATGGCTATATGGATGAATACCCGATCTCGCGCATGTACCGCGACGCGCGCGTCCAACGCATCTATGCCGGCACCAATGAGATCATGAAGCTCCTGATCGCCCGGAGCCTTTAGATCTTCGGAGACTTGTCTCCGGCTGCAAACCGTCGAGGAGAACGCCAATGGCCGACGCCTTCATCTACGATCACGTGCGCACCCCGCGCGGCCGCGGCAAGGCCGACGGCGCCCTGCACGAAGTCACGGCGCTCAATCTTGCGGCCCAGGCGCTCGGCGCGATCAAGAACCGCAACGAGCTCGACCCCGGCCTGGTCGACGATGTGGTGCTCGGCTGCGTCGATCCGGTGGGCGAAGCCGGCGGCAACATCGCGCGCAGTGCCGCGCTGGTCGCCGACTATGGCGACGGCGTGCCGGGCCTGCAGATCAACCGCTTCTGCGCCTCGGGTCTCGACGCCGTCAACTTCGCCTCGGCGCAGGTCATGGCCGGCCAGCAGGACATGGCGATCGGCGGCGGTGTCGAATCCATGAGCCGCGTCGGCATCGGGGCCGCCGGCGGCGCCTGGCAGACCGACCCGTCGATCGCGATCAAATCGTACTTCATGCCGCAGGGCATCTCGGCCGATCTCATCGCCACGCGCTACGGCTTCTCGCGCGACGACGTCGATGCCTATGCGGTCGAGAGCCAGAAGCGCGCGGCAAGCGCGTGGGACGACGGCCGCTTCAAGCATTCGGTGTTGCCGGTCAAGGACGTCAATGGCCTCACCATCCTGGCCAAGGACGAGCACATGCGGCCCACCACCAGCATGCAGTCGCTGGCGCAGCTCAATCCCGCGTTCGTCCAGATGGGCGAGCTCGGCGGGTTCAACGCGGTCGCCATCCAGGCACATCCGGAGGTGGAGGCCGTCAACCACGTTCACCACGCCGGCAACTCCTCGGGCATCGTCGACGGTGCCGCCGCCGTGCTGGTCGGCAACAAGCAGGCCGGTCGCCGTGCCGGCCTCAAGGCGCGCGCCAAGATCAAGGCGTTCGCTAATATCGGCTCGGAGCCCGCCATGATGCTCACCGGGCC
>JBJMSU010000045.1:0-34511 GCA_045801465.1 Xanthobacteraceae bacterium | reverse complement strand
CGCGGCGCCCTTTTTCATGTTGCCGTGCATCTGCCTGGTGTAGATCTCGGCCTGCACCTCGTCGGGCGTGAGCATCATCATGATGTCAGCCCATTTGGCGGCGTCGGCGACCGGCATCACCTTGAGCTTTTCGCCTTCGGCCTTTTTAACCGCGCCTGAGTCCTTGCGCAGGCCGACCACGACTTCCTTGACGCCGGAGTCGCGCAAGTTCAGCGCATGGGCGTGACCTTGGCTGCCGTAGCCGATGATCGCGATCTTCTTGCCCTTGATCAGGTTCAGGTCAGCGTCGCGGTCGTAGTAAACGCGCATGGTGTCCATCCCTACACTTGCCAAACTTTTGGCAGCCAAAATTCCCGTTATGTTACTGAGTTCAGTCGAACCGATCACGCCGCTTTGGCAGCTGGGCGATAGCGTCTTACTTTGATTGTCTTCGCACGCTTGCGGACCTGCGCAACCTCGTAAGCAACTTGCATGCGCAGCAGGTGATCGACATCCGGCCCAAAGGCCTTGTGAATGCGAAGGGCCATCTCAGCAGTCAACGCCGCCTTGCCATTGACGAGATCGGACAGCGTTGCCCGACGCACGCCGAGGATATCCGCCGCCTTGGTAATCGAGAGTTCAAGCGGCTCAAGAATGCCGTGCCAGACGACCTGACCTATGTGGGGCGGGTTCTTCATGGGCATGGCGGGCTCCTCAATGATAGTCCTCAAGATCAATCTCGCTCACGTCCTCTCCTTCGACGCGGAAGGTCAGACGAAAGTTTCCCGTCACCCAAATGCTCCACCCGCCGCGCCTGCCGCCCTTAAGCGGGTGCAGCCGCCAACCTGGGAGCTTCCCGACCTGCTCGACGTGGCGCGCCTGCTCGATCGCATGGAGGAGGATCTGAAGCTTCGGCACAAGATGGGCTCGAACTCCGCGAGCATCGCCTTTTTCGTAAAGACGCTTCAGCCCCTTGTGCCGGAAGCTTCTTATTCTCATGACAGATTGTACGGAGCGACCGTACGGCTGTCAAATGGCCCTCGCTCACATTCCGGCCGGCCCGCGCGAAATCGCCACGATGCCGGTGCGCGAGACCTCGACCAGGCCGAGCGGCAGCATCAGGACGACGAACTGATCGATCTTGTCGCTGCCCCCGGTGATCTCGAACACGAAGCTCTCGACGGTGGCGTCGATGACGCGGGCGCGAAAGGCGTCGGCCAGGCGCAGCGCCTCGACCCGATGCTCGCCCTTGCCGCGCACCTTGACCATGGCGAGCTCGCGCTCGATCGAAGGCCCGGCGACCGTCATATCGACCACGCGATGCACCGGGACCAGGCGATCGAGCTGGTTCTTGATCTGCTCGATCACCATCGAGGTGCCGCGCGTCACGATGGTGATGCGCGAGAGATGCCGCTCGTGCTCGGTTTCCGACACGGTGAGCGACTCGATGTTGTAGCCGCGGCCGGAGAACAGGCCGATGACGCGGGCCAGCACGCCCGGCTCGTTGTCGACCAGGACCGACAGGGTGTGCTGCTCGATGGGCTCGGCTTTCGGCATGACGCTGCTCGATCAGGGAACAAACGAAGTCATTCCGGGACGGCCCGCGGGGCCGGACCCGGAATCCACAACCCCGGTTTGCGGACATGGATTCCGGGGTCGCCGCGGCGCGGCCCCTCGCGGCTGTGGCCGCTCGCCCCGGAATGACATGATCACACCATCACCTTGCCTTCCTCGGTGATGGCGTCCTCCGGATTGACGCCGGCATCCCCGAGCAGCATCTCGTTATGCGCGCGGCCCGACGGAATCATCGGGAAGCAGTTCTCCGCCGGGTCGACGACGCAATCGAAGATGACCGCCTTGGGGGTGTCGATCATGGCGCGAATGGCGTCGTCGAGATCGCCCGGCTTCTCGCAGCGAATCCCGACCGCCTGATAGGCCTCCGCGAGCTTCACGAAGTCCGGCAGGGAGTGCATGTAGCTCTCGGCATAGCGGCCGCCGTGCAGCAATTCCTGCCACTGCCGCACCATGCCCATGTACTGGTTGTTGATGATGAAAATCTTGATCGGCAGACGGTACTGCGCCGCCGTCGACATTTCCTGCATGGTCATCAGCACCGAGGATTCGCCGGCAATGTCGATGACGAGCGAGTCGGGATGGGCGAGCTGGACCCCGACCGACGCCGGCAGCCCGTAACCCATGGTGCCGAGCCCGCCCGAGGTCATCCACCGATTGGGCTCCTCGAAGCGAAAGAACTGCGCCGCCCACATCTGGTGCTGGCCCACCTCGGTGGTGATGTAGACGTCGCGCCCCCTGGTGAGTTCGTAAAGCCGCTGGATCGCGTATTGCGGCTTGATGATCTCGTTCGAGTTGCGATAGGCGAGGCATTTCTGGCCGCGCCACTTCTCGATCTGCCGCCACCATTCGGACAGCGCCTGCTTGTCGGGCTGCACCGACGTTGCGCGCCACAGCCGCACCATATCTTCGAGCACGTGGGCACAGTCGCCGATGATCGCGAGATCCACCTTGACGTTCTTGTTGATCGAGGAGGGATCGATGTCGACGTGGATTTTCTTCGAGCCCGGCGAGAACGCATCGAGCCGGCCGGTAATGCGGTCGTCGAAACGGGCGCCGATGCAGATCATCACGTCGCAATCGTGCATCGACAGGTTGGCCTCGACGGTGCCGTGCATGCCGAGCATGCCGAGCCACTGCGGGTCGGCGGCCGCATAGGCGCCGAGACCCATCAGGGTCGAGGTGATGGGAAACCCGCTGAGCTTCACCAGCTCGCGCAGCAACTGGCTTGCGGCGCGACCGGAATTGATGACGCCGCCGCCGGTGTAGAACAGCGGCCGTTTGGCGTTCGCCATCAGCTCGATCGCGGCCTTGATCTTCTCGATGTCGCCCTTGAGCTTGGGCCGGTAGCCCTTGTGCTGGAATTCGTTCGGCTTGGCATACATGCCCTTGGCGAACTGGATGTCCTTCGGGATATCGACGACGACCGGTCCGGGTCGCCCGCTTGCCGCCACATAGAACGCCTCGTGCAGCACGCGCGGCAGATCGGCCACATTCTTGACGAGGTAGTTGTGCTTGGTGCACGGGCGGGTGATGCCGACGGTGTCGCATTCCTGGAACGCATCGTTGCCGATGAGGTGCGTCGGCACCTGGCCGGTGATGCACACGAGCGGAATGGAGTCCATCAGCGCATCGGTCAATCCGGTGACCGCGTTGGTGGCCCCTGGACCTGACGTCACCAGCACGCACCCGACCTTGCCGGTCGAGCGGGCATAGCCCTCGGCGGCATGCACGGCGCCTTGTTCGTGGCGGACCAGAATGTGGCGAACCTTCTCCTGTTTGAACAGTTCGTCGTAGATCGGCAGCACCGCCCCGCCCGGATACCCGAACAGGTGCTGGACGCCCTGGTCCGCCAAAGCCTGGATCACCATCTCGGCCCCGGTCATTTCCCGTGCCATTGTCGTAAGCTCCGTTGTTTCTTCTCGTCCTGCGGCAACAAAAAAGGCCCGGAAAAGGGGCCTTCAACTGCCGCGCCACCGCCAGCCAGCCCTCACGGGCCCTGGAGCGGCAGCGCGCCACCTACGATAACAAAATTGCGCAGCATCACGGTTGCTCGCACGAAGATTGCGGCGAAAATAGTCGCCGCATTGCAAAAGTCAAGTTCATGTTTGACCGCTAAGCGTCTGGCCTTGACGGGCCGCTCATGAAAGGTATAGCTAGTCGCCGACTAGTCGGAAAGTTTGAGATGCTCCAAAAGCCTGATCCGAATGGGGTCACGACCATTGGTGCCTATGAGGCCAAGACCAAGTTCTCGGAACTGATCGCGCGCGCCGAGAAGGGCGAGAGCTTCGTGGTCACGAAGAACGGTCGCCCGGTTGCGCGCATTACCCCGATGCTTGAGTTCGATCGCGAGAGGGCGCGGCGAGCATGGGAAAGGCTGCGCGAGCTGCGGGCCATGCAGGGGCCGCCGCTGTCCGAAGAGGAAGCTCAGCGAAATTGGGAGGAGCTAAAAAGAGAGCTCGATGCCGAAGACGACGAACAGGTAGAACAATGGCTTTCGTCGTCGACGCCTCGGTGACGATGGGCTGGTTTCTGCAATCGCAAACCAATCCCCTCACCATCGCTGCCCAGGACGCTTTGACTCACGACGTTGGCTGGGTGCCAGCCCATTTCGCAATCGAAGTTGGACGCGCATTGCGCCTTCATGAGCGTCGCAAACTAATCGCGCCGGACATCGTCGATGAGGCGCTCGCGCGTTTGCGCCATCTTCCTTTGAAGCAGGATAGAGACGAGACGATCAACTTGATCCCATCCATCGTGGCGCTGGCTCGGCATTATAATCTCCGTGTTGCCGATGCCGCCTATCTCGAGCTTGCGCTGCGGCTGGGCGTGCCCCTTGCGACCCGTGACGCTTCGCTCGCGCGCGCCGCGAGGCAAGCAGGCGTGCCGCTATTCACCGCGTGAGCGACAGCCGCGCGATGACCTCCTGCTCGGCGCGCGCCGGCTCGACCCAGGCCCAGCCCTTCATCTGGTGGCGGAACCAGGTCGCTTGGCGCTTGGCGTAGTGGCGCGTGTCCCTCTTGCCCTCCGCGGCCGCCGCGGCGAAGGACAATTCGCCGGCGAGGTGGCGCCGCAACCATGGGACGCCGTGCGCCTTCATGGCGGGAAGCAGCGGATCGAGCCCACGCGCCGCGAGCTTCTGCACCTCGGCAACCGCGCCCGCCGCCAGCATGGCGTCGAACCGCGCATCGATGCGCCGGTAGAGCTCATCACGGGCGACGTTCAGGAACACCTTCACAGCGCGATCCGGATCGACCATGGGCTTCATTCCGTCGCGATGCCAGTCGTGCAGCGAACGCCCGGTCGCGTCGAGGACTTCCAACGCCCGCACGATGCGCACACCGTCGGCTGGACGGATCTGTCGGGCTGCGGCCGGATCGCGGCGCCCAAGTTCGCCATGCAGCGTCTCGGCGCCCTGACGTTGCAATCGCGCTCGCAAGCCGGCGCGAACGTGGGCAGGAATCGGCGGAACGGCGGTGAGGCCATGGGTCAGCGCCTTGAAATAAAGGCCGGTGCCGCCGACGAAAATCGGCCGCCAATGTTCCCGGTCTGCCTCGACGAGAGCACTTTGCGCGTCGGTGAGCCAGCGCCCGACGGAATAATTATCGGCCGCATCGACATGGCCGTAGAGGCGATGCGGGGCGCTCTCCTCCTCATCGACCGATGGGCGCGCCGTGATGATGCGCAGATCGCGATAGACCTGCATCGCATCGGCATTGATGACCACGCCGCCGAGCCGCTCGGCGAGCGCGAGCGCCAGCGCCGACTTGCCGCTCGCGGTCGGCCCTGCGATCAGCACCGGCGCGGGGCGGCCCTCCTGAACACCCATGGCGCTCCCATTCCGCGCTTGATTGCCATGACGGCAATGGGCTGCACCCAATCATGATATTGAAGCCGCTCGCAATGGCGACTAAACCAGCGCCTCTTCATCGCCCCAGTGGAGAGCGCCTTGACCTTGATACGACCGTTCCGTGCTCTGCGTCCGGCGCCAGGACGGGCCGCCGAGATCCTGGCGCCGCCTTACGACGTGCTCTCCAGCGCCGAGGCGCGCGAACGCGCCAAGAGCAGGCCGTGGAGCTTCCTGCACATTTCCAAGCCCGAGATCGACCTCGACGCGAGCATCGATCCTTACGATCGCGCCGTCTACGCCAAAGCCGCCGAGAACCTGGAGCGCATGATCGCGAACGGCGTCGTCATCCGCGATGATAAGCCTTGCTATTATGTGTATCGCCTCACCTGGCGCGACCGCCAGCAGACCGGCCTTGCCGCGGTTGCCTCGATCGCCGACTACGAGGCCAACCGCATCCGCAAGCACGAGCTGACCACTCCGCTGAAGGAAGACGACCGCGTGCGGCAGGTCGAGGCGGTGAACGCACAGACCGGACCGGTGATGATGGCCTATCCGGATGCGGGAGAGGTCGATGCCCTGCTGGCGCGCGCCGCCGCGGGCGCAGCTGACGTCGACGTGACCATCGACGACGGCGTACGCCACCAGCTGTGGGTAATCGATGACGACGAGGCGATCCGCCGACTCACGCGGGCGGTCGATGCCTTGCCGGCCCTCTATATCGCCGACGGGCATCACCGCTCGGCGGCAGCGTCCCGCGTGGCGCACGCCCGCGGCAACGGCGATGGCTCGCACTGCTATTTCCTCGCCGTGCTGTTTCCCCAGCATGAGATGACAATCCTGGATTACAACCGCATAATCCGGGATTTGAACGGCCGCAGCGCAGACCAGTTGCTGGCCGCGCTGCGGGAGCGTTTCTCGGTCGCGGCATCGGATCAGCCGGTCCGGCCCGCCGGGCCGGGCGAGTTCGGGATGTATCTCGCCGGCCGATGGTACCGCCTGAAAATCCGGCCTGACCTGGTTCCTACTCACGACCCGATGGGCCGGCTGCCGATCACGTTACTGGCGCGCAACGTGATCGAGCCGCTGTTCGGCATTACGGATCCGCGCACGGACAAGCGCATCGACTTTGTCGGCGGCGCGCGTGGCCTCAGCGAGCTCGAGCGCCGGGTTATATCCGGCGAAATGGCCGTGGCCTTCGCGCTCTATCCCACGCAAATGGCGGATCTGATGGCGGTGGCCGATGCCGGCGGGATCATGCCGCCCAAATCCACCTGGTTCGAGCCGAAGCTCGCCGATGGCATGCTCAACCACGTGCTGGATTGATTGAGGCGAGTGGCGAAATGGCGAATGGTAAGCGGCGAATAGCGAATGGCACGTAGCGAATAGAGGGACGGACTACCCGCTATTCCCCATTCGCCACGCGCTATTCGCCATTCGCCATTCGCTTACTACTGCAGGCTCAACGCCACGAACCGCAATTCGCCTTCGGCATTGGCGACGAGCAGGAGGGCGGACTTCTTGCCCTCCTTCTTCAGGGAATCGATCCGTTTCTGCACGGCGTCGGCGTTCGTCACCGCCTCTTGCGCGACTTCGACGATGACGTCGCCGGGATTCAAGCGCTTTTCGGCGGCCGCGGACGCCGAATCGACGCCCGTGATCACCACGCCCTTGACCGAATCCTTGATCTTGTACTTCCGCCGCAGCTCGTCGCTGAGGTTGGCGAGATCCAGGCCGAGCGTCTTTTTGACCACGGACTTGTCGTCATCCTTGTTGTCGGTTTTCGCCGCGACCTGTTGCTTCTCGGCATCCTCCAGGCGGCCGAGCTTGACCGTCTTGGTTTCTTCCTTGCCCTTGCGAACGATGACGACCGGCACGTCCTTGCCCACCGGCGTGTCGGCGACGATGCGCGGCAAATCTTTCATTTCCTTGATGTCCTTGCCGTCGAACTTGACGATCACATCGCCCGGCTCGATGCCGGCCGGCTTGGCCGGGCCCTTGTCGTCGATGCCGGCGACGAGAGCGCCGCGGACCGGCTTGAGCGCGAGACTCTCGGCGATGTCATCGGTGACTTGCTGGATGCGCACGCCGAGCCAGCCGCGCCGCATCTCCCCGTATTGGCGCAGCTGATCGACCACTGCGACGGCATTCTTCGAGGGAACCGCGAAACCGATGCCGATCGATCCGCCGGATGGCGAGTAGATGGCCGTGTTGATGCCGATGACTTCGCCGTTCATGTTGAACAGCGGGCCACCCGAATTGCCCCGGTTGATCGAGGCGTCGGTCTGGATGTAGCTGTCGTAGGGACCGGAATTGATGTCGCGATTGCGCGCCGAAACGATTCCGGCCGTCACCGATCCGCCCAAGCCGAATGGATTACCGATCGCGAGCACCCATTCGCCGATCCTCAGGGTATCAGAATCCCCGAATTTGACGGCTTTGAGCGGCTTGTCCGGCTTGACCCTCAGCACGGCGAGATCGGTCTTTTGATCGCGGCCGATGATTTCAGCCTTGAGCTTGTCGCCGTTGTTCAGGATGACGTTGATCTCGTCGGCGTCGGAAATGACGTGATTGTTGGTGATCACGATGCCGGTCGAATCCACGATGAAACCGGAGCCGAGCGAGTTCACGCGGCGCGGGCTGCGATTGGGCGTGTCGCCTCCCTGCCCGCGCCGGTTCTTGAAGAACTCCTCGAACAGCTCCTCAAAGGGCGACCCGGGCGGCAGCGCCGGCGTCGGGCCGCTGCTGCGCGCGTCCACCTTTTGCGAGGTCGAGATATTGACCACGGCGTCGATCACCTGCTCGGCGACGTCGGAAATCGCGTCCGGCCCGCGCGCCGCTGCCGGTTTTGTCAGGACGGGCAGCGCGATGAGAGCCCCGGCGAGCACGGCGATGGCGGACCGCGAGGCCTGACGGGGCAGATGCTTGAGAAGGGCGGCCATGGATGATCATCTCCTAAAGGCAGGTGTCGCGGCGACGCCGGCGCTTGTCAACGCATGAGGCACTCGTGCCCCGCTTGCGAAGTTCGTGATACATCGCAGCACCCTCTGACACGAACTTCGGAAGCAAAGGGGCACTAGCAACTCTATGATTCTAGTGCCGCCTCCGATTTGAAGTTCCTAAACGAGCTTGCGGCAACGGCTGTGGGAACTTCAAATCGGCGGCACTAGGCTGTTCGGCGCGCTGCAATTAAGGCCTGGAATAGGACGGAAACGCGACTTTGTCACGCCCGACCGCAGCCACGCCCCGTCAACCCCGTACTAACCATACTACCACAAGGCCGAGCGCGGCCGAAGCAGCCCCGATGATACGCAGCGTACCTTCCGGCGTTTCCAGCACGTTGGCCATGGCCTGCTTCGCCGCCACCGGGAATACCGCCAACACGAGCCCTTCGAGCGCGAACACCAGACCGAGCGCCACCAGCAAGTCGGACATCGATCTAGACCCGCTACCCCCTCACCGGTGCCGGTAGCGGCATGGTCATCGCTTGGTCTCGCCGCGGGGTTTTCCCGACGGATCGACGAAGAAGCGGAAGAATTCGGAGTCGGGCTTCAGCAGCATCCGCGTGTCGTTGTGCCGCAGCCCGGCTTCCAGCGCCTGCATCGAGCGATAGAAGGCGAAAAAATCCGTGTCGCGACCGAACGCCTCGGCGAAAATCCGATTGCGCTCGGCATCGCCTTCGCCCCGGATCTGCTCGGCGCGCGAGGTCGCGTCGGCGACCAGGACCGTGACGTCGCGGTCGGCGCGCGCCCGGATTTCCTGCGAGCGCTGACTTCCCTGGGCGCGGAACTCGGCGGCCTCGCGTTGACGCTCCGTCTGCATGCGCTGGAAGACGGCCTGGCTGTTCTGCTCCGGCAGATCGGCGCGACGGATGCGCAGGTCGATGACGTCGATGCCGAAGGCCTGGGCCTCACGATCGAGCTGCTCGCGCATCTTTTGCGTCAGCTGCGGCCGCTCGTCGCGCACGACCTGGATGAAGGAAGACTCGCCGAGCACGCGCCGGAGCGCCGAGATCAACAATGTGTTGAGACGGGAATTTGCCCCTTCGATCGATCCCACCGTTTGATAGAACTTCAACGGATCGTGAATGCGGTAGCGGGCAAACGCATCGACCACGAGCCGCTTCTGATCGGAGGCGATCACCTCCTGGGCCGGCGATTCCAGGTCGAGTATCCGCTTGTCGATGGAAATGACGCTATCGATCAGCGGCAATTTCACGTTCAGTCCCGGTTCGGTCACCACGCGGACCGGTTGCCCGAGGCGCACCACGATGGCCTGGCGGGTTTGGTAGACGCTAAAGAGCGACCCGTAGCCGACGATCACGGCCACGATCGCCAGGACGGCGAGAACGCCTCCGGCAAATCCCAGTCTCATCGGCCGCCTCCGGCCTGCGGCTGCGCCGGCTGTCCCGGCTGCGCCTGCGGCGCCTGCCGGCGCGTCAATTCATTGAGCGGAAGGTAGGGCACGACACCGGATCCCGAGCCTGCCGACCCCGAATCGAGAATGAATTTTTCGGTTCCGCCCAGCACCCGCTCCATTGTTTCCAGATAGAGCCGCTGCCGCGTCACCTCGGGCGCCTTCTTGTATTCGTCGTAGACCTTGACGAAACGCGACGTCTGGCCCTTGGCCTCGGCGACCGTCTGCTCGCGGTAAGCCTCGGCGGCCTGGGTAATCTGCGCCGCTTGGCCGCGCGCTTCGGGGATTCGCCGATTGGCGTAGGTCTGCGCCTCGTTCTGCGCGCGCTCGGCGTCGATGCGCGCCGCCTGCACTTCGCGGAACGCGTCGATGACTTGCGCCGGAGGGTCGACCTTCTGCAGCTGGACCTGACTGACCTGGATGCCGGCGCCGTATTGATCGAGCGTCTTCTGCATCAGGTCATGGACTTCGCCCTCGATTGTTTGCCGCGCACCCGTCAAGATCGGCTGGATCTGCAAGCGTCCGATCACCTCGCGCATGGCGCTCTCGGCCACGGCTTTCACCGTGCCTTCCGGGTTCTGGATGTTGAACAGGTATTCGCTGGCGCCGTTCGGCTTGACCAGCCAGAACACGGAAAAATCGACATCGACGATGTTCTCGTCGCCGGTGAGCATCAGGCTCTCCTCCGGCACGTTGCGCATGGTGGTGCCGCGGCGCAGGTCCTCGACCAGACGCATGCCGACATCGATGCGGTTGACCCGCGTGACCTTCGGCGTGAGCACGGCTTCGACCGGATAAGGCAGGTGATAATTGAGACCCGGCTTGGCGTCGCGCACATACTTGCCGAAGCGGAGCACCACGCCGAGCTCGTCCGGCTCCACCCGGAAGAACCCGGAGAAGCCCCAGATGGCAAGGGCGGCGAGCGCGATCAGAGCGAAACCCTTGGCCCCCAGATTACCGCCCGGCAGCACGGTCTTGAGCTTGTCTTGACTGCGACGCAGCAGCTCTTCGAGATCGGGAGGCGTGGGACCCGAGGATTGCGGTCCCGAGCCCCACGGTCCCTTGGACCCGGAGCCCCACGGGCCGCCGCCTTGATTGCTCCACGGCATCGGATTTCTCCTCGATCGCCGGCCATGTGGCCGAGCTAGCGGACGTCAGCCGCGTGCGGGTTATAGGCGAGGCGCACGCCCCTTACAACGCGCGTTCATGCCGCGGCGAGCAGCTCTGGCGCTGCGTCTGCGCTCAGCCGGCGCCGGTGGCGCTGGCGCCTGACGGCGAAGCCCGGTCGATGCGCTCGAACTGAATATGGGCATAGCCCGCACTGTTGTCAGGGCCCGGCGGATGCTCTGTGCGGTCGAGCTCGCGCCACATGTTTCGGTCGACGTCAGGAAACAGCGCATCACCTTCGGGCCGGTCGTGCACCAGGCTGATAATGAGCCGGTCGGCGGCCGGCATCGCCTGGGCGTAGATTTCGGCGCCGCCGGCCACCATGATGGCGCCAGCACCGCGGCGGAGCGCATCGCCCCGCGCCGCGGCGAGCGCCGCCGGCAAGTTGGCGGCGACGACCGCTCCCGGCGCCGAGAACCTGGGGTCGCGGGTGACGACGATCGTCGTGCGTCCCTTCAGGGGCTTGAACAGCGATTGAAACGTCTTGCGTCCCATGACCACCGGATGGCCCATGGTGACGCAACGGAAGTGTTGCATATCCGACTTCAATCGCCACGGCAGCTGATTGGCGCGGCCGATCACACCGTTCTCGGCGACGGCGGCGATGAGCACCAAGGGGACGCGTCGCAGGGCTGGGGCGGGCCGGGCAACCCCTTCGTTCACACCGCCACCTTCGCCTTGATGAGCGGGTGCGGCTCGTAGTCTTCGAGCACGAAATCCTCGGCCCGGAAGGCAAACAGGTCGGTCACCTCGGGATTGAGCTTCATGCGCGGCAAGCGTCTCGGCGCGCGCGAAAGCTGCAGCCGGGCCTGCTCGAGATGGTTCAGATAGAGATGCGCATCGCCAAAGGTGTGGATGAACTCGCCCGGCGCAAGCTTCGTCACCTGGGCAACCATCATAGTGAGCAGAGCGTAGGACGCGATGTTGAACGGCACCCCGAGGAAAATGTCGGCCGAGCGCTGATAGAGCTGACACGAGAGCCGGCCTTCGGCGACGTAGAACTGGAACAGACAATGGCACGGCGGGAGCGCCATCATATCGATCTCGGCCGGGTTCCAGGCGGTGACGATGAGGCGGCGCGAATCCGGATTGCGGCGGATCATATCGACGACCTGGGCGATCTGATCCACCGCCCTGCCGTCGGGCGCCGGCCACGAGCGCCACTGCCGTCCATAGACGGGACCAAGCTCGCCCTGCTCGTCCGCCCATTCATCCCAGATCCTAACGCCATGCTGGTTCAGATATTTGATGTTGGTGTCGCCGGCCAGGAACCACAAAAGCTCGTGAACGACCGATTTGAGATGCACCTTCTTGGTGGTCAGCAGGGGGAAGCCTTCCGAGAGGTCGAACCGCATCTGATGGCCGAAAATCGACAGCGTGCCGGTGCCGGTGCGGTCGCGCTTCTCTGCGCCGCGGGCGAGAACCTGCTCCATGAGATCGAGATATTGGCGCATGAAATTGTAGCCCGTAGGCGCTCCGTCGAGTCGCAGCCCGCATAGACTAGCGCGCGCGGCGGCGGGCGCGAACTCAGGACCGACCACAAGGTGTGGATAGATCGCAGCCGGCGCAATGCCGGCTGCGTCCGCCGGCTATTCCACGAACACCTCTGCGCGGCGCTTGCGCAGCATCGGCAGCCCGGCGAGGATGAGCAGCAACACCGCGGTGCCGATCAAGGCTCCCGAGATCGGGCGGGTGATGAAGACCGTCCAGTCGCCGCGCGCGATCAGCATGGCTCGGCGCAGGTTCTCCTCCATCAGCGGTCCGAGCACGAAGCCGAGGATCAGCGGCGCCGGCTCGAATTCGTGCTTCACCAGCCAGTAGCCGATGATGCCGAACACCGCCGCGATGATGACGTCGGCCGGCGCATTGTTGATCGAATAAATGCCGATGTAGCAGAAGACCAGGATGGCCGGGTAAAGCAACCGATAGGGCACGCGCAGCAGGGTGACCCACAGCCCGACCAGCGGCAGGTTGATGATGACCAGCATCATGTTGCCGAGCCACATCGACGCGATCATGCCCCAGAACAGCTCGGGCTGCTTCGTCATCACCTGCGGGCCCGGCACGATGCCGTGAATGGTCATGGCGCCGACCATCAGGGCCATCACGGCGTTGGGCGGAATGCCGAGGGTGAGCAGCGGAATGAAGGAGGTTTGCGCCGCCGCGTTGTTGGCGCTCTCCGGCGCCGCCACGCCTTCGATCGTGCCACTGCCGAAGCGCTCCGGGTGTTTCGAGAACCTCTTCTCGAACGTGTAGGCGGCAAACGAAGCGATCACCGCGCCGCCGCCCGGCAGGATGCCGAGGATCGAGCCGATGATCGTCCCGCGCCCGATCGCACCCGCCGAATCGATCAAGTCCTGCCGGGTCGGCATGAGACCGGTCACCTTGGCCTGCACGATGCTGCGGTCCTCCTCCGATCCTTCCAGGTTGCGAATGATTTCGGCGAAGCCGAACACGCCCATGGCGACGGTGACGAACCCGATGCCGTCGGACAGCTCGGGAATATCGAACGTCATCCGGCCGATGCCGGTCTCGAGGTCCGAGCCCACCATCGACATCAGCAGGCCGGTGAGGATCATCGCCAGCGCCTTGATGAGCGATCCCTTCGCCAGCACCACGGCAAAGATCAGACCCAACGCCATCAGCGAGAAGTATTCCGCCGGACCGAACAGCAGCGCGATGCTGGTAAGCGGCGCGCCGAGCGCGGCGACCAGCACGGTGGCGACGCAGCCGGCGAAGAACGATCCGATCGCCGCGATGGAAAGGGCGGGCCCTGCGCGCCCCTGCTTGGCCATCTGAAAACCGTCGAGCGTGGTGACCACCGAGGTCGCTTCCCCCGGGATGTTGACCAGGATCGACGTCGTCGAGCCGCCGTACTGGGCGCCGTAATAGATGCCGGCGAGCATGATCAGCGCGCCGACGGGCGGCAGCCCGAACGTGATCGGCAACAGCATGGCGATGGTGGCGACCGAGCCGATGCCGGGCAGGACGCCGATCAGTGTGCCGACCAGCGCACCGATGAGGCAGAACACCAGGTTCCAAGGCGTGGCCGCGACCGAGAGGCCGAGTGCCAGATTGGCAAGGAGGTCATTCATGAGCGACTCGCTTGGATCAGAAGCGCGGCCAGAGCTGGAACGGCAGGTTGAGCAAGTAGACGAACAGGAAGACGGAAAATGCCGTCATGACAACGCCTGCGATAATCGTCTCGATCCACCGCGTCTCCGCCGATCCGGCACCCGACACGACGAACGAGACGAACGTTGCAATGATCAACCCGAGCGGACGCACCGTGGTGGCGAAAATGAGGATCGATACGGTGATCCAGAAGGGACCGCGCACGGCATAGCGTTCGAGGGGCTTGCCCTCGGCGAAAAAGCCCATGGCGGCGATGATCACTCCGAAGACGAGGAGAACTCCGGCGAATAATCGCGGTGCCGTGCCGGGGCCGAAAGAAAACCCCCGCATCCCGGGAAGATCGCCGGAAGCCCAGAAGGCAAACAGCGACAGCGCGATCAGCGCCAACCCACCGTAAAAGTCTTGCGGACTACGGATCAGGCGCGGCCGCTGCGCGTCGCTCGACGCGTTGACCTCTTCCGACATCTACACTCCCCACTGCCCGCGCTTGGACGCGCTATTCTTACCACACCAACCATCGCGTACCTAGCACAGGCAAGCGTGCCCCTGAAAGCCGTTTGCGTGCGCCGCCATCGAAGCCGCCGGGCGAGGCCACGCCGCCCCTGCTGCAGGTCGCAGCCGTGTCGGCGAGCGCGACTGAGTTGTGATCGGTCCTCCGCAAGCGCATCCAGCGTCAATACGAACGCACCAAGATCGTCGTCCTTGCAGACGTAGAACTGCCGTTTTTTTAGCCACACGTCGGGCCTATGCGCTGGACCCTGCGCGCCGTCATTGTCATTGCCCTCCTGTGGGTCGCCTATGCCGCATGGCCATTCTGGGCGGTATACGATCTCGTCAATGCGCTAGAGGACCGAGATGCCGCCGCGCTTGCCCACCGCGTGAACTTCCCGGCAGTGCGCCGCTCACTGACGGAGCAAGTTGTCACCAGCTACCTGCAGCTCAGCGGAAAGGACGCGCGGCTCAGTCAGTTCGCACGCGGCACCGCGGTGGCGGCAGTCGCATCCGTTGCCGAGCCGATCATGGCCAAGCTCGTTTCCGCCGAAGCCCTCATCGAGCTGTTGCGCAACGGTTGGCCCGTTTCGGTCTTGCCTGACGGAGCAGCCGATCTTCACGAGCCCGGCTCGGGTTCGCTGGGAAATGTATGGCAGCTCTTTATTCAATCCGAGCAGGGCCTGCGCAGCTGGAAAATCCCGGTGCCGATCGGCGCACCGCCGTCGAGCCGGTTCAAGCTGCAGTTTCGGCTCACAAACTGGACGTGGAAATTGTCGGCGATCGAATTGCCCGAGGAGCTCCGCGTGCGCCTCGCCCAGGAACTCGTCAAGCAGATCGACAGGAAATAGACGAGGATCTCGGGAAGGCCGCCGGGTCGATGACGCCTCTTTTTTCGTCAACCATTGAGGCTTATATTGGAGAGGCTGGCGCAAGCCAGCTATGGCGATAAATGGCCGCCGCAATAAACCTATCGGACCCGGGGGCGGTACCCGGCGCCTCCACCAAAGCCCAGGATGTCCGGGGCTTCGGCGGGGGCGAAATAGGATCGACGAGGGTGTAAAGGGCGCGCTTTTGCTCGGCATGGTTCCGCCGTTATCGGGCCACAGCTATAGTTGCCAACGACAACTATGCTCCGGTTGCTCAGGCCGCGTAACGCGGTTTGAAAGACCGATCTTGAAGTCCTGACGTCTTAGCCGCGTCAGGCGGGGTTCGGAGGCACCTGGCAACAGAAGCCTCCACTTTCCACGAACGAGAGCGCAGCAGGCTGGTATTCGCCGTCCGGCGCGCTACCATCGGCATTCTTCAATTTTGAGTCCCGTGCCGAAAACCTCGCGATCGAACCCGCCCGTCATGCCGACCGACCACATCCGCTACGACCTTCTGGCCCAGCAAGCCTTGCGCGGAGTGGTCCAACGCGTCCTCGCCGACGTCGCCAAGAACGGGCTTGCGGGCGAACACCACTTTTACGTTTCCTTCGACACCGGCGCGCCCGGCGTGCGGATTTCGCCCCGCTTGCGGGAGAAATATCCGCAAGAGATGACCATCGTGCTCCAGCATCAATTTTGGGATCTGGTCGTCACTGACGAGGGTTTCGAAGTCGGGCTGTCGTTCAACGGCGTACCGGAACGGTTGGGGGTTCCGTTCGAGGCCATCAAAGGATTTTTCGATCCCTCGGTCGAGTTCGCGCTGCAGTTCGAGGTCGCCGACAAGGAGGATGCCGCGCGCTCCGGCCAGCAGGCCGCCGCGCCGTCACCGCCGGCCGGCAACGAGAGCGACCGCAAGGCACGCCGGTCCGGACGCCCCAGGGCCGCCAAGCTGCCGGCGCCAGCAGCGCCCGCCGCCGTCCCGGTCCCGGTGGAGCCCGCCGCCAAGCCCGTAGAGAACGAGGACAAGCCTGATCGGCCGACCGGCGGCGGCGAAGTCGTGCGTCTCGATCGCTTCCGCAAGAAGTAAGCGGCACGAGGCCCGTTACGTTGGAAACGGGACATGCTCTATTGGCCAACTTGCCAACCGACAGTGGCCGGGCCGAGCGTCGCCGCGCCACGGCGTAACGTCGGACAAGCGACGAATGACGAAGACACGCACCGAGACTGACAGCTTCGGTCCAATCGAGGTTCCGGCCGATCGCTACTGGGGCGCGCAGACCGAGCGTTCGCGCCATAATTTTCGTATCGGCTCCGAACTGATGCCGAAGCCTCTGATCCGCGCACTTGGCACCGTCAAACGTGCCGCGGCCGAAACGAACCGCGAGCTGGGCCTGCTCGATGCCCGCCGCACGCGCGCCATCGTCAAGGCCGCCGACGAGATCATCGACGGCAAGCTCGACGCGCATTTTCCGCTCGTGGTCTGGCAAACCGGTTCCGGGACTCAGTCCAACATGAACATGAACGAGGTGATCGCCAATCGGGCAAACGAACTGCTCGGCGCGAAGCTGGGCGCTAAAGTACCGATACATCCCAACGATCACGTCAACATGAGCCAGTCGTCGAACGATTGCTTTCCGACTGCGATGCACATCGCTGCTGCGCAGGAGATTGCGCATCGCCTCGTTCCGGCGCTCGCACATCTGCAGGACGCTCTGCAGGAGAAGGCGAAGGCGTTTTCCCGCATCGTCAAGATCGGCCGCACGCACACCCAGGACGCGACGCCGCTGACGCTCGGTCAAGAGTTTTCGGGCTACGCCGCCCAGGTGAAATCCGGCATTCGCCGCGTCAGGTTCGGCCTGAAGGAACTCTATCCGCTGGCGCAGGGCGGCACGGCGGTGGGGACCGGCCTCAACGCCAAACGGCAATTCGGTCGGCTGTTCGCCAAACGCGTCGCCGAGATCACGCGCCTGCCCTTCGTGACCGCGCCCAATAAATTCGAAGCGCTGGCGGCGCACGACGCGTATCTGTTCGCGCACGGCGCGGTGAATTCGGTCGCGGCCGCCTTGTTCAAAATTGCCAACGACATTCGGCTGCTCGGCTCCGGGCCCCGCTCAGGGCTGGGCGAGCTCATCTTGCCGGAAAACGAGCCGGGCTCCTCGATCATGCCGGGCAAAGTCAACCCCACGCAATGCGAAGCCTTGACCATGGTGTGCTGCCAAGTGTTCGGCAATCACACCACCGTGTCGATTGCTGCGAGCCAAGGCCATTTCGAGCTCAATGTGTACAAGCCGGTGCTCGCCTACGCGATGTTGCAGTCCATCGACCTCATGGCCGACGCCACGACATCCTTCACCGACAAGTGTGTGATCGGTATCCAAGCGAACGAGCCGCGCATCCGCGAGCTCATGGAGCGTTCGCTGATGCTGGTCACCGCGCTCGCCCCCAAGATCGGCTATGACAAAGCCGCCAAAATCGCGCGGACCGCCCACGCCAACGGGACGACCCTGCGCGAGGAAGCAACCCGGCTCGGCTTTGTCTCGGCCGACGAGTTCGACCGTCTGGTCAGGCCCGAACGAATGACTCGCGGCGATTGATATAGTCTGGTTGACAATCGTAAATTGCGTTCCATCAACTCGGCCCGACTCTCTTTTTGCGCAATGTAAATTCTGGTTGTCCATACAATACTTTTCTACCACTGCGAATGGCTGGATAATTTCCAATAATGATCGTCGATAAGGGTCAAAAGCGGGCTCAGTTTCCGCGCTGCAGTCAACAAAGAATGTCTTGCATCTCCCGGAACGATACGGCCCAATTCGACATTAGAACTTAAGTCAAAATCCGTATTGATCCTATCGAGGTAACGGGGTAACAGGACCACGTGCTTCGGTTGTGAAGCATACATTGGGGCAACCCGGTTTGTGCATGAGCGCGTCAGTCAATCTTCGAGACAGCAGTGAACGGACCGCGCAGGAGCAGAGTGCGGCGATCGCAGAACGTCGGACTAGGCATGCGCACACCGGGCGCAGCTGCGGGGGGCCACTCGGGACTGCTCGCCGCGACGTCGACGGCCAGCCTCGCGGCAAAGGAGAGCGGGCATGAAGTCTCCGGTTGTCAAGCGATCGATCGTGATTGCAGGGCACAAGACGAGCGTCAGCCTCGAGGACGCCTTCTGGCAGGCGTTGAAACAGATCGCAGGAGATCGCGGTCTCACCTTGTCGGAGCTCGTCGCCACCATCGATACCGAGCGTCGTCAGGGCAACCTTTCATCGGCGATTCGCCTTTTTGTGCTGGATTTTTACCGCGGCGTCCACGCGAAGCGCGGCACGCAGGATGCCAGCCAACAGGAAGCGCGCGAGCGTTCGGCAGCGTCAGCGCTGCGGTCCGAATAACTGGTCGAGAACCGACCGGCGGGCCGCGGCGGGCGGAAGATCCGGCGGCGGCGGCGAAGACGGCCGCGTTGAATTGTTGACGCGCGGCTTGGGCGCGCCGGTCGCCGACCCCGCGTCAGCCGGTCTCTGAATGACGTTGTAGTCGCTCCGCGGCTCCGGCAACGGACGGATCTCAACCGGCGGCGGGAGCGCCGGGGCTGCCGGCGACGCCGCGCTCGGCGCCAGTGCTCGACGCGGCGGAGCGGGTGGCGCGGGTGGCGTCGGCGTCTCGGGCGTGCGCCCAGACGCTTGCGGCTCCGCCTCCGGTGGCGTGACACGAATTGCCGCGGGGGCCGATGGCGCAGCCGGTGCTGCCGGGGGAACCGAGCCTGCTACCGGTGGGGGCGTTGCGACGGTGGCCGCCTGGCGTTCCGATTCCAGCGCTTCGAGCTGCTTCGACTGGCGCTCCACGGCACGGAGCGTCAGCCAGCCGGTGAAGGCCGACGCGTCCACAGTCCGGCTCGGCTTGGTAAGCGGACCTTTCAACGCAATGAATACATCCGGACGTCCGGCGGCGACGCCGGAAGCGCCCGCCGAGGACGAAAGGATCAGGCGCGCATCCAACGCCCATGCGGCGAGGTCGACCAGGCCGCTGAACGTCAGGTCGGCGCCCTGCGCGCTGGCTACGACACTGCCCCAGCGGGCCTGACCGGCGCTGATGCTGAAGGCACCGTCGGCACGCGCAATCGACAGCCGGCCGGCTTGCAGAGCCGCGTCCATCATGTCCCTGATCTTCGCGGCATCGACCGTCAATCCGCGATCCACGGCACGGATCACCACATCGAAGGCTGCCGCATCGAGACCTGCGATATGGGCGCGCTCCAACGTAACCGTGCCGGCGCCGCGCAGCGACCCGACCAGCGCAGCGGGAGTGCGCCCGCTGCCGTCTGCCTCCATTTGCAGGCCGAAACGCCCTGTCACTGCAGGACGGGCGTCGCTCGGGAATATGGAAACGGCGTCGGCATCGGTGATTGCGAGGCGCGTATGCGCCGCGATGCCGTCCGGACCGGATCGGAGCGCCAGCTGACCGAGCAAGCGGCCGCCGGCAATGCCGGCTTCGATGTCTTCGAAGCTCACCTCGTCCTTGCCGAACCTGATGAGGCCACGCACCTGCTGTGCAACCGGGGCAGACGACAGCGTCGCCCGCTGCGCTGCGAACGCGATCTGCCCCGTCAAATCCACCAACGCTCCCGGCGAGAACGGCTCGGCGAGCCAAGCCGCGTCGCTTCGCCCCGGAACACGCGCCGGCATGCCGGCTGCCGCATTGGCAAGCGCCAGGAGATCGAGCGCTTCGGTCTCGACCCGCCCGTCGACCCGGAGCGGCTGACCAAGCGCGAGATCGACACGTCCCCGCACTCCGCTCCCCGCCACCACGGCGGACAGATCGTCAAACGTGACGGTGTTGTTCTTGATCTTGACACGCGTCTTGGCGGTGACCGGCACCGGGTCGCCGCTCCCCGCCCGCCGCAGGACCAAGGCATCCGCAGCGGCAAATTTCAGATCGACGTCGACCGCAACACCGTCCTCCGCCGAAAGGCGCGCGACGCCCGTGGCGCCGGCCTCCAGTCGCCCCGCAACGAGCCGGGTGTCGAGACGAAGCTCGTTCAGCCGCCCGGTTACGGTCGCGCTCATCGCCGCCGGTCGCTTGTCAACCGCAACCGCCTTGTCCAGGCCCATCAGGGCGACGAGCGCGGCACCATCGTCGGCGTAGGCACGTGCATTGAGGCCGACTTCGGCTGCTGCGGCCTGCGAAACTTCGCCGCTCGCGGTGGCGGTGACATTGAGCCGCGCAGCCCCCGCCTTGCCGGTCACGACAAGCTCGGCCTTGCTGCCGGATCCGCTCTCCGCGCGCTCGACGGTCAACAAGGCACCCAGCTTGGCGGGCGCGAACCGCGGCACCAGGGCGCGAACGGGATCCTCCATCTGCGGCACATACTTCGCCAGCACCGCCGCCAGCCCGTCGAGCCGCCTCGCATCGATGTCGAGCGTCAGCGTGCCGCGCGGCGACGTCAGCACCGAATCGATACGTCCGTTGAGATCGAGGGCGGCGCCGCCCAGATCGGCGACGGCAACGCGCTGGAGCACGAGACCATTTGCATCGAAGGTGAGCTTTGCATGCACGTCTTTCGCCTGCACGCCGGCGACACTTGCCGCGCCGACGTCGAGGGAAAGCGTCATTTCCGCCGGGACGTCGAGCGTCGTTCCGGCAAGTGCCGCCCGCGTGAACGTAACCGCCTGATCGACGTCGATTGCGGCCGCGCTGAGCTCGGCGTCGAGCCGAGCCGGCCGCGTCGCCGCCGCCCAGGAATAGGCGAAGCGCCCGGCGATGGCCTTGCGGTCGATCTCCGCCTTCAGGCGCTCGACCGCGATCCTGTCGCTGCCGATCGTGAGATCGCCGCTGGCGCGCAACGCGCCGGCTTGGCCTGGGCGTGCATCGTTGCGGCCCTCGATCCAGCCGAGCAGCGTGTGCGGATCGTTCGATTCGATCACCGCGGGCCCGGTGAAAGTGGCGCCGTCCGCCGCCGGCTGTACGCGAGCGCTGGTACGGATCTGCGTCAGCCCGGGCGCGCGGAATTCCAACGCTTCGAGATTCCATGCTTCCCCGTCGCTGGCGAGATCGGCGTGCACCGTCTGCAAGGTCGCGCCGGCGAGCGTGACGGTGTCGATGCCGACCCCGAAACGCAACGGAATGGGCGCCGCCGCCATACCGCCGAAGACATCGCTCACGCGATGCAGCACAGCGAGAGGCACGCGTCGCATTCCTTCGGGCAGGACAAAGGCGCGATCGAGATCGACCTGCCGCGCCGAGACGATCCCGTCGATGCGTGGCGCCTGGCCGAACCTGACCTGGGCAGTGCCGGTAAGTTTGATGGCCCGCTCGTCCGTCCCGTACTGCACCTCGATCTGGTCGAGCAGCCCGCCGCCCGGGCCAAGCTTGGCGCGCGTGCTCAAGCGCCACGCCTCGCTGGAGACGGCGCGCCCGCGCGCCAGAACGACGCCGGCCGGGCGCACGACTGCGAGGGTGCCTTCAAACTCGGGAACGCCGCCGGCGACGCGCAACATGCCGTCGGCTTCGACGGCGGCCCGCTCGGATGGATCCAGGTTCAGCTTGAGCTTGAGGCCATCCTCGCCCATCCGCCCGGTGGCAAGCCGATAGCCGTAGCGCTCGCCGCCCACACTGAATCCGCCCTCGCCTTTCAGCGGGCCGGCGAGCGAACGCACGTCACCGTTGAACCAGAATTGATCAAGGACGAGGGAAGACGCACTCGCCTGATCGCTCAAGGTCGCGCGGCCGTCCTCGATGGAGATCCGGTCGATCGAGAGTGCATCCCGATCGATTCGCGGCGGCGAGCCGGGCCATTCCAGCCGGCCTGCCGCGTCGAGATTGAGCGCGAACTCAGGCCGGACGAGCCGAAGCTCTGTTGCCCGCCATTCGCCGCGCAGCAGCGGTCCAAGCGCAAGCTCGACCGCGACCTCCCCGGCCTTGAGCTTGGCGTCGCTGCCGCTGCCGCCGCCTCCGCCTTCGATATTGCGCAGCACCAGGGACGGGGTGGGCAGAAGCTGGGCCTCGATCGTGCCGTTCACGCGAATCGGCAGCCCGACGAGGCGGGTGACGTTCGTCTCGAAGACCGAACGGTACTGGCTCCAGTCGACAAAATGCGGACCCACCAGCGCCGCAACGAGCGCCAGGATCAGGGCTATTCCTAGTCCGAGCAGAGTAGCCTGCAATCTCAAAGCTCCGGTGCCGGCCGCTCCCGGCCCGCTGATGCGGGCAAGTGCCGCCGATTTGAAGGTCACCACTTACCGCCAGTTCGTTCGGGGACTCCGAATCGAAAAGCGGCACTAGAATCATAAACTTGCTAGTGCCCCTTTGCTTCCGAAGTTCGTGTCCGGGCGTGCTGCCATGTAGCACGAACTTTGGAAACGGGAGGTGCTGCCGTGGCGGACCGGCTTAATCTACGTCATTTCGGCCGCTCGTGCCGTCGGGGCGGTCATTCGCCGCGTCACCCCTGCCGAACTTGCACATAAGGGCACTTTGACGGCGAATATATGTCGTCGCGCCGACTAAGACGCCAGCGGATTTGTGATGGGCCAGCGGACACAGGGTTTAGCCGCGTCAGGAGTCTTTCCCTTTATTCCGCCTTCACGCCGGCGGATTTGATGACCTTGGCCCACTTCCGGGTCTCCGCCGCGACAAGTCCGCCGAACTCGGCGGGCGTGTAGAAGATCGGCGTAGCTCCAATGTCGGCGAGCCGCGTCTTGAGGCTCGCGGTCGCCAGGGCGGCATTGATCTCGCGATTGAGCTTGTCGACGATTTCCGGCGGCGTGCCGGCCGGCGCGCCGACGCCGGTCCAGGTGTTCACGTCGTAGCCGGCAACCGTTTCGCCGACGGTCGGCACCTCCGGCAGCGTCTCGGCGCGCTTGGCGGACATCACCGCCAACGCCCGTAATGCGCCGCGCTGCACATGCGGCAACGCGTTCGGCAAGGCATCGACCCCCGCCTGTACCCGGCCGCCGAGCAGATCGGCGACCATGGACGCGCCGCCGCGATAGGGCACGTGAACCACATTGACGCCCGTCATCGCCTTGAGCAACTCGATGGCCAGATGCGAGATCGTGCCGGTCCCGAACGAGGCCACGTTGATGGTTCCCGGATTGGCCTTGGCATGGTCGATGAATTCGGCGACGGTCGCAGCCGAGAGTGACGGGTTCACCACCAGGACGAGCGGCATCTCGACAAGCCCCGACACCGGCGCGATGTCGCGCAGGAAGTTGAACGGCAGCGTCTCGTAGAGAGTCGCGTTGATGGCGTTGGTGGTTGCGGCAAACAGCAGCGTGTATCCGTCGGGCGGCGCGGTCGCCACTGCCTGGGTGGCGAGGTTGGTGGCGGCGCCCGGCCGGTTTTCGATGACGACCGGCTGCCCGAGCCGCTCCGACAGCAGATTGCCGACGATTCGCATCACAGTGTCGGTCGCGCCGCCGGCCGGATAGCCGACGATCCAGCGCAGCGGCCGCGTCGGATAGGCTTGCGCCATCGCGACGCGCGCGCGGGCCGGCAGCACCGCAACGGCTCCCGCGAGACAGAGAAATCGACGGCGCAGAAGTACCATGACGGCCTCACTCCGCGGCCGCCTGGCGCGTACCTTGCGGCAGGCGGTCGCGGAAAGGAGGCAGGATCTCTTCGGCGATCGCCGTCATGTTGGCGCGCGCCATGTCGTCGGGCAGCGTGCCGAACTGGGTCTTGGTCAGCGAGGTGTTGAAGCCCGCGAGGTCCTGGTACTCGGCGAGCTTCTCGCGCACCGTCGCGGGGCTGCCGATGATCACGACGCCGGTCTTGATCAGCTCCTCGATCGACATGGTCTTGCCGGTCACCTTGGCGGCGCGGACGCGCTTCATCGATTCGATACTGGTATAGCCCGGCGGCAGCAGCATCTCGATCGGCATTTTCAGGAAGCGGTTCACCAACGCTTCGAGGTGCGGCCGGGCTTCGCGCAGCGCCTGCGCGTCGGTTTCGGCGACATAGATCGTGTTGGACCAGGCCAGCTGATCGGCCGACGCCTGATAGCCGGCCTTTTCGGCTTCCTCGCGATACATCTGGAAGAAGCGTGCCACGGTGGCGATCGGGCTCAGCGTCTGGCAGTAGGTGTAGCGCATCGCCGCCGCCCAGCTGATGGTGCTGCTCGAGCCCTGCGACGGAATCCAGATCGGCGGATGCGGGCTCTGGTAGGGCCGCGGCCACGGATTGACGTAGTTGAAGTGATAGTGCTTGCCGGCATAAGCGAACGGCCCGGGCTCGGTCCAGGCGCGCACGATCAGGTCGTGCGCCTCGGCAAAGCGGTCCTGCGACAGCGTCGGATTGATGCCCATGGCATGGTATTCGGCGCCGATTCCGCGCACGAATCCGGCGATGAAGCGGCCGCGCGTCAGGTTGTCGAGCATGGCATATTCCTCGGCAACCATGAGCGGGTTGTTGAGCAGCGGCAGCGCGCGGCCGAGGATCGCGAGCTTTCCGCGCTTGACGCTGCGCGCCAGCGCGCCGGCGAGCACGCCGGGAATCGGCATCATCCCGTACGCCGTCTGATGATGCTCGTTGAGGCACACGCCATCGAAGCCGAGACGGTCGGCGAGCTCCATCTGATCGAGGTACTCGTGATAGAGCTCGGCCCCCTTCCCGGGGTCGTAGTTCTCGTTGGAGAACGTGACCCAGGCCGATCCGTTGCGCTCGATCGCATCGAGGTCGGCATGGCGATACGGCATCAGGTGAAAATTGAAGAATTTCATGGCCTGAACCTTGCCGTCGCTGAGGTCAAAAGCCGTCGGTCCACACTAGCCGGAAGCCGGCCATTGTGGAACCGGGACAAGCGCTTCTCGCTCGTCGCCGGCAAAGCGCGCTCCGCGCCTCACTCCAGCGCCACGATCTTGCCCGGGTTCATGATGTCGTCGGGATCGAGCGCGCGTTTGACCGCCTGCATGGCGGCGAGCGCGGCGGCGCCGTACTCGGCGACAAGATACTTCATCTTGCCCTGGCCGACGCCGTGCTCGCCGGTGCAGGTGCCTTCCATGGCGAGCGCGCGCTCGACCAGGCGCTCGCACAAGGCCTTGGCCCGGGCCAGCTCGTCGCGATCGTCCAAATCGACGAGCAGCGTGAGATGGAAGTTGCCGTCGCCGACATGGCCGAGGATCGGCGCGACCAGATGGCTTTCGGCGATGTCGTGCTGAGTCGCGGTGACGCATTCGGCGAGGCGCGAGATCGGGACGCACACGTCCGTGGCGATTGCCTGGGCGCCCGGCCGCAGGCCCCGCCCGGCCCAGTAGGCATCGTGCCGCGCCTGCCACAGCCGCGAGCGGTCCTCCGCTTTCGTCGCCCACTCGAACGGACCGCCGCCGAGCTCGCCGGCGATCTCGCCGAAGCGTTCCGACTGCTCGGCGACGCCCGCATCCGAGCCATGGAACTCGACGAACAGCATCGGCACTTCCGGCAGCGCGAGCTTCGAATAGACATTGGTCGCCTTCACCTGCACCTCGTCCAGGAGCTCGATGCGCGCTACCGGAATGCCCGACTGGATGGTCATGATCGTCGCGTTGCAGGCCGCCTCGACGGACGGGAACGGGCAGACGCCCGACGCGATCGCCTCGGGGATGCCCGACAGCCTGAGCGTGAGCGAGGTGATCACGCCGAGGGTTCCTTCCGAGCCAACCATCAGCCGAGTGAGATCGTAGCCGGCCGCCGTCTTCTTGGCGCGCGTACCGGTGCGCATGATCTCGCCGTTGGCGAGAACGGCGGTGAGCGCCAGCACGTTGTCCTTCATGGTGCCGTAGCGCACCGCATTGGTGCCGGAGCAGCGCGTTGCCGCCATGCCGCCAAGCGAAGCGTCGGCGCCCGGATCGATGGGAAAGAACAGGCCGCGGTCGCGCAGGAATTCGTTGAGCGCCTTGCGCGTGATGCCCGGCTCGACCACGCAGTCGAGATCCTCGGCATGCACGGCAAGCACGCGGTTCATGTCGCGGAAATCGATCGAGATTCCCCCGCAGGGCGCATTGATATGGCCTTCCAACGACGTGCCGGTGCCGAACGCGATGACCGGCACGCGGTGCCGGGCGCAGATGCGCACGATCTGCTGCACGTCCGCTGCCGATTGCGGAAAGACGACTGCCTCCGGCGGCTCGTTCTCGATCCAGGTCGTAGTGTTGGCGTGCTGCTCGCGCACCGCCGCCGAGGTGACCACGCGGTTGCCGAAGGCGGCCGTGAGCTCGGCGATTGCTTCTTTGGTTGACCGCTCGCGCCGTGCTCGCGGCGTTGCAGTGTGCGTCGATGGCATTGGTCTTCGCCGCCTCTCAAAGGAAGCTGCAAACTAGCAGGCGGGCGTGACGAGGTGAACAGCGCGCCTCTCGCGTCCGCGGCGGCGCAGCTTGCCTCGCATCTAAAAAGAGCGGTTCAGAGTGAACCGCTCCAGTCAGGGGTCGTCGGGGTGGTCGCGCAACGCGCGCCTTAGGATTTTGCCCCGCGGGGGATGAGCATCGACACGCGCTCGCGGTAGCGCCGGTACTCGTCGCCGAACTGCGCGACCAGATCGCGCTCCTCCAGGAAGATGCCGACGAAGATGTACGCGGTAGTGACGGCGGCGAACAGAAGATGACCAACCGTCATTGTCGGCGTCGCCCAGAAGGCAATGATGAAGCCGAGGTAGATGGGATGCCGCACCAGCCGGTAGAGCACCGGCGTCTTGAAGCGCGGCGCCGGCATCGTGCGTCCTGCCAGGTTGACGACGACTTGGTGCAGGCCGAACAGCTCGAAATGGTTGATCAGGAACGTGCTGGTCAAGACCAGCAGCCAGCCGACGAACGACAGGCCCATCACCGCCCAGGCGATGTGCGGATCGGCGACTTGCCAGACGATCGCGGGGATGGGACGCCACTGCCAGAACAGGAGAACGAGGGCCAAGCTCGTCAGCAGCACGTAGGTGCTGCGCTCGATCGCGACCGGGATGAATTGCGTCCACCACTGCTTGAACGGCTTGCGTGCCATGCCGCTGTGCTGCAGGGCGAACAGCGACATGAGCAGAACGTCGACGACAATAGCCTCGCCGACCGGCCCGGTGGCTCCGCCGTCGATGGTCTTCGGCACCACAAGCCCGGCGACGAAGTGGATGGCATAGAGAAAAGTCGCAGCAAATACGCAATAGGCGACCAGCCCGTAAAGAAACGCCAAGATTCTGCCCATGGTGATGCTCCTCCGGTGGCAACGCGAAAGACAGGCGGCATCAGAACTTGCCGGCGACGACGGTTCCGTTCGCGATGGTGGCGATGAGACGAGGCTTGCCGCCGTTCCAGCCGACGCCATCGGCGGCGGGCGCGAGATACAGCGCGCCGACAACGGCGACGACGGCGACGATGACCTTGGTACCGGGAACGGTTTTGCTCCTGAAGAACTCGCGCACCGCCTGCGTGCGCAACCTAGCGGCGCGTCGGCGATAGAAATCGAGATCCACGGAACCGTCGGGGTGGCGGCGAACGTCGTCCTGCGCGTCCATGGCTTCCTCCAGTCGGCTTCGATCGAACGAATTCGCGATCGACGTGATCCGCAGGATGCCTCGGTCCTGGTGGCAAGACTTTGCGACGGCCTTGATTTATCCCTGAGGGCGGCTTGATTATTCGTCCAGATCGATAGAGCTGCGCTATCGCGGGAGATCGGCGTGCCGTTTCATTTCGGGCACTTTGCGCTGGACGTCGACCGACGGGAGCTGCGCCGCGGCAGCGAGATCGTCGCCGTCGAGCCGCAGGTGTTCGACCTCCTGGTCTATCTCGTCCGCAACCGCGACCGCGTGGTGAGCAAGGACGACCTGATCGCGGCCGTGTGGAACGGGCGGATCGTGTCGGAATCGACGCTGACGAGCCGTATCAATGCCGTGCGCAAGGCGGTCGGCGACAGCGGCGAGGAGCAGAGGCTGATCCGGACCTTCGCGCGCAAGGGTATCCGTTTTGTCGCCGAAGTTGGCGAGCCGCCGGCGCCGCGCGAGGCCGAAGCCACGACCAAGATCCCGCCGCCGTCGGTGCCGCCCCAGTTGCGGCAGAAGGTTCATTTCTGCACGGCGGCCGACGGCGTTCGCATCGCCTATGCGGAGGTCGGCGACGGGCCGCCGCTGGTCAAGACAGCCAACTGGCTCAACCACCTCGAATACGACTGGAAGAGCCCGGTCTGGAGTCCGCTCCTGCATGCGCTCGCCGCCGATCATCGATTGATCCGCTACGACGCGCGCGGCAACGGCTTGTCCGACTGGGAGGTCGAGACTCTCTCGTTGGAGGCGTTTGTCCAGGATCTTGAGAGCGTCGTTACGGCGGCCGGCCTCGATCGATTTCCGCTGTTCGGCGTCTCGCAAGGTTGCGCGGTATCGGTCGCTTATGCGGTACGCCATCCCGAGCGGGTAAGCCGTCTCGTGCTTTATGGCGGATTCGCGCGGGGCAGACGCAAGCGCGGATCAGCGCAGGAGATGGCAAGCTCCGATGCATTCATCACCCTGATGCGCCAGGGCTGGGGACAGGAGAACCCGGCGTTTCGCCAGTTGTTCACCTCGCTGTTCATTCCCGGCGGAAGTGTGGAGCAGGTGCAGTGGTTCAATGATCTGCAGCGCATCACCACGTCGCCGGACAATGCGGCACGGCTGCGCCAGGCCGCGGACGTCATCGATGTGACCGATCTGCTCCCACGCGTCATCGCCCCGACGCTCGTCTTGCATTGCCGGGACGATGCGGTGCAGCCGTTCGAGGAAGGCCGACGGCTCGCCGCCGGCATTCCCGGTGCACGTTTTGTGGCGCTCGAAGGGCGCAACCACTGCATTCTTCAGGGCGATCCCAGCTGGGACCGCTTTTTTTACGAGTTCAAGAATTTCCTGAAGACCTGAAAGAATCGCTCACCGCTGCCTGCGCCCACGAATCCGCCAAAGTTGGCGCCGATCCTGCCCACAGTGGGACGACCTTTCTTCGATCGTCATGCCACTCTAGCTTGTTGTTGGAGCATGATCTTTTCCGAAAATCGGTATCCACTTTTCGGGATCATGCTCTGAAGCGCCGGACGCAGACCATGCTCGACCGCGTCGACCTCGAGCCGCTCTTTTTCGCCCCGTTCGTCTCCTCGATCATGCGGGTCGAGCCGGCCTGGATCGATTACAACAGCCATCTCAACATGGCCTATTACACCGTGCTGTTCGATCGCGCGGTCGACGAGGCATTCGAGCTCATCGGCTGCGGACCCGAGTACGTCAAAACGCGCCGGCACTCCTGCTTCACGGCCGAGGTGCATCTGCGCTACCTGCGCGAGCTCCATGCCGACGATCCTGTCCGGGTGACGTTTCAGCTGCTCGACTACGACGCCAAGCGCATGCATTACTTCGAGCAGCTTTTTCATGCGACCGAAGGCTGCGTGGCGGCGACTTCGGAAAACATGTCGCTGCATGTGGACCTGGAAACAAAGAAGACCGCGCCGTTTCCGGGCGAGATCGCCCGCTGTCTCGCCAAGATGAAAGCGGCACATGCCAAGCTGCCGCTTCCGGAGGCGGTCGGGCGCCGCATCGCCATGCCGAGCTAGGATTTAGCGAACAGAAATGGCAAGTCGCGAAACGGCCAGCAGCGAACAGCGAATTGGGGAAAAGCGGCGGTCGCACCGCTATTCGCCGCTCACCAGTCGCAATTTGCCACTTTTTGGCCGTCGAATCTTGTTGCGGTGAGCGCCGAGACAGGGCAGCGTGCCGACCTCTGTCGAAGACCAGGAGAAGCTATAATGGCGACCGGAACAGTGAAGTGGTTCAACCCGACCAAAGGCTACGGCTTCATTCAGCCGGCTGAAGGCGGGAAGGACGTGTTCGTCCATATTTCTGCCGTCGAGCGGGCGGGGTTAAGTTCCCTCAACGAAGGCCAGCGAGTGGAATTCGAACTCGTGACCAACCGCGGCAAGACCTCGGCAGAGAACCTGAAGGTCAAGTGACGAATTGGCCGGCCGGGCGGGGCGGGGTCAACGCGTGCGATTCACGAAAAACCCATCATCCATAGAGGCGTCCCGCCGGCATGGCGGATTTGCGGTCTCGCGACGGCGGCAGCCGCCATGATGAAGCGCGAGACCCTTCCGGTCGCCGAGATCTATGTGCCGGCGAAGCGCCGGGCAACTCTTGATCCCAAGATGGTCAAAGCGATCGCCGAGAGCATGCTGGAAGTCGGCCAGCAAACCCCGATCCTGGTCCGGCGCGACGGTGTCCGCTACGTGCTGGTGGAAGGCCTCCATCGGCTCGAAGCCTGCAAGGCGTTGGGCGAGGCGACGATCCTGGGATATCTCGTCGCCGCCCGAAAGCACTAAGTCCGGGAGCCCAGCGAGCCGCGGGGCCTCTCAGCCCAGTGGTTGACCTTGCAATTTCTGTTCGGGATCAATAAATTTTCCTATCGACATTTGGCCGGACAACTGGGCCGCTTCGCCTCGCACTTTCGGGCGCACGCTTCAGACTCTCTCCAAATTCGACGAACCGGGAACCGGCCTGCGCGGCCGTTCCCTGAGTGCACCCGTCAGTGAAAGGACATGCTTGTGACCAAGGGTACCGTGAAGTTCTACAACGACCAGAAGGGCTATGGTTTCATCCAGCCCGACGACGGCAGCAAGGACGTGTTCGTCCATGCCACCGCCCTGGAACGCGCCGGCGTTGCCGCTTTGCGCGAAGGCCAGAAGGTCTCCTTCGACACGCAGACCGATCCGCGCTCCGGCAAAATCGCCGTCGGTCGCCTCGAAGTCGCCTAAGGCTCGGCTTGCGGCCCCGGCCGCAAGTCCGTGCACGGCCGCCGCCCGTCACGGAGCGGCGGCCTTCCCGCGCGGGAACGATGCCGCGCTCCGAAAAGAGGTGAGCCATGCGCATCTACGTATTCAAGTCCGAGCCGCAGAAAAGCTTGCGCGCCTTCGCGGGCGATATCGCCGGCAGCAAGCTTCCGGGCCAATTCGCGCCCTGGCATGCCGTCGGCGTCATCGGGCCGGATAAGGATCCTCCCCACCAGCTCCCGCGCACGACGATCGAGCAGGCAATCCTGGACCAAGGCTTTCAGCTCTGGCGCAGGAAGGCAAAGCCCGCGTAAGCGTTCGAAATCCTGACGGGCTGCAAATCCTCTCCCAATCCGCTGCTCCAGATGCCATCTTTGGCGCTCAGAAGATTCGCATCGCAGGTGGATGCGGTGAACTGGAGTTGGAATGGCCGAGGCGAACAAACGCAGCTTCGAGCCCGAGCATGAAATAAAGCCGGCCGGCATCGCGGCGCGGGCGATGGCCGCACGGGCGGAGCGGACCTATCTGGCCGGCCTCAACCCGGAACAGCGCCTCGCGGTCGAGACGCTGTATGGTCCCGTTCTGGTGCTGGCGGGAGCCGGCACCGGCAAGACGCGCGTGCTGACCACCCGCATCGCGCACCTCCTCAGCCTCGGCCAGGCGCGACCGTCGGAAATCCTCGCCGTCACCTTCACCAACAAGGCGGCGCGCGAGATGAAGACGCGGATTTCCGCCATGGTGGGGCAGGCGGTGGAAGGGATGCCGTGGCTCGGCACCTTTCACGCCATCGGCGTCAAGATCCTCAGGCGCCATGCCGAGATGGTGGGCCTCAAGCCCGACTTCACCATCCTCGATACCGACGATCAGATCCGCCTGCTCAAGCAGCTCCTGGAGCTGCAAAACATCGACGAGAAGCGCTGGCCGGCGCGCGTGCTCGCCGGCTTGATCGATAGTTGGAAGAACCGCGGATTGGTCCCCGGCAAGGTCCCGGCCGGCGAGGCGGCGAGCTTCGCCGGCGCCCGCGGCGCCGAGCTCTATGCCGCCTACCAGGAGCGCCTCAAGGTGCTCAACGCGGTCGATTTCGGCGACCTCTTGATGGAGTGCATCCGGCTGTTCCGCGAGCGTCCCGAGGTGCTGCGCCAGTACCAGGACCGCTTCAAGTTCATCCTGGTGGACGAATATCAGGATACGAACGTGGCGCAGTACCTATGGCTGCGCCTGCTCGGGCAGCGCCCGCAATCAGCCAGTGAAAGCTCCCATGCGACAGCCGATCAAGGAACCGCAACCGGGCGAACAACCGATCAAGGAACCGCCACAGCCGCCGAGCACGCAACCCGACCGGGATCCGCCGGCCAACCCGGACCAGAGGCCGGTCCGGGAGCCGACGCGCAAGCCGCCCAAGGAGGCGCGGCCGTTTCAGGGTCTCAGAGCCTCGTGCGCCGATCCCCCAACATCTGCTGCGTCGGCGACGACGATCAGTCGATCTACGGCTGGCGCGGGGCGGAGGTGGACAACATCCTGCGCTTCGAGCACGACTTTGCGGGCGCCACGATCATCCGGCTCGAGCGCAATTACCGCTCGACCGGCCATATCCTGGCGGCCGCGTCCTATCTCATCGCCCACAACGAGGGCCGCCTGGGCAAGACCCTGCGCACCGAAGACGTGCCGGGAGAAAAGGTCACCGTCACCGGCATCTGGGACTCCGAAGAGGAAGCACGCACCATCGGCGAAGAGATCGAGGCCTTGCAGCGGGAGGGGCATGCCCTCAACGAGATCGCCATCCTGGTGCGCGCCTCGTTCCAGATGCGCGAGTTCGAAGACCGGTTCGTCACGCTCGGCCTGCCTTATCGCGTGATCGGCGGACCGCGCTTCTACGAGCGCGCGGAAATCCGCGACGCGCTCGCCTATCTTCGGCTCGTCAACTCGCCGGCCGACGATCTCGCTTTCGAGCGCATCGTCAACGTGCCGCGGCGCGGTCTCGGCGACGCCACCTTGCAATGCCTGCACGACCACGCCCGCGCGCGCCGCATCCCGTTGTTCGAGGCGGCGCGCATCATCGTCGAGACGGAGGAGCTGAAATCGAAGACGCGCACCGCGCTGCGCGATCTCATTGCGGCGTTCGAGCGCTGGCGCGCCCAACGCGACGCGCTGCCCCATACCGAGCTCGCCGAGATCGTGCTCGACGAGTCCGGCTATACCGAGATGTGGCAGCGCGACCGCTCCGCCGACGCTGCCGGCCGCCTGGAGAACCTGAAAGAGCTGATCCGCTCGATGGAAGAGTTCGAGAACCTGTCCGGCTTTCTCGAGCACATCTCCCTGGTGATGGATCGCGATCAGGGGGAAGGCGTCGATGCCGTGTCGATCATGACGCTGCATTCCGCCAAAGGGCTGGAATTCGATACCGTCCTCCTGCCCGGGTGGGAGGAAGGCCTGTTTCCGCACCAGCGCTCCCTCGACGAGCAAGGCCGCGCCGGACTCGAGGAGGAACGCAGGCTCGCCCATGTCGGGCTGACGCGGGCGCGCCGCCGCGCCAAGCTCTACTTTGCCACCAACCGGCGCATGCATGGCACGTGGTCGTCGACGGTGCCTTCGCGCTTCCTCGACGAGCTGCCGGAGGCGCATGTGGAGGTGACGGAGTCGAAGGGCGGCTTCGGCGGCATGGGCGGCTACGGCGGTTACGGTCCGTCGCGCTTCGACGATGCGACCGCGTTCGGCTCGAACTACACGACGCCAGGATGGCAGCGCGCGCAGGGTCGCCGCGGCCGCAATGGCACGGGCTTCGACGAGGAGGACCCGCACGCGCAGCCGCGCGCAAGGAGCGGCGGCACGGCGCGCCCCCGCGCTTCGTCGCGCGAGAGGGAAAACTCTCTCCGTCGCGGCCCTCTCACCATCGAGGGCGAGCTGGTGGCGAAATCGACCGGCACGGTTTCACCCTTCGCGCCGGGCGACCGCGTGTTCCATCAGAAATTCGGCTATGGCGAGGTCGCGGTGGTGGACGGCAACAAGCTCACCATCCAGTTCGACAAGGCGGGTGAAAAGCGGGTGGTGGACAGCTTCGTCGAGCGCGCGTGAACGTCGTTTCAAGATGTCACAGGTTCTTCACCTGATCCCCCGGGGATGACGTAAGCTTGGCGATAGAGGTAACTCCTATGGCAGGACGTGCAGGAAACAATGAAGTCGGCTTGGCGCCGGGGGACGCACCCGACCGCGCGGGCTACATGCAAGACTTTTATTCCTGGCTGAGGGAGCAGGCGCGCTTTGTCCGCGCAGGCCGGTGGGACCAAGTCGATCGCGAAAATCTGGCCGAGGAGATCGAG
>JBJMSU010000044.1:0-18153 GCA_045801465.1 Xanthobacteraceae bacterium | reverse complement strand
CTCAACGGCGCGCTTGCGCGCGGGCTCGACGACGCCGATCTGGGCAGGCGCCTGCAGGCGGCGGGCTACGAGCCGGCTGCGCACAACACGCCGGACGCGTTCGCCGCCTTCATCAAAGCCGATACGGAAAAATGGATCGGCCTGGTCGAGAAGACCAACATGCGCGCGAAGTGAGGCGTGAGAGGTCTAAAGGCAGAATGTGGCGGCTTGACCAACGGACTGCTCTGGCGGACCAATGTCTGCTCCCGGCGAAAGCGGACATGCGACCTCCAAAGAGGTGGTCCGGGTTCGACCCGAAGCGGACGTGCGGGGTCCGCTAACGTCTCTCACGTGCAAACAGATCAACGAAGGCGCGTCGCATCCAGCGGATGCCGGGATCGTGGTGATATCGCTCGTGCCAGTGAATGCAAACATCGAATTGGGCCATGGCAACGGGGGGCGGAAGAACCTTGATCGGCACGCGCGACGCGAAGACGTCCGCGAGACGGGCCGGGACCACCGCCACAAGGTCGGAATTGGCCACGATCATCGGCAGCACGTGCAGCCCCGGCACGCGAAGTGTCACATTGCGGCGGACACGGTGCTTGGCGAGAAACCGATCGATGACCGCATGAGCCATTCCGGTCGCGTCGGCAACGGCATGCTCGGCGCTCTTGAACGCCTCCAGGCTCATTCCGGCGCGAAATTTGGGATGGCCGGCGCGGACGATGCATGCATAGCGGTCGCGAAATACCAGGCTCTGCACGCATCCCGTAGTCAGATTGTTGAAAAAGCCAATGGCAAAATCGACCTCGCCCGCGCTCAGAGCTGCACCTGGATTGTCGAGTGGAACCGGCAGCACCCGAGCCGATGCTCCTGGTGCTTTCCTCTTCAGGAGGTGCAGCAGCCGCGGCAGCAGCACCGTCTGCCCGACGTCGTTCATGAAAAAACGAAAGACCCGCGTGGTCGTCAGGGGGTCGAAGCGGTCGCTCGACGCCAACCCGGCAACGAGCACATCCACCGCTTCGCAAGAGGCCTCGCACAGGCGGGCGCCGAACGGCGTCGGCTGAAAGCCGTCGCGCGTTCGCGTGAACAGCGGATCTCCCAAAATTTTGCGCAATTTGGCCAGGGCATGGCTGGCGGCCGATTGCGACACGCCGATCCGTTGCGCCGCCCGCGAAACGCTGCGCGACCGCGACAGCTCGGCCAGCAGGCTGATCTGGGTGATGTCGAGATCGCGGAGATGCATGGCGCTCATACGATACATGAACGCGGGCCTATTGATAGTCGCGGCCGCGTGCGCATAGCGTTCTCGCGCGGCCGCAGACGTCCACACCCTTCAAGGAGGATGCCGTGAGCAAGCATCGACTGCCCCGCCTGGGGGCCGCAGGTTTGCTTCTCGTTAGCCTGGCCGTGGCCGTACAGCCGGCAGCGGCCGGAAACTGGCCGGAACGCAGCGTACGCATCATCACCCCGTTCGGCCCGGGGATTTCCCCGGATGCGGCGGCGCGCACGCTCGCGGACGCGCTGAGCAGGCGCTGGCGCCAGCCCGTCGTGGTCGAGAATCGGCCCGGCGCCGATACCATGCTCGGAACGCAGGCGTTCCTCGACATGCACGACAGTCATTCGCTGCTGTTCACGACGCATAGCACGTTCACGGTCGTGCCGCTGTTGCGCGCGAAGGTGCCCTACGACCCGGTCGCGGACGCAAGGCCGATCTCGCTCGCCGTCGAGGATTATTTGAGCGTTGCCGTGGCTCCCTCGCTGGAAGTCGCCTCGCTCTCCGAATTCATCCAGTTGGCGCGAGAGAGGCCGGCAAAGATCAACTTTTATGCAGCGCCGGGAGTCCCTTACCTTGCCTACCTGGCGTTTCAGAAACGGGCGGGTCTTGATACCACTTTCGTGCCCTACAACAGCCCGGTGAATGCGATTTCGGACCTGTCGGAGGGCCGCATCCATATCGCCGTGATGCCGCTCGCCTCCGTCCTCGGAGCCGCGCAGGCGGGCAAGATCAAGCTGCTCGCCATCACCAACGCGCAACGCACGCCGGCCGCTGCGGATGTAGCCACGGTGGCCGAAGCGGGGTACCCGGAGTTCACGTTCGGCGGCTTTCTCGGTCTTTTCGGTCCGAAGGAGATGCCGGCCGCGCTGCGTGAACTGATTGCAGCGGACGTACAAGCCGTTCTCAAGGATCCCGACCTGCAACAGCGACTGACGAACATCGGACTGATCGCGCGCGGGACGACGCCGGCCGAGTTCCAAACGCTCATCGACACGCAGCGCGCCAAATGGTCGGCAATCGCCCGCGAGCACCATATCGAGCCGCAATAGCCGCCGAAAGGCATGTCCGACAGCGCCGCGAGCGAACTGCCCGGCGCTGTCGGCCGAAACACACGAGACGGTCAACGACGGATGGTGACGTGCTGCAGACCAACACCTCGCCCCCGCAACGGATTCTCGACATCGCGTACGGCTTCTGGCAATCCAAGACGCTGTTCGCCGCCGTGGAGCTGGACGTGTTCGCGGCGCTGGTGGACGGGCCGCTCGATCTTGAGGCGCTCGCCTCCCGGACCGGCATTCACCAGCGTGGAGCGCGTGACTTCTTCGATTCATTAGTGGCGCTGCGTCTCCTGGAGCGAGACACGGACGGCCGGTATGCCAACTCGACCGAGAGCGATCTCTACCTGGTCCGCGGGAAACCGACCTATATTGGCGGACTGTTGAGACACCTCGACGCGCGTCATTACCAGAACTGGAGTCTGCTCGCGCGCGCCCTGGTCACCGGCGACCCTCAGAGCACGTTGGGCACCGCGAGCTATGGGGCTTTCTACGCCAATGCGGGCGCGCAGGAGCTTTTCCTCGATGGAATGACCGGCGGAAGCCTGATCGCAGCCCGCACGCTCGCGAAGACGTTTGCCTGGAACCGTTACTCGAGCTTCATCGACATCGGCACGGCGCAAGGCTGCACGCCGGTGGAGATCGCCCGTGTTCATCCTCACCTGACCGGGGGAGGCTTTGACCTGCCCACGGTGGAGCCGGCATTCGCGAGCTACGTGCGCCGGCACGGCCTCTCGCACCGGCTGACATTCCATCCCGGCGACTTCTTCGTCGATCCGCTGCCCGCGGCCGAAGTCCTGGTCATGGGCCGAATCCTGCACAACTGGGACGCTGCGGTCAGGACGATGCTGTTGGACAAGGCCTATCGTGCAATCTCGCCCGGCGGTGCGCTCGTCGTCTATGACCCGCTCATTGACGACGAGCGGCGTCGAGACCCGCATGGGTTGCTCTCCAGCTTGAACATGCTGATCGAAACGCCGGCGGGCGCGGAATACACTGCAGCGGAATGCGAGAGCTGGATGAGGCGGGCAGATTTCCAGGACATCAGGATCGAGCCGCTGTTGGACATGCATACGGCGGTGATCGGGTTCAAGCGCGATGCATCAATCACCGATTGAGCCTACAACAATCCCGGAAGTCCGCTCCTGGCACATAGCTGCCCAAGCCAAGGCGACAGGCATGTCCGCAGTGGGCGAAAGCGGACGCCGCATCCTTGGCGCATGCGTTGGCCGACCGATCGAAACTTGCTTTAGCGCAGCGACCAGCCCGGGTTGGCAAGCCTTCGCTCATGCAGGTCGGCGATGAGGGCATCGGGTCCGTAGTCGTTGGTTCCAATGGTGCCGCGCATGCAGCCGAGCTCGACCACTTGCCAGGCGAGAATGGCAACATCCGCAATTCCCACCATGAACGCCGGCGTGTCATCGAGCAGATCGCAGGGTGCAAGCCAGATCAACACCGGCACGCCATAGAAGAGGAGCAGCCAGGCGCTGCTCTTGCCGCGATCATGCAGCCGCTTGGCAGCGATGGCACACGAGGACACGGCAGCGACGGCGGCGACGAAAACCGCCAGCATCCAGGCGGCCGCGAGGCCGATCAGGCGCAGGCTTCCAAGCTCGGCAGCGCCATGCCAGTGGGCCGAGGCCAGATGGCTGATCTCGATGGCCGCCAACAGAACGATGGTGACCGCGAGGGCCAGGATGCAAAACAGGGTCCGCCCGCAGCGGCCCTCGAAGCTGAAAAAAAGCTGATAGTAGGCCGACATGGTTTCTCGCATCGGCTGGGCGCGCGACGGCGCCATCCCAAAAGGGCGGCATCGATGGGATGCCAGTCAGCGAGGCTGCCACCAAAACTTTATTGAACGGTAAAGTGTTAGCTTCAATTCAACCATTTCCCCGTGGCGTTCGTGGCGCGTCTGCGGGCGAGAAGGCCGGATTCTCCCGCTTGCCGATTACTTGCCCAGCGCTTTCGTGCGCCACAGGTTCCAGGCGCGCCCGACGTCGCCCGGCTCCTTGTTGGTGATGATGTCGCCCTCTTCGGCAGAGAGGTAGTTGATCGGGCCGCCCAGCATGATGGCGGTGGTCTGCAACCGGGCGTTCACCTCGGTGTAGATCGCCCGGAACACGGCAATCGGTATGCTCGGGCCCACCACCACGTTGCCGTGTCCGCGCATCAGCGCCACGGGATTCGGTCCCAGCGTGTCTGCCAGCGCCGCGCCCAGCCGATTGTCGGTGATCAGCATGTTGGTCCAGCCGGCGACGTCGCGGATCTCGAACACCGGCGGCTCCTGGTAGAGAAAGCCGGCCATATGGAAGGTCGCCTTCATCGGCACCGGCGTGATGCCGAACGGGATGACGGCGGGGGAATGGCTGTGCACCACCGCCATCACATCCGGGCGCGCCTTGAAGATCATGCCGTGGATGAAGCGCTCGCGGAACATGGTTCGGCCGCGTGCATCGACCGGATTGGAGTCGAGGTCGAGCTCCATGATGTCATCGGCCGTCACCAGCGCCGGGGCGAGCGAGCGCGACATCAGGTAACGCTCCGGATTGCCAGGATGGCGCATGCTAACGTGGCCGTAGCCGTCGAGCACGCCCTCGGCGGCAAGAATGCGGCTCGCGGCCACGAGGTCCTCGATCAGCGCGGGATCGACCGGGCCACCGGATCGAGGCGGTGCGCCGGACGGGGAGGTGGCTGCCATGGCGGTTCGCGATTGAGGAATGCCGCAGGGACGGAGGACGGCGGGAGCACCATCATGGACGGCGAGAGCGGAATCGCAAGCCCTGCACGAGCCAGGGCCGTTGCCCATGGGTCCTGAGATACCACCGCGCGACGACCGGTTTTCAACCGGAAATCAAAGCTTTGGGGTGGCGACTGCACCCGGGCTGCGCCATACTCGGCGCAAACGCGGCGGATCATTATTCAATGGGCATTGAGAGTTTGGTGCTCCCCGGATTCGATTCCAGCACGGGCCTCTTCATGGTGCCGTGGTGGGCGGCGGCTGCGATCGCGGCGTTCCTGGTGGTCGTCGTGGTGCTGGCGATGCTGCGCGGCGGTCTGGTGGTCGCGGTCGGGGGCGTGGTCTCCGTCGCTTGTCTCGCGCTCGTGGTCGCGATCGTATCGGTCGGGAGCACGCGCCTGGCCGAACGCGAGCGGGTCGACGAGCGCCGCGCCTTGCTGACGCAGGCGCAGAATCTGGCCGTGCAGGCGGCGGCGCCCGGTTCGGTACTTGCCTGTCTCGACGGTGCGGTGGGCGACACCGTGGAGGCGGTCTGCGAGCGTGCCCTGTTCGCTGGCCCCGAAACCGTGGCGCAAGCAACCGCCTACACGACGGCGCGGCTTGCCCTTCTGTCCGACGCAGTGGATTACGCGCTGCGCGCCAACGTGAGCTACGAAGGCGCCTTGCCGGGCTTGCGCGCGACCCTCGAAAGCGACCGTTTCGGCTTTGTCGCCCAGGTGCTGGCGAGCCGCTATGGCTGCTCGCCCGAACATTGCGACGCCTTCACGCTGTTCCGCGATACCGCGCGGATCACCAGCAATCTCAAAGAGCATGCCTACGACATTTATGTCGCGCGCTATGCCGCGGCCTGGCAGGCGCGGTCCAGTCGTTCACCGGTCGCGTCGAATTCGGGGGCGAGCGTCGTGCCGCCGGGCTTCAATGTGCCCTCCGCGGCGGCGATCCCGCCGGTGAACATCATGGTTCCCGAGCCTCCGGTCGGGACGGTGCCGAACAGCGCACCCGCGGAAGCTGCCGCAACGCCGCCTGCTCCGCCGCGGCGGCCGGCGCCATCGAAGGCCAGGCCGGCCCGGGCGAGCACGAATGCCCCCGTGCAGATCGTCCCGCCGGCGCCCACCGCGCCGCCGCCGGCCAATACCGGCAACCCCCCAGGCACCCAGTAACGTCGGCTCACGTGCCGCCGATTTGAAGTTCCTACAGCGCTTGCCGCAAGCTCGTGTAGGAACTTCAAATCGAAAAGCGGCACTAGAATTGTAGACTGGCTGGTGCCCCTTTGCTTTCCGAAGTTGGTGTCAAAGGGTGCTGCGACGTGATCCACGAACTTCGGAAGCGGGGCACTCCATGTTTTCGTCCGTTCTCATCGCCAATCGCGGGGAGATCGCCTGCCGCATCGCGCGAACCGCCAAGCGTCTGGGATTGCGCACGATCGCGGTCTATTCGGAGCCCGACGCCGACGCGCTGCATGTCGCGCTCGCCGACGAGGCGCACCTGATCGGGCCGGCGGCGCCGCGCGAGAGCTATCTCGCGATCGACAGGATTCTGGACGTGGCCAGGCGCCGGCGGGCCCAATGCATCCATCCCGGCTATGGCTTTCTCGCCGAAAATGCCGATTTTGCCCAGGCCTGCGCGGCTGCAGGGATTGCCTTTGTCGGTCCGCCCGCCGCCGCCATCCGCGCCATGGGGCTGAAGGATGGCGCCAAGACGTTGATGGCGAAGGTGGGCGTGCCGGTGGTGCCCGGCTATCACGGCGAGCGCCAGGATCCGCAATTCCTCCGACAGAAGGCCTACGAGATTGGCTATCCGGTGCTGATCAAGGCGGTGGCCGGTGGCGGCGGCAAGGGCATGCGCCGGGTCGAGCGCCACGCCGATTTCGAGGCGGCGCTCGAAGGCGCCGCGCGCGAAGCGCACTCAGCCTTCGGGGATGCCCGCGTGCTGATCGAGAAATACGTCACGGCACCGCGCCACATCGAAATCCAGATGTTCGCCGACGCCCACGGCAACGTGATTCACCTCAATGAGCGCGACTGTTCGCTGCAGCGGCGCCATCAGAAGGTAATCGAGGAAGCCCCTGCGCCGGGCATGACTGCGGAGTTGCGCGCCGTCATGGGCGGCGCGGCGGTCGAGGCCGCCAAGGCCGTCGATTATGTCGGCGCCGGAACGGTGGAATTCATCGTCGACGGCACCAAGGGCCTGAGTGCGGACGGCTTCTGGTTCATGGAGATGAACACGCGGCTGCAGGTCGAGCATCCGGTCACCGAGGCGATTACCGGACTGGACCTGGTGGAGTGGCAATTCCGCGTCGCCGCGGGCGAAAGGCTCCCCCTTGCGCAGGATCAGGTGCCGCTCGTCGGCCATGCGGTAGAAGCGCGGCTCTATGCGGAGGATCCGGAGCACGGCTTCCTGCCCTCGGCCGGTCGCTTGGTTGCCCTGGACTTTCCGGCCGCCGATGGCGTGCGCATTGATACAGGGGTGGCGGCGGGCGCCGACGTGCGTTCGTTCTACGATCCGATGATCGCCAAGCTCATCGCCCATGGCGCGACGCGCGAACAGGCGCTCGACCGCCTTGGCGTCGCGCTCGACCGCACCGTCGCGGCAGGCCCGCGCACGAACTTGAGGTTTCTTGCGGCGCTCGTGCGCGCGGCTGAGTTTCGCCGCGGCCGCTTCGATACCGATTTCATCGACCGCAATCTCGCCGCCTTGGGGGCGGTGCCACAGCCATTCGATCGCGCGGCCGCTGCCGCTGGGGCGGCGAGGCTGATTGCACGCGAGGCTGAACGGATCGCGGCACGATCCGAGGACGCGCGCTCGCCCTGGGACCTCGGGGATGGCTTCCAGCTGTCGGGTTCGCGCTCCGTTTCAATCCCCGTTCGGGTGGACGGCGAAAGCGCGCTCGCCCAGGTGACCTATCGCCCGGGCGACGCAGTCGGCGGGGCGGCGAAGGCGGAGGTGTCTGTGGATGGCGTGGATGCCGCCGCGGATGCACTTGCGATCGATGCCCCTGGCGCGGTCTATGTCTGGCGCGCCGGTCGCCAGACCGTGGTGCGGCTGAAGGACGTCGAGATCGACGTCGAGCACCTCGATGGCGATGGGCTCGTGCGGGCGCCCATGCACGGCAAGCTCCTTGCCGTGCTGGTCGAACCGGGGGCCGCCGTGAACAAGGGGCAACGCGTCGCCGTTGTCGAGGCGATGAAAATGGAGCATTCGCTGATCGCCCCGATCGCCGGGAGAGTAGGGGAAATCGCCGCCACGGCGGGAAACCAGATCGCCGAGGGCGCCAAGATCATGGTGATCGAGCCGCTAGTGCCCCGCTTCCGAAGTTCGTGATACATGGCAGCCCCTCCGACACGAACTTCGGAAGCAAAGGGGCACCAGCAAGCATATGCTTCTAGTGCCGCTTTTCGATTTGAAGTTCCTACACGAACTCGCGGCAGGCGCCGTAAGAACTTCAAATCGGCGGCACCAGCCGACCAAGGACAATGACAACATGGCCCTTCATCTCATCAAGCTGTGCGTCGGCTGCGACTCGGTCAACGACCTGGAGGACTGGATCGCCCGAAAGCTGCGCGCCAAGAAAAGCCGGGGCGAGCATATCCATACCACCCGGATGGCGCCGAAGCGCGCCGACGAGCTCGTCGCCGGCGGGTCCCTCTATTGGGTGATCCGCGGCGCGATCCTGTGCCGCGAGAAGTTTGTTGCCGTTCGCCCCTTCATCGACAAGGATGGGATCGGTCGTTGCCGTCTGGTGCTCGACGGCAAGCTCGTTCTGGTGCAGCCGCGTCCTTTTCGCGCCTTCCAGGGCTGGCGCTATCTTTCGGCCAAGGATGCGCCGCGCGATCTCGACCGCGCCGCGCCTGGCGCCGCCAAGATGCCGGAGGACATGCGGCGCGAGCTCAGGGACCTGGGGTTGCTCTGACTGTCGTTCCGGCCGAGCGCGCAGCGCGAGGGCCGGAACCCATGCACACTGTCCTACCCATTTATCGCACCGGCGGTGGTCATGGGTTCCGGCTCGCGGGCTGAAGCCCGCGCCCCGGAACGACGGCTCACACCGCCACGTTGTCGATCAACCGCGTGGTGCCGAGCTTTGCCGCGACCAGGAGGCGGACGGGGCCGTCCTTGACCGAACGGATGGGCTCGAGCGTTTCGGCGTGCCGGGCCTCGAAGTAATCGAGCGCAAAGCCGGCCTGCTCGACCGCGCGGCGGCCGTGCGCCAACGTGATGTCGATCTTTCGGCCCGCCTTGATCTTCTCCGCGCAGTCGCGCAGGACGCGGTAAAGGATTGGGGCGGCCGCCCGCTGCGCGGCATCGAGGTAGGCGTTGCGCGACGACAGGGCGAGGCCGTCCTTCTCGCGCACCGTGCGTCCCGGCACGATGCGCACCGGAATGGCCAGGTCTTTCGCCATCTGCGTCACCACCTTGAGCTGCTGGTAGTCCTTTTCGCCGAACACGGCGACGTCCGGCCGGCACTGGATCAACAGCTTGGCGACGACCGTTGCGACGGCGCCGAAGAAGTGTGGGCGGAACCGATCTTCCAGGCCGGCGCGGGCGGGGCCTTCCGGCGCGATGCGGGTGGCGAAGCCGGGCGGATACATGACCGCAACGGGCGGCGCCCAGACGAGAGCGACGTCGAGCTCAGAGAGCGCAGCAACGTCGGCCGCCAAGGTGCCGGGATACGTGGCCAAATCTTCGTGCGGCGCAAACTGCGTCGGGTTGACGAAGATGGAGACGATCACCCGATCGCCCTTGCGGCGGGCCAAACGTACGAGCGAGAGATGCCCTGCGTGCAGCGCTCCCATGGTCGGCACCAGCGCGATCGTCTCGCCAGCCATACGATACCGCGCGGTTGCCCGCCGCAGTACCGCGAGATCATGAATCACGCGAACGCGTCGGGCCATCCCGTTTCGTCCTCGCTTCCTTCTCAACATCATGCATCGTGCAAACGCCATTGCGCGACTCGTGCGCAAAAAATATTTAGCGAAGGGAAGCGGCGCGTGCGTGCCGGAGCTTGACGTCTCGTCTCGTACGCACGAAATATAAAAGCGACAGGGACCTCGTGTCATGTTGCTCGCAGCGTCGATCGGACCTCCCAGGTCCGCGCACGTCATCGTGCTCGGCAACGAGAAGGGCGGCTCGGGCAAATCGACCACGTGCATGCACATTGTGGTCGGATTGCTCAAAGCCGGCCAGCGCGTTGCCACGATCGATCTCGACAGCCGACAAAAAAGCCTCACCCATTACATAGAAAACCGCCGTGCCTGGGCCGCACGAACGGGCTTGGCGCTCGAGATCCCGACGCACTACCACGTGGGACGCGCCGAAGGCGCGAGAGTGGAGGACAACGAAGCCTCCGAGTTCGCCGCGTTCGCCGAGGCGGTCACGGCGGTCGAGCACTCGCACGATTTCGTGGTGATCGATACCCCGGCGACCGACAGCTACCTGATGCGGCTCGCCCACTCGATGGCCGATACGCTGGTGACGCCGATCAACGACTCGTTCGTGGACTTCGACGTCCTCGGCACCGTCGATCCCTCGACCTTCGCGGTGACCGGCGCGAGCCATTATGCCGAGATGGTGCGCGACGCGCGCCGGCAGCGCCGGCTGGTCGACGGCGGGTCGACCGACTGGATCGTCGTGCGCAACCGCTTCTCCATGACCAATTCGCGCAACAAGAGAGTCGTGGGCGAAAGCCTCAGCGAGCTGGGCTTGCAGATGGGGTTCCGCCTGGTCGAGGGTTTCGCCGAGCGTGTCGTCTACCGCGAGCTGTTCCCCCGCGGCCTCACCGCGCTCGACCAGATGGACGAGGCCGCCCTCGGCACGCGACCGAATCTGTCGCACATGAGCGCGCGGCAGGAGGTGCGGGCTGTGCTCGACGCCTTGAAGCTGCCGATCGACGAAAAGGGGCGGCGGCGGGCGGCAGCACGCGCCGAGTGGTTCGCGGCGGTCGACAAGCCGCTCGACCTGCACGACATCATCGCCGAGTGAGGCACCATCCGGCGAGCGCTACCGCGTCGGTTTTTCGCCGAATTGCCGCTTCGGTGCAGCGACCTGTGCCCTTGATCGAAATCAATCGTGGCAAATTGGGACAGGTGCTCGCGAAACGCCCGCGCGCTGCCCGGTGAGCCATGCCGGTACGACCCGTGCCGGCGAGGCCGGGCGGATTCGGCTGCAGGTAGCCTGGACCGCTGGGGCATTGCGCCGGCTGCGCAAAGGGCCACTTATACTTATACTGACGAGCATTGTTCGAGGCGACTGTTCGGCGAGAAATGGCGAACGATCCATCCAAGAGGACGCCGGCACCGGCCGGGCGTGCGCCGACGCCCACCTCGTCGCGGCCGGAAATCGACGCGTTCGTGCAGCGCGCGCGCAGCCTGGCGCCGCCGGTCGCACCGGGCGAGCGCGGGCGGCTGATCTTTGCGCTCGACGCCACCATGAGCCGGCAGCCGACCTGGGACGAGGCCTGCCGGCTGCAGGCCGACATGTTCCAGGAAGCGGCCGCGATCGGCGGGCTCGACGTCCAGCTCGCCTATTACCGGGGTCTCGCGGAATGCCGCGCCTCGCGCTTCGTGTCGGATGCCCGCTTGCTGGGCGGCTTGATGGAGAAGATCGACTGCCGCGGCGGCCATACCCAGATCGGCCGCATCTTGGCGCACGCCAGGAACGAGACCGAGACCAAGAAGGTGCAGGCGCTGGTGTTCGTCGGAGATGCCATGGAGGAGTCGCTCGACGATCTCTGTGCGGGCGCCGGTGAGCTTGGCTTGCTGGGCGTTCCCGCCTTCATGTTCCAGGAGGGGAGCGATCCGGTCGCCGAACAGGCCTTTCGCGAGATCGCCCGGCTCACGCACGGCGCCTATTGCCGGTTCGACATCGGCGCGGCGCATCAGTTGCGCGAGCTGCTGCGGGCCGCTGCGGCCTATGCGGCCGGCGGCATCAAGGCGCTCACCGACCTCTCGTCCCGCAGCGGCGCCGGCGCGCAGAAGCTGCTGGCGCAGATGAGATAGCCATGCCGACCCTCCTTCTCGGCATCCTGGCGCTGATCCTGATCTTATGGCTGCTCAACAGTTTTGCCCGCGGCAACCCCAAGGTCCTGGCGGCCGTGATGAAGACGTCGGGCGGCATCGTCGCCTTGGCGGGCGCGGCGTTTTTTGGCGTCCGCGGCCGCCTCGAAGTCGCCATCCCGCTCGGCGTGACCGGCCTCGGACTGCTGGGTTGGCTGCCATGGGGCCCGGCCGGGTTCGGGGCCCGGACGCAGAAGAGCGCCGGTCAGGTCTCGCGCGTCCGCACCGCGTTCATCGAGATGGAGCTCGAGCACGACACCGGCGCCATGCGTGGACGCATCCTCGTGGGGCGCCACGAAGGGGCTTCCCTCGACGCTCTCGACGTCGCGACGCTGGCAGGATTTCTCGGCGAGATCGACGAAGAAAGCAGGGCGCTACTTGCAACGTATCTGGACCGCCGGGATCCCGCCTGGCGTGACCACGCTCAAGGTGATGCGGCAGCGGGGCTGGACCGGGCGCCGCGCGGCGGGCCAATGACGGAGCAGGAGGCCTATCAGGTCCTTGGCCTCCAACCGGGGGCGAGCGCGGAAGAGATCGGGCGCGCTCATCACGCTCTGATGAAGAAAGTCCATCCCGATCAGGGGGGGACGACGTACCTCGCGGCCCGTATCAATGAGGCCAAAGATACCCTGCTTCGTCGCCATCGCTGATGTACTCCAAACGCAACACAACCATCAGCAACTGCCGCCTCTGCTCCTTCTTCCCTGTTGTGTACTGTTGTTGTTGTCCGCGGTTTAGTTCTTCACCGTGAAGCAATCGATCTTATTGCGCTTGAAATGGCGGCAAGCCGCCTCGGCACGGCTCTCGTCAAGCCCGGCAAAGCGCGCGCGATAAAGCGTTTCGTGGCCCTTGGTCACCCGTTCCGTGAAAGCGTCGGCCTGGCCGAGAATGTCCTTGGCCATGTTCTGTGCCGACTGCAGGCGCTCACGCGCCTCGTTCTCGTCCGGGAACGCACCGATCTGGATGATCCAGCCGGAGCGTGGCTGCGCCTTCTGGGTCGGAGAGACGGAGGCAATCTGCGTCGTGGCCGGCTCGCCGGCTGCAGCCGGTGACTGGCGCGCCGATGCAAAAGCGGGTGCCGGCAGCGGGCCGGCAGCAGATGCGGTCTGGTATTGCGTCGCGGGGGCGGGCGCCGTCGCTGCCGGTGCCGCCGCCGGTGCTGCCGGTGCGGCTGGCGCTGCATGTGCGGCCGCGATCGGTCCCTGCGCAGCGCTTGCGGCCACGGCGAGTGCCGTCATCGCGGCGCTCTGGGCGGTGCTGGCGGCGCGGACCGTCAGGGTCTTCACCGGAACCGCCGCGATCGGCTCGGTCGAGCCGGGAGCCGGACGGTTGGCGTTCGGGCGCGCATGCGCGGTCAACTCGGTGGAGCCCATCTCAATCCGGGCCGGCTCGGGCGCGCTCGTCGGCGGCTCCGAGCGCGGCAATTGCGCGAGTACCGGCGGCGCCGGGGGCTTCGCCTGTGCCTGCAGCGGAGCTTCGACGATCTTCGCCGCAGTGCGCTCGCTGGCTCCTTGCCCGATATATTCGTCGATCAGGGCGCGCATGCGCGCGTCGCGCGAGCCCGCCGAGGTCCCGCCCATGACGACGGCGACGAGATGGCGATTGCCGCGCCGCACCGAGGTGACGAGATTGAATCCGGACATCCGGATGTAGCCGGTCTTGATGCCGTCGACGCCGGCGACGCGGCCGAGCAGATGATTGTGATTCCGGATCGCGTGGCCGCCGTAATAGAAGCTCGATATGGCAAAGTAGCGGTATTGGCGCGGGAAGCGGTCCTGGATGGCGCGGCCCAGCAACGCTTGGTCGCGCGCGGTGGTGATCTGCTCGTCGTCGGGAAGCCCCGAGGCGTTGGCGTAGACCGTGCTGCTCATGCCCAGCGCGCGCGCCTTGCGGGTCATCAGGCGGGCGAACTCGTCTTCGCTGCCGGCGATGGCTTCCGCCACGACCACGGCGATGTCGTTTGCCGACTTGGTCACCAGCGCTTTGATTGCGTCCTCGACCTTGATGGTCTGTCCGGGCTTGAGATCGAGCTTGGAGGGAGCCTGCGATGCGGCGCGAGCCGAAACCGTCAACGGCGTGTCAAGCTTGAGCTTTCCCGCCTCGATCTGGTCGAACAGCAGGTACAGGGTCATGATCTTGGTGATCGATGCCGGATGACGCCGACTGTCCGGATTGGAAGCGTGCAGCACGCGGCCGGAATTCGCGTCCACCACGATTGCGGCGTAAGGCGGTTCGTAGGTGCTGCGCTTGTGCACCGTATGCTTGACCGCGTGCTTGGCGCGGCGGTGACGGCCGCGTGCGTCGGCCGGATCAGTGCCGACGGTCACCAGCACAAAGACCGCAGAGAGCGCCAGACTACCCCACCGGAGCCCGCACGGGCCCCCGACACGCGCGCGAAACATGTTTCGCCGTCCCCACCTGCGCGAACGCAACGAGCGCCCGCCGTCCCTGTCGTCACCTACCAATATAAGCCCGAGGAATGATGTCCCCGCAACCCAGGCCGCACCGCCGGTCGGCACGACAGGCGACCGTACGGTGACCGCATTGCAAAAGCGTTAACCGCGAGTCGGCCCAAAACCTGATTTGTGCAGTGCACAAAAAATGGTTGACATCAATTGTGCAGTGCACTATATTGTGGCTGAAGCTGGTCAAAAGATGGCCAGTGAGAGTGCAACGGACGAGCCGGCTGCCGTCGTGGCGGCCATTCAAGAGGTTGACCATGATCAAGAATCTGGATGAAGTGCAGAAGCTCGGAAAGGACAATGTCGAGGCCACGCTGAAGTCGGTCGGCGCTGCTTCCAAGGCATTCCAGGCGATTGCCGCCGAGGTGACCAACTACGCCAAGAAGTCGTTCGAGGACGGCACGGCAGCCATGGAGCGGCTGTTGGGCGCCAAGACCCTCGAGAAGGCGATCGAGGTCCAGAGCGAGTACGTCAAGACGTCCTATGAGGGCTTTGTCACCGAGGCGACCAAGCTGGGCGAGCTCTATGCCGACTTGGCGAAGGAATCCTACAAGCCGTTCGAGGGCTATCTGGCCAAGGTGACGCCGACCAAGTAAGGCGGACTCTTCGTATCAATGCAAAGGGCCCGGCGCGCACGCCGGGCCCTCTTCGCCTGCCCGAATGCGTTCCCCCAGATCGCATGATCGTTCGCGCCCGCCACGGGCGGATCTCGAACCACGTCCAGCCGCCACCTGCGGCAAGGCCCCCGCGCGAAACACCGGAAGTGGCGGCGATCGCATTACAATGCGTATGGGACCGCAGTCGGCCCGAGCACTGGCTCGACCGTGGGACGGGCTGTGCGTTTTTTGACCAATTTCTCGTTAATATAGCGAAACGGAATCAGCACTTCCGTCGACTTAATCCACGGGCACGACGGTGCTTCGGTGCACGCAACGAGATCGACGGGGAAAACGTGTCGCATCTGGAACGGCGGTCGTGCCTTCCTTATTATGTAGGGAGTTCCCGGCCGTGCCGGCTGGCACGATTCTCGAATGCCGAAATACCGCCGAACGGCGCCTCAAGTACTGACAATGACGTGGGCAACGACACCGAGGGATGACGTGACGACCAGGCCGCCATTCGCCCCGCGCCTTGCGGAGGACGAGCGGCGGCGGCGCAACGAGCCGGGTTCACCGGGTACGGCCGTTATCGCCAAGACTAAGCCGCAGACGAAGCGACCCAGCCTGTATCGGGTCCTGCTGCTCAACGACGACTACACGCCGATGGAGTTCGTGGTTCATGTTCTCGAGCGCTTTTTCAACAAGGATCACGAGAGCGCGTACCGCATCATGATGCATGTGCATAAGCATGGCATCGGCGAGTGCGGGATCTATACGTACGAGGTGGCGGAGACGAAAGTGACGCAGGTGATGGACTTCTCCAAGAAACACCAGCATCCTCTCCAATGTGTGATGGAAAAGAAATGAGGGCGGGGAGTTGACAGACTTGGGGATTAACCACGTGGAAAAGAGACACTGATGCCAACCTTCTCGCGCAGCCTCGAACAGTCGCTTCACCGGGCGCTCGCGCTCGCCAATGAGCGGCACCACGAATATGCCACGCTCGAGCACCTCCTGCTGGCGCTGATCGACGATCAGGACGCCGCCGCCGTGATGCGGGCGTGCAACGTGGACCTGGACAAGCTGCGCCGCAGCTTGGTGGCCTATATCGAGGCCGAGCTGGACAACCTGGTCACCGACGGAAGCGAGGATTCCAAGCCCACCGCCGGATTCCAGCGCGTCATCCAGCGCGCCGTCATCCACGTCCAATCGTCAGGGCGCGAGGAGGTGACCGGCGCGAACGTGCTGGTCGCCATTTTTGCCGAGCGGGAAAGCCACGCCGCCTACTTCCTGCAGGAGCAGGACATGACCCGCTACGACGCGGTCAACTACATCAGCCACGGCATTGCCAAGCGCGTGGGCCTGTCGGAATCGCGCCCGGTGCGCGGCGCCGACGAGGAAGCCGAGAGCAAGGGCGGCGACGATGCCAAGAAGAAGGGCGATGCCCTGGAGGCCTACTGCATCAACCTGAACAAGAAGGCGCGCGAAGGCAAGATCGACCCGCTCATCGGCCGCGAGGCCGAGATCAGCCGCACCATCCAGGTGCTGTGCCGGCGGCAGAAGAACAACCCGCTGTTCGTCGGCGATGCCGGCGTGGGCAAGACCGCGATCGCCGAGGGTCTCGCGCGTCGCATCGTCAACGGCGAAGTGCCGGACGTGCTGCGCAACGCCACCGTGTTCTCGTTGGATATGGGGACGCTGCTCGCCGGCACGCGTTATCGCGGCGATTTCGAGGAGCGGCTCAAGCAGGTCATCAAGGAGCTCGAGGCTTATCCCGGCGCCATCATGTTCATCGACGAGATTCATACCGTGATCGGCGCCGGCGCCACCTCGGGCGGCGCCATGGATGCCTCCAACCTGCTCAAGCCGGCGCTGGCATCCGGGACCCTGCGCTGCATCGGGTCGACCACCTATAAGGAATACCGCCAATATTTCGAGAAGGACCGGGCGCTGGTGCGCCGGTTCCAGAAGATCGACATCAACGAGCCCACGGTGTCCGACGCGATCGAGATCATGAAGGGGCTCAAGCCCTACTTCGAGGACTACCACAAGCTCAAGTACACCAACGAGGCGATCAAGGCCGCGGTCGAGCTCAGCGCCCGCTACATCCATGACCGCAAGCTGCCCGACAAGGCGATCGACGTGATCGACGAGTCGGGTGCGGCGCAGATGCTGCTGCCCGAAAACAAGCGGCGGAAGACCATCGGTATCAAGGAAATCGAGACGACGATTGCCACCATGGCGCGGATTCCGCCCAAGACCGTGTCGAAGGATGACGCCGAGGTCCTGCAGCACCTCGAGGAGACCCTCAAACGCGTCGTCTACGGCCAGGACCGCGCGATCGAGGCGCTCTCGTCCTCGATCAAGCTCGCGCGCGCCGGCTTACGCGAGCCCGAGAAGCCGATCGGCTGCTATCTGTTCTCCGGACCGACCGGCGTCGGCAAGACCGAGGTCGCGCGCCAGCTGGCGGCGAGCCTCGGCGTCGAGCTCATCCGCTTCGACATGTCGGAATACATGGAGCGGCACACCGTGTCCCGCCTGATCGGCGCCCCCCCCGGCTACGTCGGCTTCGACCAGGGCGGGCTGCTCACCGACGGCGTCGACCAGCACCCGCACTGCGTGCTGCTGCTCGACGAGATCGAGAAGGCGCATCCGGATCTGTTCAACGTGCTCCTGCAGATCATGGATCATGGCAAACTGACCGACCATAACGGCAAACAGGTCGACTTCCGCAACGTCATTCTGATCATGACGACCAATGCCGGCGCGGCCGATTTGGCGAAGCAGGCGTACGGCTTCACGCGCACAAAGCGTGAAGGCGACGACATGGAAGCGATCAACCGCATGTTTGCGCCGGAATTCCGCAACCGGCTCGATGCGATCATCACCTTCGGCCATCTCTCGCGCGAGATCATCGCCAAAGTGGTGGAGAAATTCGTGCTGCAGCTGGAGGCGCAGCTCGCCGACCGCGACGTCACCATCGAACTTTC
>JBJMSU010000250.1:0-20621 GCA_045801465.1 Xanthobacteraceae bacterium | reverse complement strand
ATTTCCGCCAGAAATTCCGGATCTTTGAGCATCGAACCGAACGCGGCACGCAGCACGTTGACGCGATCCGCCGGGATGCCCGGCGGTGCCAGCAACGAACGCCCGACTTCGCCGCCGCTGACATAGAACGCCATGATCGCGCGTGCTTCAGGTGTGTTTACCGCGTCCAGCAGAGTCGGCACGTCGGGCAGCTCACGATGCCGCTCGAGTGCATATTGGACAAGCACGTTGATGTCCTTGTTCTGAATCCACTCCTGCTTAGTGCGCTTGAGCGTGTTCCAGGAGGTGAGGCCACCGTCCACTTCACCGCGCTCCATCGCTAGCATGCCCTGAGTCGAGCCCGGATACCCTGAGATGATCTTGAATTTGGTGCCGGCAAGCGCGTTGAGCAGCTTTGGGTACCCTTCCGAGGGCGATCCCGCGCCCGTGCCGGCAACCGGCGTCTCGTACTGCCGGGCGTCCTGGATCGTCTTTGTGTTTGATGTCTTCCAGGTGAAATGAACCTCGACAATGGAAGTCATTCGCCCGAGCCAGGTGAATTCGGCGGCTTTATAGTGTGCGCCCGGCGAGCGGAGCGCCTCCTCGAGCGCAAGCGTTTGCGTCACAACGCCCCAGGCCGTGCCGTCCTTCGGCGCTTGCGCGAACAGGAAGTTGGCCGCTTGCAGGCTGCCGGCGCCCTGCATGGTCTGCGCCACGACCGTGGGATTACCGGGAATGTGCTTGCCGATGAAGCGTCCCACCAGGCGGCCGAAATAATCGTAGGTGCCGCCCGGCGCAAAGCCAATATAAAGATTGATGACCTTACCTTTGAAGAACGGCTCGGCTGATTGCGCAAGGACGGCTGATGGGGCGCATGCGATCATCGCGGCGCCAAGCGCGAGCGTGCGAGTCCAACGGCAAGCCGGTGTCATTTCGACATTGTTTCCCAACATTACGAACAAACTTTGCACCGGCCGAATATGCCATGCCGCATACGGCAGCCGCAAACGGTCCCATGGCGGCAGCTTGGTCAAATGCGCGCGTTCCTGCGTTGATTCATACCGGTCAAATCGCCTTGCCAGCAATGTCCGGCCGTGGTTTTCTGCGCCCATGTTGCGCGGTCCGACCACACCGACCGCATGTCCCAAGTATCGGAGAAACCGCAATGAACGTGATGACAAAAACCCGATTCGAAGTCGTCCCTCTCACCAAACACATCGGCGCGGAGTTGCGCGGCATTGATCTGCGCGAGAAGCCCGACGAAGACACCATCAAGGCGATCTATCAGGCTTGGCTCGACCACATCGTGATCATCTTCCCCGGTCAGAAGCTGTCGCAAGAGGATTTGATACGTGTCACTGCCTATTTCGGTGAGCAAGGCATGCCGCGCCGGCCGGCGAGGTTTTTTCCGAAAGGCTATTCGAAAATCCTGCCCGGCATCATGCTGATCTCCAACATCCGCGAGAACGGCGAGCCGATCGGCGCACTGCCCGACGGCGAGATGATGTTCCATCATGACATGATCCACGCCGCGGTGCCGAGCAAGGCGACGCTCCTCTACTCCGTCGAGATCCCGTCGGCCGGCGGCAATACGCTGTTCGCCAGCGGCTATGCCGCCTATGACAGCCTCGATCCCGCCGTGCGGGCGCGGCTGGAAGGCCGCAAAGCGCTGCATCACTACAATTACGGCTCGACGTCGCGCGGCGACAGCAAGGGCACCGAGGCGTTCGGCGAGTGCGTGCATCCGGTGTTCCGCACCCACGAGGACACCGGCCGCAAGGCGGTCTACGTCAACCGCCTGATGACGGTGAAGATCCTCGACCTGCCGGACGACGAGAGCGAACGGCTGTTGAACGTGCTGTGGGACCATTCGGAGAAACGCGAGTTCGTCTACGAGCATGTCTGGCGCAAGGGCGACCTCCTGTTGTGGGACAACCGCTGCTCCTCGCACGCGCGCACGGACTTTCCCTCGACCGAACGCCGTCTGATGCTGCGCACCACCGTCAAGGGAACCGTCAGGCCGTATTGAATGCGTCCCGGGCGAGCCGCCACAGCGGCGAGGGGCAGCGCTGCATCGCTGCAGCGCGTGCGGGACACGAGGTGATGGAGTGCGTGTCGTGAGGCATTTTCGTTGTTGCGTCGCGTTGTTGTCGGCTCTGTCAGTGGGAGCTGCCGCTGCGCAGGAGAGCTCGGAGTCCGACGCGGCGAGCTTTCCCAGCCGCTCGATCCGCATCGTCGTGCCGTTCCCGGCCGGCGGGCCGTCCGACGTGCTCGCGCGCCTGATCGGACAGAGGATGACCGAGGATTGGGGACAGGCGGTGGTGATCGAAAACCGCCCCGGCGCCAACACCGTGCTGGCGGCGCAGGCCGTGGCCAAGGCCGCGCCCGACGGCTACACGCTGCTCATGGCCATCGATTCCACGCTGACCATGAACCAGTACCTCTACCGCACGCCGCCCTACGACCCGCTCAACGACTTCGTCCCGATCACGCTGGTCGCGAAGACCATGCAGCTCCTGATGGTGCATGCGGGAAGCGAGGTGAAGAGCGTCCAGGAGCTGATCGCCAAGGCGAAAGCCGATCCCGGCAAGCTCAACTATGGCGCCGGAACGATCACCACGCGGCTGACCGGACTTCTCTTCAACAAGGCGGCCGGCGTGAATACGGTCCTCGTTCCCTACAACGGCAGCGCCGAGGTGACGCAAGGGCTGCTCACGCGCAGCGTCGACTTCACCTTCGACGGCCCGTCGGCGGCGGCCTCCCTGATCCAGGGCGGCCAGTTCCGCGTCCTCGCCAAGTTCGATGACCGCCCGTTTCCGGCCGCGCCGGAGGCGCCGACGATTCAGTCGGTGGTCAAGGGCCTCGACGAGATCTCGGTCTGGCTCGGCCTGGTCGCGCCCAAGGGCACGAGCCGGCCCATCGTGCAGAAGCTGCGCAACGAGGTGGCGAAGATCCTCAACGACCGCAGCATCAAGGCCAAGGCCGACGCCGCCGGCCTGTTCCCGGCGACCAGCACGCCCAACGAATTCGCCATGTTCATCGCCCGCGAAGCGGAGCGCTGGTCCAAAGTCGTCAAGGAAAGCGGCATCAGGTACGACTAATGCCGGAGATGATACGGATGACCAAACAGCGGTTCGAGAGCGTGTGGGATGCGATCGAATCTTCACCCGCTGCGGCAGCGAACATGAAAGCTCGTGCCGAGCTCACGATCGCCCTGCGCGAGATCATCGAGAGTTGGAAGGTCAACCAGACCGCGGCGGCCAAGCGGCTCGGACTGACTCAGCCGCGGCTCAATGATCTGCTCCGCGGCCGTATCAATAAGTTCAGCTCGACGCGCTCATGATGCTTGCCACCAAGGCCGGCTCTCGGTTCGCGTGAAAATCGTGCGGCCGGCAGCATAGGTCGGTCACGAGCCCGGCTGCTCCATCCCTTTGTCCTTGAGCACGGCGGCGGCGGCGGGACCGGAGAACACCTTGATCAGCGCCTTGGCGGCTTCGCTGTCCTTGGCGCCGGCGCCGATGCCGGCCGCATAGGTGGTGTAGTTCTGGATCTCCGCCGGCAACGGCCCGACCAGCGTCACCTCCTTTACCGGCACGATCTCGCTGATCTGGTGGATGCCGAGCTCGGCCTCGCCGCTCTTGATCAGGTCGGCCACATAGCCGCCCTGCTTCAATTTCGCCTTGGGCTTGATCTCGTCGGCTAGCCCCAACTTCTGCAGCAGGTTGGCGATATAGATGCCGCTCGACCCGCCGCTCGCCGGATCGATATAGGCCACCGACTTGGCGTTGATGAGCGCGCGCTTGAACGCGTCGACGCTGCCGATGTCGGGAGCCGGCGCGCCGGCCTTGACCATCACGCCGACGCCGACCCGGGCGAGCACGGTCTTGCTGCCGGACGCGATCTTGCCCTTGCCGGTAAGCTCGTCGACCGCGGCGGGCGTGAGCACCGCGACGTCGAACGCTTCGCCGCCCTCGATGCGCTTTACCAGCGCGCCCACCGTGTCGTTGTCCACGACGAGCTTGTGGCCGCTCTTCTCGAATTCGGGAACGACCGCCAGCACGATCTGCTTGAACGCGCCCGCGGTCAGCACCTTCACCTCCGCCGCAGCGCTCGCCTGAACGGTCGCCATAAATCCTCCCAGACATGCGGCCAGAGCCAGCTTGATATTCATGACAGCCTCGATGATCTCGCGTGGATTGCCCCGCCGCCTATCAAACGTGGCGATCGACGGGTAGATGGTGCGTCAATTTTCCGTCAGCCATTGCTCGACCGGCATCACGTCGGGCAATTCTCCGTAGGCCTTGGTCCACATGTCAACGACCCAGCTTTTGCCCGTCACCTTATCCCTCAGGATCGCGGTGTTGTGCGGCGTCTGCAGGACCAGAAAGTTGCCGCGATAGCGCGGATCGGCCACCGTATGGTGTCGCAGCAGGCCCCAGTCCTGCAGCACGAGAAGGAGGCTCGTGGTGTTGCGCGTGGTGTCGTAGCAGTCGAAATTGTGCTTGTCGTCGAAATAGCGGAAATCCGCATAGGCGATGCGCGTATCGGTGCCGATGATCGGACCGATGCGGCGGTCGAACCAGACGACCGCTTGCTGCACGGCCTTGCGTTCGGCTTCGGCGGACGCGCGGCCGGCGGCGAGAAACTCGGCCAGCTTCTTGCGGTCCGCCGGCTCGAAATCGAGGATATAGCGCCGCCGGCAGACGAAGCCGTAGCAGACCGTCATGCGCTCCGCGCTCGGCGGCAGGATCGACACGGTGCTGTAGAGTTGGGCCTGTGCCTCGCTGAGCTGCATGGCGGACGCCGACGCGGCGCTCAGCGCCAGGCACACAACGCCGAATGCTGCACCCCGGCAACGCATCGCTCCTCCGGCCATTGTCGATTCAGGCGGGTTTCCTTAGTTATTGTCCATGCTGAGAAGCGAGATGCAAGCGGTTCACGTGATCGGCGGCGGCCTCGCCGGCAGCGAGGCGGCTTGGCAGATCGCGCGTGCCGGCGTGCCCGTGATGCTGCACGAGATGCGCCCCTTACGCATGACCGACGCGCACAAGACGGACCGGCTGGCCGAGCTCGTGTGCTCGAACTCGTTCCGCTCCGACGACCGGCAAGCCAATGCGGTCGGACTGTTGCACGAGGAGATGCGGCGTCTCGGCTCGCTGGTGATGCGGGCCGCCGATGCCCATCAGGTGCCGGCGGGGGGCGCGCTCGCGGTCGACCGCGACGGCTTCTCGGCCGCGGTCACGCAGACGCTCGAGTCGCATCCGCTGATCGCGATCGACCGTAGCGAGATCGCGCATGTGCCTGACGAATGGGACCAGGTGATCGTGGCCACCGGCCCCCTCACCTCTCCGGCGCTGGCGGAGATGATTCGCTCGCTCACCGGCGAAGAGGCGCTCGCCTTCTTCGACGCGATCGCGCCGATCGTGTACCGCGACTCGATCGACATGAGCGTGGCCTGGCTGCAGTCGCGCTACGACAAGGCGGGGCCGGGCGGCTCCGGGGCCGACTACATCAACTGCCCGCTGACGCGCGATCAGTATGAGGAGTTCGTTGCCGCGCTGCTCGCCGGCGACAAGATCGCGTTCCACGAGTTCGAGGCGACGCCCTATTTCGACGGCTGCCTGCCGATCGAGGTGATGGCCGAGCGCGGGCCGGAGACCTTGCGGCATGGACCGTTGAAGCCCGTCGGTCTCACCAACCCGCACCAGCCTTCGACCAAGCCCTACGCGGTGGTGCAGCTGCGCCAGGACAATCGGCTCGGCACGCTCTACAACATGGTCGGTTTCCAGACCAAGCTGAAGCACGGCGAGCAGGTCCGCATCTTCCGCACCATTCCGGGGCTGCAGCAGGCAGAGTTCGCCCGCCTCGGCGGGCTGCACCGCAACACGTTCCTCAATTCGCCTCGATTGCTCGACGGCACGTTGCGCCTGAAGGCGATGCCGCGCCTGCGCTTCGCCGGCCAGATTACCGGCTGCGAGGGCTATGTGGAATCGGCTGCGGTGGGGCTTATTGCCGGACGCTTCGCGGTGGCGGAACGAAAGGGCGAGCGTGTGGTGTTGCCGCCGCCGACCACGGCGCATGGCGCACTCCTTGGCCACATCACCGGCGGCCACGTAGAAACCATCGATGCCGGGCCACGCTCGTTCCAGCCGATGAATGTCAACTTCGGCCTGTTCCCGCCGCTCGCCCGCGCTCCGGCGAAAATGCCCGACGGCAAGCGTCTGCGCGGCACGCAAAAGACGCTGGCGAAGAAGCAGGCATTGACCGCCCGCGCGCTCGCCGACCTCGACCGCTGGATCGCCGCCGAGGCGCAGCCGGTGGCAGCGGAATAGCGTTGTCATGGCCGGGCTCTTGTCCCGGCCATCCCGTTTAGTGAGGCACGGCTGTGCGTCCCTCAGCGAGATCACCGGGTCTCGGCGCTTGGCGCCGGCCCGGTGATGACGACCGAACAAGGACTACATGCGGCCGGCGGCACGCCACAGCGCCCATTGCCGTCGCCATTGCGGCATGTCGACCACCTGGAACGGTTGCTGACCGAAGCGCTCCAGCCGCTGGAGATAAAGCGGGACCAGCGCCAGCGGCAGGAACGCCGGCGCAATCGCAGGCGTGATCGTGGGCGCCGCTTGCGCGTACGCATCGTCATGGCTGCGCGCAATCTGGCGCATCTCGGCAAGCGCGGCGGAAACTTCCGGGCTGGCGCGACCGGCGAAAATATCCTCAGGCTTTGCCCCATGCCGCTCCAGGATCTCCAACGGCACATAGAGCTGTCCGCGCGCGGCGTGCAGCGGGAAGGCGCGCAACAGGCCGGTGATGGCATAGGCCAGCCCGCCATGGCGCACGGCAGTCGCGAGGTCGGAATCACGCGCGCCAAGCATCGTCGCGGCGAGATCGATGAGCGTGGATGAGGTCTTGTCAGCATAGGCCTCGAGCGCGGCGAGCGTGGGCATCGGATCGCGGTAAAGGTCGAACTCCCGTGCCTCGATGATGGCGATCAGCGATTGGATCGGGAGCCGAAAGCGGATGATGGTGTCGAGCAGCGCCGACGCGATCGGGTTCGCCCGCGCGTCGCCGGAGCCGGGCCGCTCCAGCGCATCGCGCCACCATTGCAGCCGAACCTCGCCGGCCATTGGGTCGCGGATCGCCTCGCGCACCCGCGCGATCTCGCTGTTGAACGCATAGAGCGCAAACAACGGCCCGCGGCGATTGGCCGGCGCGAACAACGTTGCGAGGAAACGGTCCTTGTCCGTCTCGCGCACCACCTGCTCGCAGTGATCGAACGGCTCCTGCATGGGCGGGACAGTATCGCCCCACGAAGCTTCGCAGAATACGCTCAGCAAAAAAGGAGACGATGCCGAGCCGCTTGCTCCACCTCTCCCCAGCGGGGAGAGGTCGGATCGCGAAGCGATCCGGGTGAGGGGGCACGCACCTGTCGAGAGTCAGTCGCCCCTCACCCCAACCCTCTCCCCAACGGGGAGAGGGAGCGCGCCGCGTCCTTGGCAGTCATCGTGCCTAAGCGATAGACGCAGGTATGCGTTGCGCTTGCGCTCGTCGTCATCACCCCGGGCGCATGAAGTCGAAGTCGCAGCCCTCGTCGGCGCCGAGCACGTGCTCGGCGTGCAGGCGCGCATAGCCGCGGCGCGGCGCCGGCGGCGGCGCCGGAGCCTCGGCGCGGCGGCGCGCCATCTCGGTCTCGTCTACCTGGAGATCGATGCGGCGATCCTTCACCGACAGGCGGATGCGGTCGCCGTTGCGCACGATGGCGAGCGGCCCGCCCGACGCCGCGTCCGGTGTGACATGAAGGATGATCGTCCCGAACGCGGTGCCGCTCATGCGCGCATCGGAAATGCGCACCATGTCCTTGACGCCCTTGGCAGCGAGCTTCTTCGGAATCGGCAGATAACCGGCTTCCGGCATGCCGGAGGGGCTGTGCGGGCCGGCATTCTGCAGCACCAGGAAATCGTCTTGCGTCACGTCGAGCTCGGGATCGTCGATACGGTTCGCCAAGTCTTCGAGCGAGGCAAACACGACGGCACGCCCTTCCCGCTCGAACAGGCGCGCATCGGCGGCGGAGCGCTTGAGGATGGCGCCGCGCGGTGCGAGGGACCCGAACAGCGCGACCAAGCCGCCTTGCGACTCGAGCGGCGCGTCACGCTTGGCGACGATCGCGTGGTCGACATACTCCGCCTCGGCATCGAGGCGTTGACGCAGCGTTTCGCCGGTCACCGTCATGCAGTCGAGATGGAGCAGCGGCTTCAATTCCCGCAGCACCGCGCCGACTCCGCCCGCGGCGAAGAAATCCTCCATGTAGTGCTGGCCCACCGGCTTGAGGTTGACCAGCACCGGCGTGGTGTCGCTCAAGGCGTTGAGTTGATCGAGCGTCACCTTGATGCCGGCGCGCCCGGCGATGGCGGTGAGGTGGATGATGGCGTTGGTGGAGCCGCCCAGCGCCAGGAGCACGCGCAACGCGTTCTCGACCGATTGCGCCGTGATGATCTTGCCCGGGGAAAGGTCGGACCCGATCAGCTTCACCGCCGCCATGCCGGTCGCCTCGGCGGCGCGCAGGCGATCGGCATGCACGGCAGGGATCGCGGCCGTGCCCGGCAAGGTCATGCCCAGCGCCTCGGCAATGCAGGCCATGGTCGACGCGGTGCCCATGACGGCGCAAGTCCCCGTCGTGGTAGCCAGCCGGCTTTCGATCGCCTCGATTTCCTGGTCGTCGATATCGCCGGCGCGGAACTTGGCCCAGAAGCGGCGGCAGTCGGTGCAGGCGCCGAGCCGCTCGCCGCGGTGGCGGCCGGTCATCATCGGCCCGCCGACCAATTGGATCGCCGGCCGGGCGGCCGAGACGGCGCCCATGAGCTGCGCCGGGACCGTCTTGTCGCAGCCGCCCATCAGCACCACCGCGTCCATGGGCTGGCCGCGGATCATCTCCTCGGTGTCCATGGCCATGAGGTTGCGAAAGTGCAGGCTGGTCGGGCTCAAGAACACTTCGCCGAGCGAGATGGTGGGGAACTCCAGCGGCAGCGCCCCCGTCGAGAGCACGCCACGCTTCACCGCCTCCAGCAGCTCGGGAAAATGGCGATGGCAGTTGTTGAAGCCGCTCGGCGTATAGGCGATGCCGACGACGGGCCGGCTCAGCATGTCGCGCGAGTAGCCCATCGACCGGGCGAAGGACCGGCGCAGATAGGCCGAAAAATCACGGTCGCCGTAGTTGGTGAGCCCGCGACCCAGGCCTCGCGTCTTCTCGTTCATGTTGCGGCGGCGCACGTCAGCTCGCGAGCCCTACTCGGCGGCAATCCGTGACGCCGCGCTGCCGCGCATCTTGACCACCACCTTGATGGCATCGTCGATCCGCTCGCGCGCGTAGCGCAGCGCGGTCGGCAGATCGTCCAAGCCGAAGGTATGCGTGTGGATCTTGGCGGCGTCGAACCGTTTCTGCCGCATGAATGCCTCGGCGCGATGCGTCGCGTTCCTGCCCTCGCCGCGGATGCCGTAGATGTAGATGTTGTTGCGGACGATATGCGCGACGTCGACCGGAACCTGCTCGCGCGGGAAGGCGGCGAGACAGACCTTGCCGCCGCGGTTGACCATCTGCACGGCTTCGTTGACGGCATTGGCGGCGCCCGAGCATTCCACCACGTAGTCGACGCCCTTGCCGCCGTTGAGCCGGCGCACCGCCGCGACCGGATCCTCCTTGCGGGCATTGACCACGAAGTCCGCCCCGAGCTCGAGGCCCATGGCGAGGCGATTGTCGCGCGTGCCGGTGAGGATGACGGGATCGGCGCCGAGCGCCTTGGCGACTGCAACGCCGAGGAGCCCGATCGGCCCCGGCCCCGTCACCACGACGCTCTCGCCCGCCACCAAGCCGCCGAGCTCGGTCAGGCCGTACATGGCGGTACCCGCCGTCACCACGAGGGTCGCCTCCTCGTCCGACATCTCGTCGGCGACATGCACCAGCGTGTTGATGTTGTTGACGGCGTATTCGGCGAAGCCGCCGTCGGTGGTGAAGCCGTTGGCGCGGTGGCCCTTGTTCTTGTCGCCGTAATTGAGCCCGTAGTTGTGACACGACGTATACATGCCGTCGCGGCAGCGCTTGCACTGGCCGCACCCGGCATGGATCTCGACGGTCACGCGCTCGCCGATCGCGTATTCGTCGACGCCCGGTCCGAGCGCCACGACCGTGCCCATATACTCGTGCCCCGGCGTGAAGTTCTTGTTGAACGGCTCTCCGCCCTGGATCAGCGCGGGCGGGCCGTGATGAATGATCTCGAGATCGGTCGCGCAGATCGCCACCGCGTCGATGCGGACGAGCACCTCCGCCCGCCCCGGCACCGGCACGGGCTTTTCCGTCAGCGTGAGTTGACCCGGATCACCGAGGACCCATGCCTTCATGGTCTCCGGGACCGGATGGCTCGCTTGCGTCTTCACGCCGGGATGCGCGTACATGTTCTCTCCTCCAGGCCGTTGCTGGGACTCTATCGTGCCCCAGCAAATCGAACGTTAATCGTGGAACCTCGATGCCGGTCAGTCTGCAAGAACCAGTCAGGACCGTGATCGCGCGGATCAGGCCTTGGCCTTCGTCTTGGCCTTGCTTTCGGTCTCGGGTTCGCCCGTTGCCAGCCGGCTGGTGCCAACCCCGAGATAGATGAGGATCGGGGCCGCAATGAAGATCGACGTATAGGTGCCGACCAGGACGACGCCGAACATCATGGTGGCGGTGAAGCTGTGGATCGCCTGGCCGCCGAACAGGAGCAGCGCCAGCAATGCCAGCGTCACCGTCACGTGCGTGATGATCGAGCGCGACAGCGTCGAATTCACCGAGATGTTCAAGAGGTCGGGCATCGACATGCGCTTGAACCGCCGCAGCATCTCGCGGATGCGGTCGTAGATGACGACCGTGTCGTTGAGCGAATACCCGAGGATCGTCAGCAACGCCGCAATGCTGGTAAGATCGAAATCGATCTGGGTGATCGACATGAAGCCGATGGTGAGCACCAGGTCGTGCACGTTGGCGATCATGGCGCCGAGCGCGAACTGCCATTCGAACCGGAACCAGAGATAGACCAGGATCGCCACGATCGCGAGCATGAGGCCGATGGTGCCGTAGGCGAGCAGCTCGTTGGACACGCGCGGACCCACGACTTCGACGCGGCGGTAGTCGACCGCATCCCCCAGGGCCTCGCGAACCTTGCGCACGGCGGCCTGCTGCGCCTCTTCGCCGCCGGGCTGCTGCGAGATGCGGATGAGGACGTCGGACGGCCCGCCGAATTGCTGCAGCTGCACCTCGCCCAGGCCGAGACCGTTGAGCGCCGAACGCATCTTGGCGAGATCGGCCGCACCCGCCTTCGCCTGGACCTCCATCAATGTGCCGCCGACGAAGTCGATGCCGAAATTGAGCCCATGATAGAAATAGAGAAAGACCGCCAGGACCGAGAGCGCCGCCGAGATCGGAAAGCTGATGCGGCGAAACTGCATGAAGTCGAACTTGGTCTCGTCGGGCACCAGCCGCAGGTGCGGGATCACGCCGAGAACGACCAGCGCGCACACGACCGCGAGGACGGCGAGGATGACGGCAACGAGCAGGTACAGCACGAGGAGGCGCTCCCGCTGGTCAGATCGGCACGGTTCGCGGCCGCCACATCCGCACCCACCAGGCGACGATCAGGCGCGTCAAGGTGAAGGCGGTGAACACGGTCGTGATGATGCCGATGCCGAGCGTCACCGCAAAGCCGCGCACCGGACCGGTGCCGATGAAGAACAGGACCGCGGCGGCGATGAACGTGGTGATGTTCGAATCGAGAATGGTGGCGAGCGCGCGACTGAAGCCGGCATCGATGGCGGTGATCGGGGTCTTGCCGTGGCGGACCTCTTCGCGGATGCGCTCGTAGATGAGCACGTTGCTGTCGACCGCGATGCCGACGGTGAGCACGATGCCGGCAATACCGGGCAGCGTCAGCGTCGCACTCAGCAACGACAGGATGCCAAAGATCATGGCAACGTTGATGGCCACCGCGACGTTGGCGAACAGCCCGAATATCCCGTAGGTCACGAACATGAACACGACCACCATGAGCGAGCCGACATAGGACGCGATCTTGCCCTTGGCGATCGAATCCTGGCCGAGGCCCGGGCCCACGGTGCGCTCCTCGATGATCGTGAGCGGCGCCGGCAAGGCGCCGGCGCGCAGCAGGATGGCGAGATCGTTCGCCTGTTCGACCGAGAAGCCGCCGGAGATCTGGCCCGATCCGCCGAGGATCGGCTCGCGGATCACCGGCGCCGAGATGACCTCGTTGTCGAGCACGATGGCGAACGGCCGGCCGACATTCTCCTGCGTCACCTGGGCGAAGCGGCGGGCGCCGTTCGTGTTGAAACGGAAGGTGACGATCGGCTCGCTGGTGCGCTGGTCGAAGCCGGGCTGGGCGTCGGTGAGATCCTCGCCCGACACCATGATCTGTTTCTTGATCAGGTAGGGATGCTTTCCTTCCTTCGCGGTCCCGTAGAGAATCTCCGAGTCAGGAGGCGGCCGGCCCTGCAGGGCGTCCTCGAGCGAGGCGGTCACGTCGACCAGGCGGAAGGTAAGCTTGGCGGTCTTGCCCAGGAGCTCCTTCAGCCGGGTCGGATCCTGCAGACCGGGCACCTGGACGAGAATGCGGTCGACGCCCTGCCGCTGGATCGACGGCTCGACGGTGCCGAGCTCGTTGACGCGGCGATCGACGATCTGGATCGACTGCTCGACCGCCTGGCGAATACGCTCGGTGATGGCGGCTTCAGTGAAACGGAGCTGAATCAGTCCGCCGCCGGGTTCATTGACGTCGAGCGTCCGTTGGCCGGTGGCGCTCAGCAGGCCGCCGAGCGGCTGCGACAGCTCGCGCAGCTTGGCGACCGCCTGCTGCTGGTTGGCGCTGACGCGGACCTCGACTTGGTCGCCGCGCACCGCGAGACCGGTATAGGGGATGCGCGCCTCGCGTAGCGAGCGCCGCACGTCATCGAGCAGGCCCTGAAGCTTCTCCCTGCGCACCGCGGCGGAGTCGACCTCGAGCAGGATGTGCGATCCGCCCTGCAGGTCGAGGCCCAGCACGATCTGTCGCTGCGCCCATTTGGGCAGGCTCTGGATCGTGCGCTCGGAGAAGAAATTGGGCACGGCGAACAGGCAGACGAGAAGCGCCGTCGCAACGATGGCCGCAGCCTTCCAGCGTGAAAAATAGAGCATGTGCCTGTCCCGCCCGGGTCCTAGCCGGCTTCATCCTTGGCCGGCTCGCCCTTGGCCCGCACGTCGGACACCATTTGCCGCATCTGCATGACCCGCACGCCGTCCGCCAGCTCGATCTCGATCTTGTCCTCGTCGACCACTTTGGTGACTTTGGCGACGAGGCCGCCCGAGGTGACCACAGTGTCGCCGCGCCGCACATTCTTGACCATGTCCTGATGCTGCTTCACCCGCCGCTGCTGTGGCCGCAGGATCAGGAAATACATGATGACGAAAATCAAGATGAACGGCAGCAACGACATCAACATGTCGCTCTGCCCCCCACCACCGAACTGGGCGAACGCGGGCGAGATCAGCATCGGGTCCTCTTGTCGGTTCGCCCGGCGTTACGAAGCGATCGGGCCGGCGCCCGAAATCGGCGCGGACTATAGCGGCGGCACCCGCAATTGCAACGGCGCGACCTGCCGTAGCGACGATCGTGACCAGCGCGGTTCGGCGAAGCTTCCTCTCCTTGCGAGACGGCGCCGGCGGCGATAGGGAACTGCCAAGCTAGTGCCGCGAACCTGAAGTTCGCACGCCCGTGCCCCGATGCGAACTTCGGGTTCAAAGGGGCACTGGAATCATAAACTTGCTAGTGTCCTTTCGATTCCGAAGTTCGCATGAGGATGTGCCGCAACCTGTTGCGAACTTCGGAATCGGGACACTAGCTTGGAAGCCGCCCATGTCGGACCGCGCCGCACCCGATGTCTCATTCCTCGCCGATACGTTCAAGCGCATCGCCGCGGCGCTCGAGCGTCTTGCCCCGCGCGCGCCGGCGACGCCGGATTTTGCCGCAGCGGACGCCTTCGTCTGGCACCCGGAAGGACGGCGCCTGACGCCGATTGCGCGCGTGAACCGCGTCGAGATGTCGCTACTCAAGGGCATCGATCGCGTCCGCGACATGCTGGTGGAAAATACCGAGCGCTTCGCCCGCGGCCTGCCGGCCAACAATGCGCTGTTGTGGGGCGCACGCGGCATGGGCAAGTCGTCGCTGGTCAAGGCCGTGCATGCCGAGGTCAGCGCCAAGGTCAAGAGCGACAAGGACGGCGGTCTCAAGCTTGTCGAGATCCATCGCGAGGACATCGAAAGCCTGCCGGAGCTGATGGCGATCCTGCGCACGGCACGGCCGCGCTTCATCATGTTCTGCGACGACCTCTCGTTCGACGTAACCGACACGTCGTACAAATCGCTGAAGGCGGTGCTGGAAGGCGGGATCGAAGGGCGGCCCGACAACGTCATCTTCTATGCCACGTCGAACCGGCGCCATCTGATGCCGCGCGAGATGATGGAGAACGAGCGCGCCACCGCGATCAACCCGGGCGAAGCCATGGAGGAGCGCGTGTCGCTCTCGGACCGTTTCGGGCTGTGGCTCGGCTTTCACCGCTGCAGCCAGGACGAATATCTGGCGATGGTGGAAGGCTATGTCGGCCACCACCGCATCCCGATCGCGACGGAGGAACTGCACCGCGAAGCGCTCGAATGGGCAACGACGCGCGGAGCGCGCTCGGGGCGGGTCGCCTGGCAGTATGTGCAAGATCTCGCGGGGCGGCTCGGCGTTCCCCTGGAGGAGCCGGCCGCCCCGCGTTGATCAGCGCCTGGAGGTCGCTGCGGAGAGCGCTGATCAGTTACCGCTGAGATACTGCGTCGGGTCGATCGGGGTCGCCCCTTTGCGCACCTCGAAGTGCAGCTGCGGCGAGGTGACGTTGCCGGTCTGGCCGGCACGGGCAAGGACTTGGCCGCGCTTCACCTGATCGCCGCGCTTGACCATGACCTCGCTGGCGTGGGCGTAGGCCGTCACGTAGCCGTTGGGATGGCGCACCAGGACGAGGTTGCCGTAGCCCTTGAGCTCGTTGCCGGCATAGGCGACGACGCCGTCCTCCGCCGCTTTCACCGACGTTCCCTCCGGCACCGCGAGGTTGATGCCGTCGTTCGCCGTGCCGTTCACCTTGGCGCCGTAGGCAGCAATGACCCGCCCGCGCACCGGCCAGCGGAAGCTCGGCACCGCACCGGTCAGGTCGCCCGTGGAAGCGTTCGCCTTCGGCGGCTCGCTTGCCGGGGTCACCATCCTGATGGCGGCAGCCGGTTGGGCCGATGCCAGTTGCGTCGGCGCGGGCGTCTGCGGCTTTGCCGGGGCGGCAGCGGCTGTCCGGATCGGCGCCGGTTGGGCCTTGGCATTGCTGGCGATCTTTTGCGGGGCCGGACGGACGCCGGGAATTGTCAGCTTCTGGCCGACACGCATGATGGCATAGCTGTCGATGCGGTTCGCCTTGGCGATCTCCGCACGCGACTTGCCATAGTGGCGGGCAATCGACGTCAGGGTCTCGCCGGGCACGACCTTATGCGTGGCGCTCTGCGTCGCCGCTCCCCCTTTGGCCGGACGGCCGGGCGCACTGGCGATCTTGGCCGGCGCTTCGCTCGGAGACGGACGGGGCGCAGCGCCCGTGGCCGAGATATTGGCGGGACGCGACGGCGCCGGCAGGTTTTGCGCCTCGACACGGCCGCGCGGCAGCGAAGCGACGACGTCGCCCTGCACCGGCCTCGTCGCCTGAGCACTCCTGAAAGGACTGTCGCTGAAGCGGGAGGTTTCGGTGCTGCAGCCGGCGACCCCGGCGGCGATCACCACAAGAACGGCGCCCCGCGCCAACAGGCGCGAGCGAGACTCGGCTAGGGTACGCATGACCAACTCACTCGATACGCAACTTACATGCCGAGCGAGTTAATCAAGCCGGTGTAAACAAGACTTTAATTTTTGGCAACGGCTGCTCAACCTTAATAGGTGTTGCCCAAAATCCTCACAGCTCGCGCGCTTGCCCGGGCAGCAGCGGCACGAAGCGGACCCAGATCAGGTCCTCGCGCACGAGTTCGGCGCCGGTGTTGGTCAGTTTGACGATCCGTTGTGCGTCGCGGTGGGGGCCGAGCGGGAGGACCATGATGCCGCCTTCCACCAACTGATCGGCCAGTGGCTCGGGGATCCGCTCGGCTGCGGCGGTCACCAGGATGCGATCATAAGGCGCGTGGCCAGGAACGCCCGAAAGACCGTCGCCGACCACCACTGTGACATTGCTCAATTCCAGCGATTCGAGCCGCCGGCGGGCGGTCTCGGCGAGGGTGCGGTAGCGCTCGACCGTGACGACCTCGCCGGCAATCTGCGCCAGCACCGCGGCTTGATAACCGGAGCCGGTGCCCACTTCGAGCACCCGGTGGGACGGCTTCACGGCGAGCTGCTCGGTCATATACGCCACGACATAGGGTTGGCTGATGGTCTGGCCGCAGGAGATCGGCAGCGCCTGGTCGGCATAGGCGGCATCGGCGTAGGGTTCATCCACGAACCGTTCGCGCGGCACCTCGTCCATGGCCCGCAGCACCGCCGCGTCGCTGATTCCCCGCCGACGCAGGCTCAGCAGGAACTCCATGCGGCCGACACTGTCATTCCCTGGCGGAGGCACGCCCTGCTCCTCGGTTTCCGTACCGACGCATATTCCGGCAAATCCCTGCCCGAAGTGGTCGATTTCCCGGTAGGGCGGTGGATTGGCGGCCCGAAACATGCGCCGCTGCTGTCCCCTATCATGAATGAACGGCTTTGTATGGCCGGTCGTGTCGTGCGCGGCGCATTGGAACCGAAGGCGAGGCTCGGCGTTACCCAGCGGGGAAGTTCGCGTTGGATGCAGAGCTGACCATGACCAGACGGCCGCCGTTGCCGCCTGCGCAAGCGGCGGCCGCATGAGCATAGCCAAGCGCCCGATCCGCGGGTTGAAGTCCCTCGTGGCCTCCCTCCAGGGCTGGTCGCCCGAGGAGCGCCTGAGCTTTGCGCTCAGCGCCGCCAAGATCGGCTCGTGGGAGCTCGACCTCGCCACCCGCGACCTGTTCACAACCGATATCTACAAGGCGAACTGGGGGCGATCGGCAGCCGACCAGTTCAGCTATGACACCTTGCTCGCCGCGATCCACCCGGACGATCGGGACATGCACGAACAAGCCGTCGCAGAGGCAATCGCATCCGGCGGCACGCTCGACATCGACTATCGCAACATCTGGCCGGACGGGACCACGCATTGGGTCCGTGTCCGCGGCCAGGCCGTCTACGACGAGGACGGCACACCCACGCACATGGCCGGCATCTCGCTCGACATCACCGACCGGAAGCACACCGAGGAATCGCTGCGCGAGGAAACGCGCACGCTCGAGATTCTCAATCGCACCGGCGGCATCCTGGCGGCCGATCTCGACCTCGAGCGCATCGTGCAGACCGTCACGGACGCCGCCACCGAAGTCTCTGGCGCTCAGTTCGGCTCATTCTTCTACAACGTGATGAACGAGCAGGGCGAGAGCTATACGCTCTACACCATCTCCGGCGTGCCGCGCGAGGCGTTCGCGAAGTTCCCCATGCCGCGCAACACGGCGGTGTTCGACCCGACCTTCCGCGGCACCGGCATCGTGCGTTCGGACGACATTCGCAAGGATCCGCGCTACGGCAAGAGCGCTCCCCATTACGGACAGCCGAAAGGACATCTGCTGGTCGCCAGCTACCTGGCGGTGCCGGTGATTTCGCGCTCGGGCGAGGTCCTGGGCGGCTTGTTCTTCGGTCACGCGAAGCCCGGAATGTTCACCGCACGAACGGAACGCATCGTCGTCGGCATCGCTGCGCAAGCGGCCATCGCGATCGACAACGCGCGTCTGTTCCGCGCATTGCAAGGCGAGCTCGCTGAGCGGCGGCGGATCGAGGAGCAGCAGAAATTGCTGCTCGCGGAGCTCAATCACAGAGTCAAGAATACGCTGGCGATCGTCCAATCCATCGCCACGCAGACGCTGCGGCATGCCGATTCGGCGGAAGCGTTTCGCGCCGGATTCGAAGCGCGCATCATGGCGCTGGCGGAAGCCCATAACCTGCTCACCGACAGCAACTGGAGCGGGGCCTCGCTGAAGGATATTGTGGAACGCGTGCTAATTCCCTATTCCGACACCGAACGGCGGCGATACGAACTCCCCGCTCACGACCTCCAGGTGGGGCCAAAGGCCGCGGTATCTCTGGTCATGGCATTCCATGAACTTGCCACCAATGCCGCGAAATATGGCGCGCTTTCCAACGGCGCGGGGTCGTTACGGGTGGATTGGAAGGTCAGCAACGACGCGGAGCCGCCGCGGCTGTTCGTCAAATGGGAAGAAACAGGGGGACCTCCGGTCAAGGCTCCGACCCGGCAGGGCTTCGGCTCACGGCTCATCCGCGGACTGGCGCAGGAAACCGCGGGCGAGGTGCGGCTCGACTACGAGCCAAGCGGGCTGGTCTGCACCGTCGATATCCCGCTCTATGGGGAATAAATAGCCGTGAAAGGCGAACTCATGACGTCCGACTCCACACCGCGCCGCGTCTTCGTGGTTGAGGACGAGGTGATGATCCGCATGCTGCTCGAGGACATGCTGACCGATCTCGGCTATGGCGTCGCTGCGTCGGCCGGCGGCCTCGACGAGGCGATCGCGCTGGCCCGCGACTCCGAATTCGACCTGGCGATTCTCGACGTCAATCTCAACGGCCATTCCGTCTATCCGGTGGCGGACGTTCTCGAGCAACGCGGCGTGCCGTTCGTGTTCTCGACCGGCTACGGCGAACGCGGCCTGCCCGAGCCCTATCGCGACCGCCCGACATTGCAGAAGCCGTTCCAGCTGGAAAATCTCGACAAGGCGCTGGCCACGATCATGGTGCGGTGACATTTGTCGTCCCCGCGAAGGCGGGGACCCATGATCACCGTCGGATACCGAATGGCAATGTGGGTGGTCATGGGTCCCCGCTTGCGCGGGAACGACCCGCAAGTCACATCAGCACGGCGGCCAGCTTGGTCATGAACGGCTCGTCGGTGAGATCGAGCTTGAGCGGCGTCACGGCGATGCGGTTGTCGGCGAGCGCAGAGAGATCGGTGCCGTCGCGAAACGAGCTGCGCAGGCGCTCGAAGGCGATCCAGTAGTAGGGATTGCCGCGCCCGTCGCGGCGCGCCTCGATGCGCAACAATTCCTGATCGCGCTTGCCCTGGCTGGTGACCGCGATGCCTTTGACCGCCTCGGGCGGACAATCGGGAAAATTCACGTTGACCAGCACGTCGCGCGGCATGCCGGCCTTGAGCACGCGGCGGATGATGTCGGGACCATGCTGGATGGCGGTCTCCCAGTGCGGATGGTCGCGGTTGGCCGCCGCATAGGCCTGGCTCAGCGCAAACGACGGAATGCCGAGCACCGCGCCCTCCATGGCGCCGGCGACCGTGCCGGAATAGGTCACGTCCTCGGCGGCATTGCGGCCGCGGTTGACGCCTGAGAGCACGAGGTCGGCGCCCTTCCCGTCGAGGATGTGGCGCACCCCCATGATCACGCAGTCCGTCGGCGTGCCCTTCACGGCGAAGCGCTGCTCGCCGATCTCGCGCAGGCGCAGCGGGTCGTTGAGCGAGAGCGAATGCGAGACGCCCGACTGGTCGTATTCCGGCGCCACCACCCACACGTCGTCGGACAGGGCGCGGGCGATCTGCTCGCACGTATCGAGCCCCGCCGCATGGATGCCATCGTCGTTGGTAATGAGAATGCGCATGAATACTTCGCGGTCAACGCTCGTAGGGCGCAATAGCGCAGCGTATTGCGCCGGTACTCGTTCTGAATTCGGCGGAATACGCTTCGCTATTCCGCCCTACTTCTGAAGCTCACTCAATCGTCTTCACTCCGCCCATATAGGGCTGCAGCGCGTCGGGCACGGCGATCGAGCCGTTGCCCTGCTGGTAGGTTTCCATCACGGCGATCAGCGCGCGGCCGACCGCGACGCCCGAGCCGTTGAGCGTGTGCACGGGCGCGATCCGCCGCCCTTCCTTGCTGCGGTAGCGCGCGCTCATGCGGCGCGCCTGGAACTCGCCGCAGTTGGAGCACGAGGAGATCTCGCGATAGGCCCCCTGCCCCGGCAGCCACACCTCGATGTCGTAGGTCTTCTGCGACGCGAAACCCATGTCGCCGGTGCAGAGCGTGACCACGCGATAATGCAGCCCGAGCCGGCGCAATACTTCCTCGGCGCAGCTCAACATCCGCTCGTGCTCGTCCTTCGACTGCTCCGGCGTGGTGATCGAGACCAGCTCGACCTTGTTGAACTGGTGCTGGCGGATCATGCCGCGCGTGTCCTTGCCGGCCGCGCCCGCCTCGGCGCGGAAGCACGGCGTGTAGGCCGTAAGCCGCATCGGCAGCTCGGATTCGTCGACGATGGATTCGCGCACGAGGTTGGTCAGCGGGACTTCGGCGGTGGGGATAAGCCAGAGGCTGCTGCTCAACTCCGAATCCGCGGAGACTGACCTAATGCGTTCGATTGATTCAACCGGGTTAATGTCACCGGTTGTAAGCCTACCTAGCTGCTCATCGATTGTATCCAAGAACGGCA
>JBJMSU010000248.1:0-16811 GCA_045801465.1 Xanthobacteraceae bacterium | reverse complement strand
GCTCATTGTCGAGGTGGTCGAGGCGATGGCCACGAATGAATCGCTGTTCTTCCGCGACAAGATCCCCTTCGACCATTTCCGCGAAGCCATCATGCCGGCGCTCTTGGCGTCACGCGCGCAACAGCGCCGCATCCGCATCTGGTGCGCGGCGGCTTCCAGCGGCCAGGAACCCTATTCGCTCGCCATGGCGCTGAAGGAAATGGGCCCCCAGCTTGCCGGCTGGCGTACCGAAATTCTGGCGACGGATCTCTCGCTCGAGGTTCTGGAAAAGGCCAAGGCGGGGATCTATAGCCAGTTCGAGGTGCAGCGCGGGCTGCCGATTCAAATGCTGGTGAAATATTTCACCCAGGTCGGCGAGATGTGGCAGATCGCGCCGGACATCCGCGCCATGGTGCAATTCCGCCCGTTCAACCTGTTGCAGGAATGCAGCCGCTTCGGCATCTTCGATGTGGTGTTCTGCCGCAACGTGCTGATCTATTTCGACCAGGAAACCAAGATCGACGTGTTCGATCGCCTCGCCAAGCTCATGGCCCCGGACGGCTTTCTCGTGCTGGGAGCAGCCGAGACGGTCGTCGGCCTGACCGACGCGTTCAAGCCGCTGGCCGAGCAGCGCGGCCTTTATGTGCCGAACGCATCGGCGAGGAAGGCGGCGAAAACGACGCCCCTCGGCGCATTGGCCCACCCGCGCCTCGCCGTCGCCACCACGCGCTAACGTTCATCTAGTACCGGTAGTCCTCGGTCTTGAGCAGCGGAAAAGCGCTGAGCACGTGCGCAGCCGTCGTCGGCGCCGCGGCGTGCAGATAGGTTCGGTCGAGATCGGCGAACCGCGTCACCCCGAGCAGCCCGAGACAGCGCTGCACCTCGTCCTCCAGCAATTCAAGCATCCGCACGACGCCGGCTTGCCCGGCCGCCGCCAGGGCATAGCATTGCATCCGGCCGAGGCCGATGAGGTGCGCGCCGGCCGCCATCGCCTTGACGATATCGGCACCGCGATAGAACGCACCATCGACGATGATCTTGGCGCGGCCGGCGACCGCATCGACGATTTCCGGCAGCACGTCCATCGAGCCGCGACCATGATCGAGCTGCCGACCGCCATGGTTGGACACGTAGATCCATTCGACTCCGTGATCGACCGCGATCTCGGCATCGGCGGCCGTGGCGATGCCCTTGATGGCCAGCGGGATGTCGAAGTTCTTCTTGATGCGTTTGACGGTGTGCCAATCGAGCGCCGCCTGAAACGAGCGGCCGGTGGCGCGCTGTCGTCCCGCAGTGACGAAGCGTTTGGCAATATCGCGCTCGCGCCGGCTGTAGATCGCGGTGTCAACCGTGAGACAGAACGCGGCGTAGCCGTGGGCGATCGCGCGGGCGACATGATCGTCGACGAACGCGGCGTCGCCGCGCACATAGAGCTGGTAGATGCGCAACCCATCGGGCGCGGCTTCGGCGATTGCCTCCAGCCCCGGCTGGCATGCCGAGCTGAGCATATGCGCGACGCCGAACTCTCGTGCCGCCAGCGTGACGGAGGCCGCCCCGGCGACATGGAAGCTCTCCAGGGAGCCGATCGGCGCCAGCACGACGGGAAGCCGCAAGGTGCGTCCGAATTGCTCCACCGAGGCATCGATGGCGCTGACGTCGCGCAGCACCCGCGGCAGAAAAGCGACGGAGTCGAGCGCCATGCGATTTCGCCGCAGCGTGGTCTCGGTTTCGGTCCCGCCGACGATGTAGTCCCAGTCGTTCTGATTGAGGTTTTGTCGGGCCTTTGCCACGAGCTCGTGCAAGTTCATGAAATCGGGATCGCCCGCCATCCGGCGGAGTGAGGCGGCTTCTTCGTCGGCATTGAGCGTGTGCATGGAGCCCCGATCTGCGGCGATACAGGTGGAACGAAGCCCGCATGATGCTCGGGCGCGCGAGCGCTCGTCAATCGGCTGTCGGCTTGCGCAGGGCATGGCTCCAACGATGCGGAGACATCGCTAATCGGCCGCTCGCCTGAACGGCAAGCAAAAACCCCGCCTCGAGGGCGGGGTTCGGGTCGGCGATTTGCAGGGATTCGTCAGGCCGGGATGCGGGCCTCGTCGTCGGAGGGCTCGCGCAGCACATAGCCGCGGCCCCACACGGTCTCGATGTAGTTCTTGCCGTTCGACGCGTTGGCGAGCTTCTTGCGCAGCTTGCAGATGAACACGTCGATGATCTTCAGCTCCGGCTCGTCCATGCCGCCATAAAGGTGGTTGAGGAACATCTCCTTGGTCAGCGTGGTGCCCTTGCGCAGCGACAGGAGCTCCAGCATCTGGTACTCCTTGCCGGTGAGGTGCACGCGGGCGCCATTGACCTCCACCGTCTTGGTGTCGAGATTGACGATCAGGTCGCCGGTCTGGATAACGGATTGGGCGTGGCCCTTCGACCGGCGCACGATGGCGTGGATGCGCGCCACCAGCTCGTCCTTGTGGAACGGTTTGGTCATATAATCGTCGGCGCCGAAGCCGAGACCTTTGACCTTGTCCTCGATGCCGGCGAGCCCCGACAGAATCAGGATCGGCGTCTTGACCTTGGAGACACGCAGGCTGCGCAGAACCTCGAAACCCGACATATCGGGTAAATTGAGGTCGAGGAGGATAATGTCGTAATCGTAGAGCTTGCCGAGATCGACGCCCTCTTCGCCGAGATCGGTGGTGTACACGTTGAAGCTCTCGGATTTGAGCATCAACTCGATCGACTGCGCAGTCGCGCTGTCGTCCTCGATCAGCAATACGCGCATGCCAATCCCCTTCCTCGCCGCCTCGGGCTAGATCGGCGTGCCGCTTCGGCGGCGCCTGAAAACTCCTTGGGACAAACCGACTCGAAGCAATACTGAGAAATGGTTAACAGAACCTAATTCCCGCAGGCAAGCATTCTCTAGGCGAACCATCGCGAATCGCCGTAAAATGCTGCTGGAGACTGCCTTTTCGCACCAATTCTCATTCATGCTTCGCATTAAGAATCGGGCCCAACCGACTCTCGTGACTCGCCCCGCCGTCCTGGTTGAGCGAGCCTGTTGCCCCTTGGACGGTGTGTCGATCATTAATGAAGCGGGTAAATGCCCGGTTAAGGCCGCCCTATCCGTGCAACGATTTAGGAGGTTTCATGAAAGCGCTGGCTGAGCAGATCGCGGAGCTCGACGGCATCGAGACCTATGGGCGCGTGGTGGGCGTCCGCGGTCTCATGGTCGAGGTGGCCGGGCCGATTCACGCCATGTCGGTGGGCGCCCGTGTGGTCATCGAGAGCGGCGGCGGCCGCGCGATTCCCTGCGAGGTGGTCGGCTTTTCCGGCCCCCACGCCCTCCTGATGCCGTTCGCCCCCTTGGAAGGGGTGCGGCGCGGCTGTCGGGCGGTGGTCAGCTCGGTCGCCGGTGCGGTGCGGCCATCGCCGGCCTGGCTCGGACGCGTCGTCAACGCCATGGGGGAGCCGATCGATGGCAAGGGCCCGCTGCCGATCGGTCCTGCGCCGTTTCCGTTCCGGGCAAGCCCGCCGCCGGCGCATGCGCGACGACGGGTCGGCAGCCCGCTCGACCTCGGCGTGCGCGTGCTCAACACGTTCGTGACGTGCTGCCGCGGCCAGCGCATGGGCATCTTTTCCGGCTCCGGGGTGGGTAAATCGGTATTGCTCTCGATGCTGGCCCGCAATGTCGAGGCCGATGTCTCGGTCATTGGCCTGGTGGGCGAGCGCGGCCGCGAGGTCCAGGAATTCCTGCAGGAGGACCTGGGCGGTGCCGGTCTCGCCCGCTCGGTCGTGGTGGTTTCGACGTCGGACGAGCCCGCCCTGATGCGGCGGCAAGCCGCCTATCTCACCTTGACGATCGCCGAATATTTCCGCGACGAGGGCAAGGACGTCCTCGTGCTGATGGATTCGGTGACCCGATTCGCCATGGCCCAGCGCGAAATCGGCTTGTCGGCCGGCGAGCCGCCGACTGCCAAGGGCTATACGCCGACGGTCTTCACCGAGCTGCCGCGCCTGCTCGAGCGGGCCGGTCCCGGCACCGAGGAGGGCACGATTACCGGCATCTTCACGGTGCTGGTGGAGGGCGACGACCACAATGAGCCCGTAGCCGACGCGGTGCGCAGTATCCTCGACGGCCATATCGTCATGGAACGCGGAATTGCCGAGCGGGGCCGTTATCCGGCGATCAACGTGCTCAGATCGATATCCCGCACCATGCCTCGCGCCGCCGATCCGCACTATTTGCCGGCGATCAACCGGGCGCGGCAGATCATGGCGACTTACGCCGACATGGAGGAACTGATCCGGCTCGGAGCCTACCGTCCCGGCTCGAGCCCCGAGGTGGACCAGGCGATCGCCTTGCATGGCCCGCTTGAGGAATTCCTCGGCCAGGGCAAGGACGAGGCCAGCACCCTGGGCGAGGGCTATATCCGTCTCGAGCAAATCTTAACCGATCTGGAAACCGAAAACTAACGTTGTGCTGGCAGGATCGCAGCCGATGCGGTTGGGGCATACGCGGTAGCACGGATGGATTTGAGGCCGGTGCGGTCACGAGTTCGGGGCTTCTGGGGAGTACGAGTCGATGAAGTCGCGTGAGACGCTCATTCGCTTGAGGAAGTTTCAAGTCGACGAGAAGCGGCGCAGGGTCGCGCAGATCGAGACCATGATCGCCGAATTCGAACGCATGGCCGTCGACCTCGACCGCGAGATCCAGGCCGAACAGGATCGTGCCGGTATTCATGATCCGGCGCACTTTGCCTATCCGACCTATGCCAAGGCCGCCATCCAGCGGCGCGAGAATCTCAGGCGTTCGGCCGATGAGCTCAAAGGGCAGCTCGACGAGGCCAAGGCGGCGCTCGGCGAGGCGTTCGAAGAATTGAAGAAGGTGGAGCTGCTCGACGAGCGCGACCAGATGCGCGAGCGCGCCGTCGAGAGCGCACGCGAACAGGCCGAGCTCGATCGCATCGGACTGATGGGGGCGGGCGGCAGCTTCCGCGCCTGAGCAAACGGGCCTTCGCCTCACACCCGGATCATGATGCGGGCGCGTAAGCCGCGCATCTTTCGCCCCAGCTTCACGCGTGCCGCGCTCGATCGCGCCGCGGCGCGGCCGCGCCTCACACCCATCGGCAAAAGCATCGCAACGATGTAAAGCGTGGCGTGCGAATTCATCGCCGCTCTCCGCCGTGCGACCCGGATTTCAATCCATCGTTTGGATTGCTCCCGTGCGGCGTTTCGCACAAAGTTGGAGCGGGACCATCAACCCGTGTCTCAGCGCAAGGTGCGAGCTTGCCCATTCCTTTCACGCGGTTCTTGCCACTCACCACGGCCTTTGGGATCGTGACGTTGCGTGCGGATCAATGAGGGAAGTACCGGAGATGTCGGGACGGTGGCGCGAAGCGGTTATGCCCGGTATTAAAAATGCGGCAGAGGCCTCCTCGATGCTGACTCCGTCCGAACTCGTGTGGCTCCTTGCCTCCGTCACCAAGGGCGACCAAGCGGCCTTCGAGCGACTTTACGTCGCAACACGGGCGAAACTGTACGGAGTTGTGCTGCGTATCTTGCGGCGGGCGGATCTCGCAGAGGAGGTCATGCAGGACGCGTATCTGAAGGTTTGGCGCAGTGCCGGGGATTTCGATCCACGCGTGGCCTCGCCGATGACATGGATGGTAGCAATCGCCCGCAATCGCGCGATCGACCTCCTCCGCAAGAAAGCGGAAACGTCTATCGAGGAGGAGCCGGCGGGCCTGGAGGTCGCGGCTGAGACTCCGGATCCGCTGGCGCGCCGGGAAATTACCGATGAGCTGAAACGGCTGCTTGCATGTCTCGGCAGTCTCGATGAGGAGCGCCGTCGCATCGTGCTGCTTGCCTATTACAACGGCTGGAGCCGGGAACAGCTGGCAGCGAAATTCGACAAGCCGGTGAATACGATCAAGACATGGCTCAGGCGCAGCTTGATCGAACTGCGGGAGTGTCTCGGATCGTGATGATGGACCAGGAGAAGGATGCGCTTGCTGCCGAGTACGTGCTCGGCACGCTCGGTCCGGATGAGCGCGCCGAGGCGCAGGCGCTGATCGCGATGGATACGCGCTTTGCCGAAATCGTGCGCTCCTGGGAACGTCGACTCGGCGAGCTTTCCGCCATGGTGGATCCGGTCGAGCCGCCAGCCGACATGTGGGAGCGCATCAAGGCCGGCGTGGCGGTGAGCGAGCGCAGTGGGCCGGAAGCGGCGAGCGAGGTCGTGGAAGCCCCCTCGGTCGCGAGCACGCCAATTTCACCCCCGGCCGAGACGGTGAGCAAGGCGGCGGGCAAAGCGGAACCGCCCGCCGTTGAGCCGTCGCCCGAGCCCATCCCCGTGACTCCGCCCGAATCGATCCCGGTGGCTCCGGCCGAGCCCGTCACCGGGCCTCCGCCCGAGCCGGCCACGGTGCCCCCGCCGCAACCGCCAGGCGCCACGCCGCGGGTCTTGGCGGCGGCGGCTCCTGCACAGCCCACTCCGCAGTCGACGGCGGAACCGAGCCGGGACGACCTCCGCTTCCAACGTCCGCTGCGCCGCTGGCGGACCGCAACGGCACTCACGGGATCACTCGCCGCCTGCTTGGCGGCGCTGCTCGCGGTGCAGCTGATCAACCCGGATCTGCTTCCCGCGCCATTGCAGCCCAAGGCGAAGATCGTCGAGACGACCAAGACCGTCGAGGTGCCGTCGCCGAAGCCGGTCGAATTCGTCGCCGTGCTGCAGAGGGATGCCTCCTCGCCGGCCTTCCTCCTCACCTTCGACCTGGACAAGCGTCAGCTCACCGTGCGTACCGTGGGGGCGGAGCGCCAAGCCGGAAAGAGCTACGAACTGTGGCTCGTTTCCGACAAATTCCCGGCGCCGCGGTCGCTCGGCGTGATCGGGGCGGGACCCTATACGGTGCGGCAGCCGGAACCCGAATACGATGCAGTGGTCATCAACCGGGCAACCTATGCGGTCTCGCTCGAGCCCGAGGGCGGCTCCCCGACCGGCGCGCCAACGGGGCCGGTCCTCTATACCGGCAAGCTGCTGCAGGCGACGGCGCCCGACTTCCCGGCGCGCACGCCCTGAATTGGGGTGCCACGTCCGCTTCAGACGCCGACGCGATGCGTTTCAGTCCGGAGTCCATGCCAAAAAAGTTTGCGCGCCGGGGGCATCCGGCGCGCAAAGCATTGGGAGATCACTATGTCTTTAACGAATGGCGTTGCCGTCGCGGGTCGTGAAGGTCGCTGGCTTGCCGGCCTTCAGCACCGGGCCTTCGGCCTGGAGCCGGGCGCTTGCCGTATCGGTCTCGGCCACCCGGGCGGTGATGCCGACCATGACGAGGACGATAGCGCTGACCAGAGCCACGGCCACGATCTTGAAGTGGGTGGTGCGGTCGGCGCCAATGAGCGAGTGGGTCATCTCAATCCTCCCCGGGCCTCGATGATTGGTCGCGACCACTCGGGAAAAGGTTCAACGGGGGTCTCCCGTTAGATACGTATCCGCAGGCACAAGGTTCAGACCGCCGCCGGTCACAAAATCGTGTGCCATAATCGGGGGGGACCGAGGGGGCGCCACGAACTGTGCCGGCGGCGATCTTCAATGCCTACAGACTCGCACACCGCTGTTTCCGCCGAATGTCTTGATTTATTTCTTGACGGAAACATTCCGCTGCGAGTGTCCCGCCGCTCCTAAGACCGTCCAGCGGCATGCTTTTCGCGCGATCCGCGGCGTCGGGCCCGCTCTGCCGCGTCAATCTGGCGCAAGTCTCCATTGGCTACCCATCAGGCGCGCTTGCGCGAAAGCTCGAGTCCGGGAAGCGCGCCGGGCCAGCACCGATATTCGCCTTGCTGCAAAACCTAATTCGCCCGGCAAAGCCGGGCGCGTCGCGCGGCAGACGAGCGCAATGCTAGCGGATGGTGACGTCGTAATTGGTGGTGAAGATCGTGGACTTTCCGGCCTTGAGGACCGGCTGGGCCTGCGTCATGGCGCCGGCCGTCTCGAAATCGCTCATGTGCGCGGCGACCCCGACGGCGACGAAAACCACGCCGGCAACCAGGGCCACGCCCAGTATTTTCAGGTGAGTGATGCGATCGGCGCCGATGAGCGAATGGGCCATTTGCATTCTCCCCGGAGCGAAGCCTGCTTCGGCATTAATCAAGGTTAACGATCCTTGCACGCCAATGTTTCCGCCGAATGTCGCTTTTCGTTTCGTGATTGAAACATTGGCGGCCCGCGGCGGCTCGGGCAGGGGCATAACGAGTCCCGTCCGTCAGATGCTCCCCACGGTTTTCAGGCGGGCACGCGGGTGGATTTCGGACTGCGACAGAATGGCGGTCTGGGCGCGAAAGCGCTCGACGATCGAGCGCACGAACGGCCGGATGCCGGGCGACGTGACGAGGACCGGGACTTCGCCGGCACGCGCCGCCTCCTCGAAGCGCTCGCGCACGAGCGTGATAAACTCGGACAGCCGCGATGGCTGCATGGCGAGGCTCTTCTCCTCGCCCTGGCCGACGATCGATTCGGCGAACGATTGCTCCCATTTGGCCGAGAGGGCGATCAGGGGCAGATAGCCGCCCGGCGCGGCGTACTGGGCGCAGATCTGGCGAGCGAGGCGCGCGCGCACGTGCTCGGCCAGCATGGCCGGGTTGCGGGTAAAGGCGAGACCGTCGGCGATTCCCTCCAGAATGGTCGAGAGATCGCGCACCGAGATGCGCTCGGTCAGCAGGATTTGCAGCACGCGCTGAATCCCCGAGACGGTGATCTGTGACGGCACGATATCCTTGACCAGCTCGCTCTCGTCCTTCGGCAGCTCCTTGAGGAGCTTCTGCACCTCGCCATAAGAGAGGAGCTCCGACATATTGGCCTTGAGCACCTCGGTGAGATGGGTCGCCAGCACGGTCGAGGCATCGACCACCGTATAGCCCTTGATGGCGGCTTCCTCCTTGAGGCCGTCATCGATCCAGGTGGCCGGGAGCCCGAACGTCGGCTCGGTGGTGTGCAATCCCGGCAGGGTCACCTGCGCGCCGGTCGGATCCATGACCATCGATTGGTTGGCCCAAATCCGTCCGCGTCCCGCCTCCACCTCTTTCACCTTGATGATGTAGGTGTTGGGATCGAGCTGGACGTTGTCGAGAATGCGCACCGCCGGCATGACGAAGCCCATCTCGGCGGCGAGCGAGCGGCGCAGCGCCTTGATCTGCTCGGTGAGGCGATCCGAACCGTCGGGCGCATTGACCAGCGGCAGGAGCGCGTAGCCGAGCTCGATCTTCAGATCGTCGATCTTGAGCGCGGCCGAGATCGGCTCTTCGGCCGGCGCCGCCGCTGCGGCGCCCTCCTGGGCGACCGTCGCTTCGCGCGCGAGCTGTTCCTTGTTGCGCTTATCGATGAGATAGGCGATCGCCGCGGCGCCGCCGGCGAGGAACAGGAAGGGCAGCATCGGGATGCCCGGCAGGAGCGACATCACGCTCATCACCGCGGCCGACATGCCGAGCGCCTTGGGATAGCCGGAGAGCTGTCGCAGCAGGGCCTGATCGACGCCGCCGCCGACGCCCGCCTTGGACACGAGCAGGCCCGCCGCCGTCGACACGATCAGCGCCGGCACCTGTGTGACGAGGCCGTCGCCGACGGTCAGAAGCGTATAGGTGCGCGCGGCTTCGGCGAAGGCCATACCCTGCTGGGCGATGCCGATCACCATGCCGCCGAGCACGTTGATAAAGACGACGAGGAGGCCGGCGATGGCGTCGCCGCGCACGAACTTCGAGGCGCCGTCCATGGCGCCGTAAAACGCGCTCTCGTCCTCGAGCTGCTTGCGGCGTCGGCGTGCGTCCTTCTCGTCGATCAGGCCGGCGGACAGGTCGGCGTCGATCGCCATCTGCTTGCCCGGCATGGCATCGAGATTGAAACGGGCGGCGACCTCGGCGATGCGCCCGGACCCTTTGGTGATGACGACGAAATTCACGATCACCAGGATGGTGAACACGATGATGCCGATGACGAAGTTGCCGCTCATCACGAAATTGCCGAACGCCTCGATGACGTGGCCGGCCGCCGCCGTGCCCTCGTGGCCGCGCGCCAGGATCAGGCGGGTCGAGGCGAGATTGAGGGCGAGGCGGAGCATCGTGGCGATGAGCAGCACGGTCGGGAAAGAGGAGAATTCCAGCGGCGCGTGGATGAACAGCGACGTCATCAGGATCAGCACGGAGAGAATGATCGAGATGGCCAGGAACAGGTCGAGCAGCACCGGCGGCAAGGGCAGGATCAGGACGACCAGAATGGTCATCACGCCAATGGCGAGCGCGATGTCCCCGCGCTTGAACAGCGCGCCAATGTCGCCGAAAGCCGGGAGCCTGAACCCGCCCGGTCTTGGTGCTGCCGTGAACTCGGTCATAGTTCCTGATTGAGCCCGCCGGTGCCGATCGCGGGCGCCAAAGGTCTGCGTCGCGGCCGCCGGGCCGCCCGGCCGAACGAGAGGAATTGAACCTGCGTCCAAGGCTCGCCCCGGCTCTCACGAACGATTGGCTTGGTCTCCCCGGCAAAATTTGCCCAGCTTATGGTTAGCGTGCGGTTAACGCGGCTCTCTCGGGCCGCGGGGAGGGACCGTCCTGCCGTCGACCGTGGCTCTGGCGTGACTCCAGGCCGGGCGGCAGGCGCTCTCGGGCGCGATCACAACCCGTGATTTGGCCCGCTGCGGTGCCGCCGATCATCAGGCGAAAGCACGGGCGAGGCGGCAACCCGCTCTTCGCCCACAAAAGACCGCGCCGATGCCACAAACGTTAAATAGGCTGAGCGGCGGTCGGGAGGGGTACGGTGTAAACCCGGCCTGGGCGGTCCCGATCGTTCCTGTCAGGGTTGGTCGGGACCGTCTCAGCTTTTAGCGGCCGACCGCCGTGATACCTAGCATCCCACAGATCGCCCCCCGAACTCAAGCTACCCGGCCATTCTGGCTTCTCCGCTGCCCGGCGGCGGTATCGGTACCCCCTCGTCGGCATATTCGTTGAGCTTATTGCGTAGCGTGCGGATCGAAATGCCAAGGATATTGGCCGCATGGGTGCGGTTGCCGAGGCAGTGCTTGAGCGTCTCCAGGATCAGGTCGCGCTCGACATCGGCCACCGTGCGGCCGACCAGCGCGCGGGTCACCTGTTCGGCGGCGAGCGCCGCATGTGCGACCGCCTGGGGCTGACGGGATTGGTCGAGCTTGGCGCCGTCAGGCGCCAGGATCGCTTCCGGACCGATTTCGGGCCCCGAGGCGAGCAGCACGGCGCGATGGATCGTGTTCTCGAGCTCACGCACATTGCCCGGCCAGCGGTTGACCACGAGCTGACGGCGCGCCTCGGCCGCCAATGGCCGCTGCGGCAGGCCATTCGCCTGCGCATACATAGTGGCGAAGTGCTGCGCCAGCTCGAGCACGTCAGCGGGCCGTTCGCGCAGGGGCGGAATATTCAGGTTCACCACGTTGAGGCGATAGAGCAGGTCTTCGCGAAACGTGCCCGTGCGCACCGCATCGGTGAGGTTGCGGTTGGATGTCGCGATGATGCGGATGTCGACCGGCACCGGCCGCGTGCCGCCGACCCGGTCGATCACGCGCTCCTGAATGGCGCGCAACAGCTTGGCCTGCAGCCGCACATCGATCTCGGAAATTTCGTCGAGCAGCAGCGTGCCGCCAGTCGCCTCTTCGAACTTACCGACGCGGCGGCCGATCGCGCCGGTGAACGCGCCCTTCTCGTGACCGAACAGCTCGGACTCGAGCAGGTTCTCCGGAATGGCGGCGCAGTTGATCGAGATGAACGGCTTGCGTGCCCGGTTCGACTTGGCGTGAACGTAGCGCGCGATCACCTCCTTGCCGGTGCCGGATTCGCCGGTGATCAGGACGGAGGCCTCCGAAGGCGCGATCTGTTGCGCCAGCTTGACCACCCGCGCCATCGCTTCGTCGCGGTAGATCAGCTCGCGCGTATCGTCGGCGACGGCCGCGAGCACGGCTGCGATCAGCTCCGGATCGGGCGGCAGCGGGATGTATTCCTTGGCGCCGGCATGAATAGCGGCGACCGCGGCGCGCGCATCGGTGCCGGTGCCGCAGGCGACGATCGGCACATGGATGCGTTCGGCTTCCAGGTCCTCCAGCAGGCGACGGATGTCGATCGCCACGTCCACCATCAGGAGGTCGGCGCCGCGCCCGGCGCGCAGCACCCTGAGCGCCTGCTCCGCGTTCTCGGCGTGGGTGACGCTCGCGCCCTTGTCCATGGCGAGCTTGGTCGCAAGGGTCAGCTGGCCGTGCAACGTGCCGACGATCAAAAGACGCATGTTGAAACCCTCCTGTTACTTGCGCGGCGACGACGGCAGCGCGTGCGGTGTTCGGGATGTCTTGCCCGCTACCGGTGCAGCCGGACGGGTCCGCTTATGGCGTACCGTCAGCCATATGTCGGTCGGGCGCGCCGCCGGATCGCACGCCGTCCGCTCGCGCAGCGGCCGAGGCTCGGGACGCACCGGCCTGCGAATGTGCAGCAGCATCAGTTGCGTTCCTGCTTGATGATTTCAGTCATGGTGACGCCGAGCTTCTCCTCGACCAGCACGACCTCGCCGCGCGCGACCAGCCGGTTGTTGACGTAGATGTCGATCGACTCGCCGACCTTGCGGTCGAGCTCGAGCACGGTGCCGGGTCCAAGCTTCAACAGGTCGCCGACTTCCATGCGGGCACGGCCGAGCACGGCCGACACCTGGACCGGGACGTCGAACACCGCCTCGAGATCCGCGGCCGTCCTGCTGGGATCGACGTCCTGCGGCAGGAACGGCGCATCCTGCAGGGCCTTGGCGCTGTCCCCATCGAGGTTCGGCAGCGAAACCTTCGCGTTGTCGTCACTCATGACGCGTGCCTCCGTGAGACATCAGGATCGACCGGCCGGCGCACCGCCACATAGGCGGCGACGGCCTCGTTGATGGCCGCCTGGGCCTTGGCGCGGTCGCGGTTGAGGCCTCCGTCGGCCCATTCGATGCGGCAATCCCCGAGCGCGACGTCGGGCTCGGCCAGCACCACGACCCGGCCGTCGAATCCCCGCAACCGTGCGATCTCCGCGAGCCGCTCGTGGGCATCGGCGTAGAGCGCATCGTTGATGCGCACGACCACGTGCGGAGCGCCGATGACGTGGTCGAAGCAGTGGGCGGCAAGCGCCGCAATCTCGGCGAACGGCTCGCGCGAGATCAGCTCGGATGCAAGCTTCGCTCCCACCGCATGCGCGACCTCGACCGCTTCCGCCTCGAGGCGCTGCTCGATCTGGTGCAAGCCGCTGGTGAGCGCCGCCAGCGCCCCGGCAATCTGTTCGAGCGCGGCGGCCGTGCGGCGCTCGGATTCGGCGGCGATATCGGCCCGGGCGGCGGCATAGCCGGTGCGGTGGCCGCGCGCTTCGGCTTCCGCCACGGCAAGCTGCAGCGCGGCTTGCGATATCGCCTGCTCGGTCGGCTGATCGCGGCCGCTGCCGAAATCGACGTTGAACAGGAACTTCGCCGGGGCGCTCATGCTCGTGCTCCGGCGCCCGCGCCCGACGCGTGCACGGCTCGTGGGAAATTCCGCTCAATACGCGGCATCGGCATCATCAATAGACCAGCTCTTCGTCAGCGCGGCTCTTGGTGATCAGGATCTCGCCGCGGGCGGCGAGATCCTTGGCCAGATTGACCAGCAGCGCCTGTGCTTCGTCGACGTCGCGCAGGCGGACCGGGCCCATCGCCTGCATGTCTTCGACCAGCATCTTGGCGGCGCGCGTCGACATGTTGCTCAAGAAGAACTGGCGCACGATGTCGGCGGCACCCTTCAGCGCGATCGCCAGCTTGCTCTTGTCGATGTTGCGCATCAGCGTCTGCGCCGAGGCGGAATCGAGCTTGATCAGGTCGTCGAACGTGAACATCAGCGTCTTGATGCGCTCGGCGCTCTCGCGGTTCTGTTCCTCGAGGGCGGTGAGGAAGCGCGTCTCGGTCTGGCGGTCGAAGTTGTTGAAGATTTCCGCCATCACCTCGTGCGCGTCGCGGCGACGCGTTTGCGACAGGTTCGACATGAATTCGGTGCGCAGCGTCTGCTCGACGCGCTCGATCACTTCTTTCTGTACCGCCTCCATCCTCAGCATGCGATTGACGACATCGAGCGCCATGTCCTCGGGCAGGATCGCGAGCACGCGGGCGGCGTGCTCCGGCTTCAACTTCGACAGCACCACGGCGATGGTCTGCGGATATTCATTTTTCAGATAGTTGGCGAGTACTTCTTCCTGCACGTTGGAAAGTTTCTCCCACATGTTGCGACCGGCCGGTCCTCGAATCTCGTCCATGATGCCGCTGACGCGCTCGGGAGTGAGGTACAGCTGCAACAGCCGCTCGGTGCCATCGAAGGTCCCCATGAGAGCCCCGGACGCCGACATCCGCGAGACGAATTCCAGCAGCAGGTCTTCCACCACGTCAGCCTCGACCGTGCCGAGCGTCGACATAACCATCGATAGTTCGCGCACTTCGTCATCATCCAGCAGCGACCAGACCTTGCCGCCATATTGCTCTCCCAGCGCCAGCATCAAGATCGCAGCGCGCCTTGGGCCGCTCAGCGCCGGACCTTTAGGGCGCGAGCTTTGACGCGCCGCCAGCGAGGAGATCACGCTGGTGATATCGTTGACGTTTGTGATTTGGGGTACGGCCATATCAGATCACGCGGGCTGTTCGTTGAGCCATTGACGAACAATGGAAGCGGTTTCGTTCGGGTTTCGCTCGGCCAGTTCACCCACCCGATGCACCGACTGGGCATGGACCTGGCCCTGAACCTGGGCGACGTCGATCATCTGCGCGGTCGCGTTCGGACCGGGAACGAGATTCTGACCGGTGGATTCATTGCTCAGCGCCGGCTCCGCATTCCTAAGGGAGGCGACCTCTTCGGCGGCGAGGATGCGCTTGACCAGCGGACGGATCACCATGAACACCACCACCAAGCTCAGCAGCATCATCACGCCGAGCTCGATCACGTACATCACGTCATCTTTGGTGAACTGCAGCATGCCAAGCAGTCCGGCCGGCTCGGCGACCGGAGGGACCGCCGGCGCTTCGGCGAATTTGAGGTTGACGACCTCTACCTGGTCGCCGCGCTTCTGGTCGAAGCCGATCGACGAGCGGACTAATGCGGCAATTCGGTCGAGCTGCTCTTTGCCGCGCTCCTGATACACCATCTCGCCTTTGTCATTCTTGGTATAGCTGCCGTCTACCAGTACAGCGACCGAGATGCGGTTAACCCGTCCGGCCTCGGTGACTTCGGTCTTGGTGGTGCGGGAAATTTCGTAGTTGTTGGTTTCTTCGGTTTTCTTGCTCTGATCGCGTGCCGCGGTCGTGGTGTCCCTGTTCTGATTTCCCGGCAGCTCGTTGTTGACCGTGACCTGTCCGGTATTGTCGGCAGTCGCAGACGATTCTTCGCGGGTCTGGCTTGAGCGCAGCACCCGGCCTTCGGGATCGAAGCGATCCGAGGTCTGGGTAATTTTGTTGTAGTCGAAGTCGGCCGAGAGCTGGACGCGGGCCCGGCCGGCGCCCACCACCGAGGACACGATCGCTTCGACCTGATTGCGCATCCGCTTCTCGAACCCGGCCCGGCGCTCGTCCGCGATGGTGTTGTCGGCATCGTTGCTGGCACCGTCGGCGAGCAATTGGCCGGCTTCGTCGACGATCGATACCCGCTGCGGCTTCAGGCCGTTGACGGCGGAGGCGACCAGGTGACGGATGGCCCTGATCTGCTGGGGTTCAAGCGCGCCGCGCACGCGGACGACGATCGAGGCCGAGGGCTGCGGCGCTTCGCGCGAGAACAGCGGCCGTTCGGGTAACACCAGATGGACTCTCGCCGCCTGGATCCGATCGATGGCGTGAATGGTTCGGGCAAGTTCGCCCTCCAGCGCGCGCAAATGATTGATATTCTGGACGAAGCTGGTGGTCCCGAGAGCATCGGACTTATCGAAAATCTCATAACCGACGCCACCGCCCTTGGGCAGGCCACCCTCGGCAAGCTTCATCCGCAGCCGGGTCACCTTGTCCTTGGGCACCATGATCGCGGCGCCGTCGTTGCGCAGCTCGTAGGGAATGGCCTGTCGTTCCAGGTCCTTGATGATGGCCGAGGAATCCTCAATGCTGAGTTCGGTGAAGAGGGTGGTCATCTGCGGCGTGGTGACGCGCAGGATGACGAAGCCGAAGAAGCTCGTGAGCGCGGTTGTCACGGCGATCATCGCCAGTAACCGCGAAGCACCCAGATCTTTCAGGAAGCTTACGAGACCCTGCAAACCAACCGCCCCTAAGATTCGGCCCAAAGGCCGACTGGGCAATTATTGCCTACGGGATGGTTTCGATATGGTTAACGAGGGTTAAGTGCTGCGGCCAAAATTCGGACAGAAAAAATCGGCCTCGCAACAGGAGGCCGATTTTATTCGAACGCCGCCGCTTTTGCGGAAGTTATTGGCGATATTGCTGGATGCGGGTGGTGCGCAGTCCCGCCAACCCATGCTGATCGATCGAAAACTGCCAGGAGAGGAATTCGTCGACGGTCAGGGTGTAACGGCTGCAGGCCTCCTCAAGGGAGAGCAGGCCGCCTCGGACTGCGGCGACGACTTCGGCTTTACGGCGAATGACCCACCGTTTGGTTCCGGGCGCGGGCAGATCCGCAATCGTTAGGGGACTGCCGTCAGGCCCGATGACGTATTTTACCCTCGGGCGATGGGGTTCTGTCATGGCGTACTCACAAACTCTCAACCACTGAACTCACGGTTATCAATGTACGCGCCGCGACTTAAAATTTGCCTAAGCCTAAGGCTTCAATACGACTTTGCTGGAACTCGCGGAATTTTCTTTG